>CAVFDV010000118.1:0-5405 GCA_963621315.1 Oscillibacter sp. MSJ-31
ACTTGGAATCAGTCGGCAAGGACACGCCGGCTGCCTTGCCGGCAAAGCGGTTCGCATCGTAGTATGCCAAGACCGGCAAAACGACGTTGCTTCCCGAGGAGACTTTTTGCTGTAGCGCATGACCTGCGTCGATAATGGACCGGGCTTCCTTTCTCGTTATCTTCGATTTCTCGGAAGAAAGCGTGCGCGTCCAGCAATAGGGGCGGGAATCGAGCAGCCCCTCCGCTTTGATGCTCACCGGATACTGGCTTTGCCGTATGGCAACGGAGCCTTTTTCGACGACGATATAGCGAGCGTCGGCATTCCGAATGCTCAGGCTTTGGGAATCTTCCATCTTTGCGAGAAGGGAGCTTATGGCTATTGCGCACCCGTCAAGCAACGTTGTCTTGCCGGTGCCGTTGTTGCCGACGATCACATTCAGGCAATCGGCGGAACCGTCGGGGGCGGAGAAGTCGATATGGAGAGAGTCGAACTTCCGGTAATTGCTGAAATCGAGACTCTTGACACTGAAACCGTAGTCGCTCATAAGGCATCCTTTTCACGCCGATAGGCCGGCAACCAATATAACCGATGGGACGCAAGGGATGGGGTGCGGGCGGGAAAGAAGAAGCGGCATCCCCGTCTTGCTCGCCCGACGCGCGCAGGGTGCTTCCAAAAGAAATGTTTAGGCCCGGTGACTTGCATCAGCGGTCATCCCGGGCCCATCGCGCCGCAGCCTACCATCTGTCGTCCGTTTTATCAACTGGCTCGTGCCGGGCGCCGGTTCGGTTTTAGGGCAAGGCGGGGGCGGGGATTTTTGCGGGAATTTTGAAAAAATCTTTTTGATGTTAGGCTAACAAGGAAATAAAAGGAGTACAAAACAATACTCGGAACCGAATGATTGGGGCGGCGGGCAATGCGCGCGGCTTCGGTCGCTCGGCATAAGAGGTAGCACAAGGCATGTGGGACCTGAGCCGCGCGCGGGTTTTCGCGCGGGCGGGCTTGGATGGATGTGGATGTTGAAAGGGGATGCGCGCTTGCTGCTTTTTGGCAAAGGCGATGCGCCGGAAGACGACAGCGTGAATACCGCACGCGCCCGCGCCGCGCACGACGACGCGCGCGCCGCGGGCGCCGCGTGCGCCGAAGGCGCTGCGCGGGTCGAGAGCACCGCGCGCATCGAAAACCCCGCGCGCGTCGAGCGCGGCGCGTCGAGTGGGGGCGCGGCAGCTGAAGCCGCGTCGTCGACGTCCTTGAGCTGCGCTGAAGATCGTGCATCCCGAGCAACGGCGGGTGCGGCGATGCCGCGGCGCGGGTTCTTGCGCTGGGCGGGGCTGTTCGCCGGCGCCGCGGCATTCGGCGTCGTGCCGCTTTCCCTGGCGGGCTGCCGCGAGTCCGACGTGCTCACGCAAAAGATCATCGGCGAGCCCCTGCAATACGAGGTGGACTACTCGCTGTCGCCCGTGGCGCTGGAAAACCCCCTGTCGAACAGCAACATCAGCGACCACCTGGACGACTCCAACCGCCAGGACAGCCAGCAGGAGGACAGCCCCAAGTACGACGACCAGACCCAGACCACCGACGAGCAGGCCAACTCCACGCGCCAAGACGACCTGAACCTCGACGACACGACGGCGCAAAGCGGCAAGACGACGGGCAACGGCGCATCGAGCGCCCAGGCCCTCGACGGCAGCTCCAGCGCCGAGAAGAAGGGCTCGAGCATCAAATTCGACTTCACGGGCGGCGACACGGCCACCGACCACGACGCGAACGCCCCCGACAGCGGCTCCGACGCCGACCCCGACAGCTCGCCCGAGGACTGGAACCCGGGCGACGACGCCGGCAGCTCGGACAAGGGCTCGGACCCCACCATCATAGGCAGCGACGACCTGGACCAGGGCAACATCCCCAGCACCGTGGGGCGCATCGCCGCCGCGGGCATCAACGCCACCCTCGTGCAGGCCATAGGCGGCAAGCCGGGCGGCAACGTGCTGGCCTGCGCGGACGCCGGCTGGCTGGGCCACTTGAGCGACGCGCAGCGCGCCCAGGTCTTCCCGGGCGAGACCGACGGGGTGAAGCGCATCGACGGCTGGGGCGAGGACGGCGCCACTTGGAGCGACGCGGTCGTCGCCCAGATCCTGGACGCGTTCGGCGACTTCACGCAGGGCACGGTGGCCGTGGTGGCGGGATACGGCACGATGAGCGAAAACGTGGCCGCCACCTTCCAGCAAAAGGGCGTGCACGTGGTGGAGCTGAGGCCCATGGGCATGCTGGAGGCGCTGGACGCCGACATTGCCGCCAACGTGAAGGCGGTGGGCCAGCTGCTGCGCGGCATGTCCGACGACGGCGCCCTCGCCAACGAGCGCGTGCAAGCCTGGCAGCAGCTGCACACGCAGGCCGTCGAGGGCACGTTCAAGAAAAACGGCGGGTACACGTGCGTGCTGAGGACGGGCACGTCCTGGAACTACAAATACCACGGGGGCATGCAGCAAGAGGCGGCGCCCATCTCGTCGAACCGCAGCTACGCCCTGTACTTCGACACCTGGGCGACGGCGAAGCGGGCGACGATCGTGCCCCAAAGCACGGGATACGGCGCCCGCGCCATCGACTCGGACTACTACTCGGTCTGGCCGATCGGATCGTGGCCCGGCGCGCGGCAGGGAAGCCTTGCCATAGACATCAGCGACGGCGTGGGCCTGGTCTTGCGCTACCCGAAAAACGTCAAGAAATCCGACTACCTGCTCATCAGCTACTACATGCAGATATCCGGCGCGGCGAATCTCTCCGTGTGGGACGGCAAGATGCGGACGGGCAGCTCGCCGACCGACGGCGAGTACTTCCGCTACTCCATGAAAGACGGATACCTCAACAACTTCTGCACGTGGAACGGCGATTTGGGCTTCAGGGTGGGGGGGCTGGGCTCTACGGACTTCGCCCTCTTGGGCGACGACGCCTATCCGTTTCTCGTGGTGCGCGACGCCTCCATGGCGGCAAAGATCGCAAGCTCGGCGGAAAAGGCCGACAAAAGCGCCCTGAGCGTCGGCTTCTTCAACACCGGCAAGGACTACGGCGTCGTCGCATGCCCGTGCGGCGTCGCGGGCAACTGGGTGGACGGGACCTTCGAGAGCTTCCTTCTGGCGCCGTATTTCTGGTGCCTGTACGGCGGGCGCCAGGGCACGTCGATCTCCTTCAGCTATTCGGACGAGTTCGTCAACTCGTTCTACTCCGCGATGTACCGCTGCGGGTCTCGGGGCATCCTGGACGCTGCGGGCAACGGCGGCGACGGCACGACGGGCCAGTACGGCAATGTGGCGACCGTGCATTGCGGCACGGGCTAGCACAAGGGCGATTGCGGGGGAGGACGCCCCGTGATGGTGCACGTTTTCGGTACGGAAAGGAAAGGAAAGGACAGGATATGAAACGACAACGGAAACACGGTTCGGGCGTGCTTGGCAAGGTGCTCTCGACGCTGCTGGGCGTGGCGCTCGTAGGCGCCTACGGCGTGCCGGCCGCCGCCTTCGCCGAGACGGCCTCCGGCGCGTCGAACGCATCGGGGGGGGGTGCCGCGTCTGCGGCCACGGCCACCCCTGCGGATGCCGCCGTCGCGCTCGGCGATGAAGTGCAAAGCCCCAAGGTCATCTACCATTGGAACTACGAGGGCGCCAGCGAGCCCTACGCCGAGATCGCGTTTGGGGCCGCCTACATTGCGCCGAAGCCGCAGAACACCCCGACGCGTGCGGACTACGTGTTCGAGGGCTGGTACGAGACGCCGGGGTGCGCCGGCGATGCCTACACGTATCCGCTAATCGAGAACCGGACGGACCTCGACCTCTATGCCAAGTGGGGGACCAACCCCTGGTCGATCGGGGAGTCCACGTACGCGACCTTCGCCGACGCCCAGACCGCGGCCTCTTCCGGCTCCACGATCGTGTTGACCCGCGACCTGCCCGAGGCTACTGCCGAATTCACGGCCGGTGCGGACGGCGAGTCGTACAAGATCGACCTTGCCGGCCACACGCTGGGCGCGTTGCACTTGAATTCGCCGGCCTCGCTCGAGGTTTCCTCGTCTCAGGAGGGTGGCACTCTCGTCGGCCAATATTTGGGCACCAAGGTATCATTCTGCGGCTTGTGGGTGACCGGCCTCGGTACTGTGACGGTGTCCGGCATCTCGATCGACGTCAACGTGCCCGATGACCAGAGCTATCGCAGCAACGCGTATGCCGTCTATTATGGCAATGAGAAAAAAACAGCTGGCCGCGCCGGTGCCTTGACGCTCTCGAATTGCTCGGTGGCGACGACCCTCTCCGAGAGCACGACCGACCCGGCGGCCGGCGGTACGGTGGGTGTCTACAGCGTGCTCCAGACCGCTTTCTCCAACTTGCTCACGTTGTCCAACACCAAGGTGTCGGCTTCCCTTACAGCATCATCTTCGAACACCAATGAATCGTCGGCGTATGGCGTGGTGTCGCGGGGCCAGTCGTCGATTGACGGCTGCAGCGTCAGCGCCTCGACCACGGGCGACGTCGCGGAGCAAATCTCGCAAGGCCTTTTCATAACCGCTGGCACCGCCTCCCTTTCCGGAGAGTGCTCGCTGCGCGGCGCGACTGCCGATGCGTGTATCTCCAGCGCGACGGGCAAGTTGAAGCTGGCCGCCGATTTCTCCACGCCTTCCACGTTGAAGCTGAATGCCGAAGTACTTGAGGTCAATGGCAGTCCCTTCGCCGTCGCGGCCGAGGGGCTGACGGCCGAGGGGCTGTCGGCCATGGCCTCGATGTTCGAGCCGGTGGAGACTACTACGGCCGGCAAGGCCGGCAAGGCCGCCGTGTATTCCGAGACGGCCGGCGGCCTGGTGTGGGCCGACGCGTGGACCGTCACCTTCGATTTGGGCTACGAGGACGCGCCCGTGGCCACGCAAAAGAAGGTCGCCAAGGACACCGCCGTCTCCAAGCCCGCCGACCCGACGCGGGCCGGCTTCAGCTTCGACGGCTGGTACGCCGATGGCGCCGAGCAGGCCTACGAGTTCTCCACGCCCGTGGGCGCCGACCTGACGTTGACGGCCAAGTGGACCGAGAACCCGGGCGAGAAGGCCTGGAAGCGCCTCGCGGGCAACACGGCCATCGGCACGATGAAGGCCATCGTGAACGAGGGGTGGTCGCAAAGCGATTGGGCAATCGTGGCCACCACGGGCGGCTACTACGACGCGCTGTCCGCGAGCGGCCTTGCCGGCTTGCTCGACTGCCCGATCCTCATGACGGCATCGAACAAGCTCTCCGACGCGACGAAGGGGCTGATCCAGTCCAAGCAGGTGAAGAACGTGATCGTCGTGGGCGGCACCTCCGCCGTCTCGGATGCCGTGAAAACCCAGATAGAGAAGCTCGGCGTGAGCGTCGAGCGCGTGGCCGGCAACACGGCCATCGGCACCGCGAACG
>CAVFDV010000119.1:0-5365 GCA_963621315.1 Oscillibacter sp. MSJ-31
CACCGTGGGCTGCCGTCGGCACCTATCTTACCCGCAGGAGCAAAATCGCGCAAATCAAAACGGAAATGGGTTGATAAACGAAAAGCAACGAAAGCCGACGAAAACCCCATAGGCGAAACCCTGTCGTGGCGGACGTATTCGGACGCATGAGCCTGATGGAGCGCAGGGGCAGCGGCCTTCGCGAGATATGCTTTGCCACTGCGGCGGAGAAGGCCTATAAGCCGGATTTCAAGCCCCGCTTCGAGAGCGAGGGTGGTGTGTTTCGCGTCGTCTTGACGAACATGAAATACGGCAGAAGCGGGGCAACCGACCAAGTCGGCGACCAAGTCGGCGACCAAGTTGGCGACCAAGTCGCGAAACTTCTGGAGGTCTTGGACGGAGAAGAGCTCGCGGCGCTCGAGATAATGGACAGCCTAGGGCTGTCTCATAGGCCCACGTTCAGGAAAAACTACCTGAATCCCGCTTTGAGCGCAGGCTTGGTGGAGATGACCATCCCGGACAAGCCGAACAGCCGGAACCAGAAATACCGCCTTGCATCGCGCGCATAGTCGAACGCGCCCTGCGGAAAGTTTTCTTGCCACCTAGCGGCGGCGGCGCCCCGCCTATGTACGCGCGAGGCGCTCGGCATCCCCTCCGTTTCCGCCGCCCCGCACGAACGAGGCGTGCGCCTACGCGGGGATGCCGGATGCCTTGCGCGCAGCCCGTAGCATTGAACGGACCTCGTCGAGGGAGTAGGACACGCCCGTGTCCCGGTAGCGGCCTTCCGCCTCGAGGACCGCCGCCCGCTCGTCGAGCGCCGCCTCGCGTGCGTCGAAGGCCTCCTGGCTCATGACGACGATGTCCGCGGCGCCATTGCGCGTTACGAAGAGCGGTTTGCCGCTTGCATGCGCCTCGGCCGCTACTGCTGTGTAGTCGTTTCGCAAGGTTTTTGAGGATATGATTTTCACAATGCCTCCGTTGCCGTCAAATCGTGCGTGCATTTTATCATCACATGCGTGCGGGATCAGGTCTCGCATGTGGCGTTTTGGGACGTTGCGCCTGCCTTGTCCGCGCCATCCGCTAAGATGAAGGCGGGTGTCGGCGACGTCAAGTCCCACGTGCTGGCAGCGCCTCCATGCAAGAAAGGAGGTGAGTTGCCCGATGGATTTCGCTATTGAAGTCGTGAAGTTCTTGACCGCTCTGGTCGGGTTCGCAGCGGCGGTGGCGGGGTTCTCGTCCACAGCGCGGGACGGCGATCGCGGCGATAAAAGGAAAGGCCGCTAGAAGCGACCTTTTCTCAATCAAAACGGCGCTGCCCAGTAGCCACCGTGGGCTGCCGTCGGCACCTATCTTACCCGCAGGAGCAAAATCGCGCAAATTCAAAGGGACTTCGCTGCGCTCGGTGTCGGGCGCTTGGCGCTGGGGTTGGCGGGGTGGAGGGGTTGACGTGCGCGAACTTGACGCGGGCGCGCCCCTTCACTAGAATCGGGGGTTACTTGAACAGGGGGTACTGTGCCCACGTGTGCTTTTGGGCGCCCGTGGGGGCGGCTTTGGCCGCACGCCGCGCGAGGGTTTCGCGCGGCGGGCGGAAAGGCCTGTTCGGGACGGTTGGTTTGAGGCGCGCGCATGCGCGGCGCCCGCACGGCAAGGGCGGGCGGCGCCAAGGCGCGTGGCTTTGGCAAGAGGAGGACGTCATGCAGCGCCGGACAGCAGGTCATGGACACGGACGCGCGCAGGAAAACACGACACCGCAGGGGGAGGGTCGCGTGCGCGCAGCGCATGCGGGCGTGCCCACCCCGCGTAGGTGCGCGATGGGCGCGGATGCGCCCGTCGTGGGCGGTGCTGCGGCATACGTGGGCACCGGTGCGCCCGGCGCCGGTGTGCCCGGTGCGGGCATGACCTCGCCTGTTGCGTCTGGCATGGATGCTGTGCAGGGCATGGGTGCCGGCGCGGGTGCTGGCATGAAGGGCGCATGCGCGGGTACCCGGGCGACGCGCAGGCGCGCGGCCCGGGCGGCGGCGGCCGGCACGAGCGCGGCGACGGCAGCGGCGCGCCGCTCCTCGAAGCGCAAGCGCCGCCTGCTCGCGACGGGCATGGCACTCGTGTGCGCCGCCCTTGCCATCCCCGCCATCCTGTGGGCTACGGGCAACCTGCAGCCCGCCAATGCCGCGGGATATTCTCGCGACCTTGGGACGCTGGATGGCGACCTCGTTATTTCCCAAGCGGGCTACAACGGCGAAGGTGCGGGAACCTATATTTACCACCGTGGAACGGTTGAGCTGTTTGAGAAAACTAACTATGAAACCCATGACAGTGCGCCTCATTACGGAGAGGAGGGGTGGACCGAGGAGGAGTGCGACGACGCATCGCATAAGCACCAAATTGTTGAGAAAATACCCATTGCATATGGTGGTTACTATACAAAAGTCAGTGACAGCATGGACGTCGAGCTTTCCGGGAGGACTACAGAGTATGGTGTATGTGTCGAACAAGGGGTGACTGGTGCGACGCTTACATTAAACGGCGTTGAGATGGAGACCAACCGTATTTATTGGTATTTTAGCAACGTAGCGTCTGGCAGAGTGTCCCGGGCAGTCAACGAAGATGGCGACCATGAAGCCTATTGGATAAATAAGAGCAGCAATTTGGATGAAAGCCAAGTTGCCAAATATCCCTCCTGCATAGATGTGTCCCGGGCGCAAAACACCACGATCAAACTGATTGGCGAGAACAGCCTGACAGCCAGATCTGGAAACCCCAACGACTCCGACGGATCTTCTGCGGTGGCGGCGGCTCTCGAGAAATCGGGCAATGACGGTAGTTTGACGATTACCGCCGCCGACGGTCTGGCGGCGAGCTCAAAGACGGGGAAGGTAAACGAAAACGCGATTCTCAAAGCCAGTGGAAACGGTTGGCACGAAATGGCCATCGGCGCCTCCTACGGCGGCAAGCCAGATCTTACGAACGCTTTGATTACGGCTCATGAAGAGGGTTATGAGATCAATGGCACCAGATATTACTTGAGTGATGATCAGTTTAATCGGGCGAAAGAGGAGATGCGCCCCGATTTGAAGACGGCCAGCGGTGACCTTAGAACGGACAGCGTCGAGTTTGCCTGCTGCACGAATATCTTGTTTAAAGACTGCACGATTAATGCAAGCTCTGGCAATCATACGGCTGGCATTGGCTCGAATTGCGGCCAGGGGGCGAAGGCCAGCAATTTGCGCTTTGACAATGCATGGGTGTACGCCAAGGGCGGAGAGACGTGCGCCGGCATTGGTGCGGGCAATCGAGGCTGGGTTGACGGCCTGTATTTTTATAACGGTTCGCAAGTTTTTGCTGTAGGCGGTGCGGCCTCGCCTGGTATTGGCGCGGGAGGTTCAGATACGGGTGCCGAAGTTGGAGGCGGTGTAGATGGACAAGGACATACATTTACAAATGCGTATGTCATGGGTGGCGAGACGGTCGTGAGCGCGTACGGCAATGATGTCAATGCGAATCGTGGTGACACGAAAAACGAATCGTATGTTACCGGGAACATGTATTTTGACAACAGCGATGTTCTTAGGGCGTATATGGCAACGATCCCCTACGAAAAGGTTGATGACAAACATTGGGCATGGAAGAAGTTGTCAATAAACGCGGAAGTAACAAGGGATGATGGAACGAAGGAGGTGAAGGACGCCCTTGCATCGTCTGGTATGGGTCTGGGAATGAGTTTGCCAGATGCATATGGCTCTGGAACAAGTCTGGCTGACCATAAGGTGGGAGCGACGTATGGCAAACAGAAGGGACTGTATGTGCTTCCGTCCAACTCGAGTAACACGACAGGCATGGGCTCTACGTCAGAGGTGAACACCGATTTTGATTGCCATGATGGTGATTTTCCAAATGTAGTCAGCATGCTGAATGCAGAAGACCATATAACGGGCGGCCCGGGACAAGACAAGGTAGAGAAGGGGACAAGCTGCGAGTGGCAGGGTCATGCTATGTATGGCTCCGCAGTTATATCTAAGGAATCTGACGGCGATCCGATACGCCAATATTTTGAGCCAACAGGGCACACCAACGTAAATAAAGGGATAAAGGACCTAGTTGACTTGGCGGAGCCTTTGAGCGCTGCCGTGGCAGCAGGCAACCCAACCTACTACCAGCGCATTTACTTTTCCCCGACGGGAACAGAGCAGCTTGAAAAAAAGAAGGTGCTCGACAGCGTTGTTACAGCACCCGACAACCCCAGCAAAGTAATTGGCTATAGATACAGCATCTGGGCGAAGAACAACAGTTTGGCCGTCAGGTATGGCAACGTTTCTTTTGAAGACGTTTTCAGCGGACAGGACGACGTGACGTTTTATTGCGAAGAGTTTCCAAAATCGTCGGGGAATGAACCGCTTACCGCTTTTTCAGATCCTGCGGTGGAGTGGACGTATTCAAGCGGCCGCGAGTTTTCTGATGCCAAAACGCAAAAAGACAAGAACGGGAAAATGTTCTACAGAGTAGATGGCTTTACGAAGTCGAAAGAGCGAGGCGAAACCCGCACGAGCATGAGCGTCTCATGGCTTGACGTCGGCGTCCAAGTGAAATGGTATGTAACTTTTCTGGTAGATGAGTCGCTCTCGAATCCAGATGCGGTGTTGAGGGGCAATTACAATAATATCCTTCTTACGGATGACCAGCTCCTTACATTTACGAAAACACGCGTCACCCGACCCGATGATGATGGAGCGGAAATCCCCACCAACAACCAAAACGATTATCGTGTGGAAGTTGGCGATTGGATTTATTACAAGATAACCGTTCACAACGAATCCGAGTACACAATTCCTGCAGGAAATAATGCAACACGCATACGCGATGAAGCCAAAACCGCCCTCCGCTTGCAAAAGGCTTCACGGGCAAAAGACAGCAGTGGCGTGGAGCGGGGAAGTAAACCCGTGGTCGCAAACGACGGCAGCAGAATTGATTGGGATCTGGGGGAGATTGCGCCAGGTGCCACGTATACGATGTATGTGACCGGCAGAGTGCTCGCGGACGAAAACCCCAAGGACGGCGTGGGTCAAACGTCTAACTGGGCGGGAAACGACAGCGGTGGAAGTTATATTACTACGCCGCATATCGACACACTTGAGTCGTGCAAGATCATGCAGTATTACGACCCCGACAAAAAGACCGCGACGTACCGCATCTACCTGAAAAACGTTAGCGACACTTATATGGCGTATGGACGCGACGTCATAGATAGACTGCACAACCTGAAAATCAGGTCCTTCAAGACCTCGGGCAATATCACCTTGCTCAACAAGCCGAATGTGGGCGAGACGGACACGGCGACGTTTACGGTCAAGAGCATACCGGCAAATACGCCCTATACGGTCGTAGGGGCGGC
>CAVFDV010000120.1:0-5339 GCA_963621315.1 Oscillibacter sp. MSJ-31
GCGCGCCCCTGCCGCCCCCGCCGGCTTGCTCCCCGCCGCCCCCGCGCCGCCTCCGCGCGCGGTAGGAGGCTAGTTGGTTATCGGCGTGGTCCCATCGTCAGGTTCTGCGATTTCGAATTCTTCAGGCGGGTAGAGGTAGTCTTCGCCGCTGTCGTCGACAATGCGGTACCACTCCTTTTCTATGGAGAGGACCGTGTAGACCTTGTCGTGCGTAAGCTCGAGAAACGAAGTAGTGCCCAGATATTTTACCTTCACGATAGCCACTCCTTGACCTTGAACTTTACCTTCGGCTTGCCCAGGGCCTTCGTTCGTGGCGGGCGTCCTTTCAGTTGCGCGCAGACTTCCCGGGGCAGCCGCCGGCGGGAGGCGTTTCGGCGGCAGTCACGCGAGCGTGCGGAAGTTGTAGCCCTTGTACCATTGGTCGAACCACGACATCGCCGAGCGCGAGTCCGAGCGAAATACGTTGTCGCCGAACAGGAAGTCGAAAAGGATCGCCTCGGCTGCCCTCAGCTCGTAGAGCAGCCCGGGTGTCGTCTGCTCGTGGTGTTCAACCACATACAGCATCTTGCACGTCGATTCGAGTTGCTTTCGCACGGCCTCGCCGTGTGGGTCGCTTTCGGCGGCGCGCACGAGCTTGTCTACCTCTCCCCACAAGTCGACGAGGCAGAAATGCACGTTTCGCGTGTTGGCGTTTTCGAGGCGCCCGGCCAGATCGCCTGCGTCGAGCGCAACGGAAAGCTCGCCCGCATGGCGCTCGACCCCCGGAAAGCTCGAATAGGGCAACATAATTACAGCTCGATCCACGAGCGCAAGACGGGGTCGATGCGCTCTATCATTTTCGAGTCGGTGATGATGCGCGCATCTTCGAAAACGCCGTTTTGCAAGTTTTTCTCTATGTTCAAGGTGGACTCGTATTCGACGTGCGCGTCCGCAAAGAAGATGTTGCCGCCATATATAGAGGATGTGTCGGGGTTTGAAAAATTGGAGACACCGTCGGCGTGAATATCCATGCCTACCACGACTTCATTTGTTTTGGTGCTCAATATGAATTTGATGAAATTCTGGTGGTAGCGCGGCGACGTACGCGGTCGCAGGCCCTGCCCCCACTTTTTCCAGCCGCCCGCTTTTCACCAGGCCTGCAAGGGTCCTTTCCACGGTGGTCTTGCTGACGTCTGGGCAAAGCTCCAGGATTTCCCGCTTCGTTATCGCGCCCACATGCCCCTCGATGGTCCGGGCGATGCGCTCGGGCTTCGACATCTTCTTGCTGCTCAGGTGCCCGACGCGGTCTTCAAATTCACCATATGCCTTCAACAGCACGCCAAGGTAGTAGCGCACGAACGGCGCGTAGTCGTTGGCGTTTTCGTGCCAGCCGGCAGAGCTTGCCTCAAGCGCCTCGTAGTAGGTCTCCTTGCTGCCCTCGATCAGCCTCTCTATGCTGATATATTTTCCGACGGCGTATCCCGCCTTGTAGAGCAGCAGCAGCGTGAGCAGGCGGCTCATGCGCCCGTTGCCGTCGTTGAACGGGTGGATGCATAGAAAATCGAGCACAAACAGTGCAACGAGCAGCAGCTTGTCGATGTTGCCGTCTTTCCAGCATTCCGAGAGGTTCCCGCAAAGCCCGTCGATGGCCTGCGCTGTCAGGTGCGCTTGGACGGGGGTGAACCGGGTTCTGCGCCGGCCTTGCGCGTCGATTTCGGCGATGATGTTGTCCGAGTCTTTGAACTTGCCTTTTGCGGAGGTCCCCGAAAACGAGAACATGTCCCTGTGCATCTGCAGGATGATGCCCGGCGTCGGCGCGATGTGGTCGTGGCTTTCGTGGATGTAGGACAACACCTCGCGGTAGCCGGCGATTTCCTGCTCGGAGCGGCTGCGCGGCGTCGTTTTCTGCAAGGCGAGCTCTCTTAGGCGCTTGTCGCTCGTGTAAATCCCCTCGATCCGGTTCGAGGAGTCGACGCTTTGGACCCGGGCGACGCCGAGGAGCGTTTTCAGCTCGTCGGCGTTGGCTTCCAGGAAGAGGTCCTGCCTGCCCTTGTACTCGTGGAGCCTTCCCACCATCTGGACGATTTCGGGGGTCAGCAGCCCGGTGGAGCTGGCGGCGTAGTCGAATTTTCTCATCCGTGAACTCCTCGCCCGTCGTTTATCTACGTCATTTTACCCTCAAATGACGTAGATTTAAGGGAAATGAGGTAGATAGTCGCCCGGGTGCCGTGCCGGCCGGCCGGCTGGGCGGCTGCCCTCTTGCCCGGTTGCGGCACAGGTGCACGGGCGCGCGCTTTTCGTGTCGCGTTTTCGTGTCCGCCCCATCCGGCACACTTGCAGGCAAAGGTAAAAAGGCGCGCCCGCAGCGCGGGCGCGGGCGCGGGTGCAAGCGCGAAAGTCGGCAAGGGGTGGTTTGCATGGACGTCGAGCCGGAAACGCAAGAGCGGAAGGGCGGCTCTTGCCTGAGCCGTCTGGTCTTGCTGGTGTTGATTGTGGTGTGGGCGCTGTCAGCATATTCTCTCTACAACAGCATCAATGCCTTCATCAATGTCTGCTTTTTCGACAAGGACGGCCAGACCGGGAGCGCAAGGTCCGGCACCGCCTCGACGAGCACGGGCGATTCGGCCGGCACAGGTGGGTCAGGCAGCACGAGCGGCTCGGCAGGCACGGCCGGCGATTCAAGCAGCAGCACAGGCCAGGGCAGCGCCCAGCCGGCGCAGATCCTCGAGTCCGGGTATTTCATCACGCGGAAAGGCAACGTCGAGTACGGCGTCGTATGGCAAAACCCGAACGAGGGCTGCTCCATATACGCCCCCACGCTCCTCGTCGTCGGCAGGGACGCCGAGGGCAACGAGCTGTTCCGCGACACCGTCAAGCGCCCCGTGAAGATGCGCCCGGGCGAGCGGCAGATCATCGCGGGCGGCGTGACCGAGAACAAGACGGCGCTGCAAGACGTGGATTTCTACGTCGCGAAAAGCGAGTCCAAATACATCACGGGCGAGAAGGCCGCAGAGGAGTATCTCACCTTCAGCAACCTGCAGGAAAGCGACGCGGACGCGTACTCGAAGACGTTCACCTGCACGCTTGCCGTGAACAAGCTCCCGGGCGATGCCGACGGCTTTATCTTCTACGACGTCCTCTTGCGCGACGAGCAGGGCAAGATCGTCTTCGGCAGCTCTACCAGCAACATAAACCACAGCGAGGGGATGGATGTGCCCGCCGCAGAAGGCGAAAGCGCCGAGTGCCAGTTCAAGGTGGGCACGCCCGACTTGTTCGGAGGCGTGCCCGAGCACGCGAGCTTCGAGGTCGGCGCGACGTTGGGCTGCGACCTCTCGGCCTACCGGAAATAGCACCCGGCGCCTGGTGTCTGGCGCCCAGTGCCTGGCGGTGGGCGTCCGGCGGCGGGGCACGGGACATGGGGCGCGGGGTAAATCCCCCGGGGAAACCGAAAGCTTTCTTTTGGGGCGGCCTTCAGGCGCCGAGGCAGCGGATGGGGATGACGTACTCCCGTTCGCCGGCCTCGCGTGCGTACTCCGTGTATACGCTTCAAGTTGGGCGTTCCAGAAAATCCGAGGTTTTCAATCGGTATTTTCCGACTTTTTCAATCGGGCTTTTCCGAGTTTTTCACGCCCTTCGTGCGGCGTTGCACTTGTCAAGTTGCACTTGTCAAGCTTCGTAGGCATTTTTTTGATTCCCCATCGGGCCGCACGGACACGGGGGGCGCATTCGCCTCCCGGCCGCACGGACACGGGAGGCGCATTTCACGCCGCGCCGTATAATGCGCCCCATGGCGCGCGAGCCCGTGAAGCCTGTTTCACCTGTACATTTTTTCCAAGTCGATGCACGTGCGGCGCGGGTCGTGCTCGATGCTTGCCCGCGTCGCCTCGGAAAGCGCCCGTTTGCTGAAAAGGAACTCCGCGACTGTCTCGTAACCTTTCACGAGACCGCGCCGTGCCTCCAGTTTTGCAAACGCCGCGTTCTCGTCGAACGACTCGCGGTACTTGCACTCGGCGATCAACAGCCGCTTGCCCGACGTGTCTGCGGCAAGCACGTCGATGTCGTCTTGCTCGCGCAGCACGGGGTTTGTCCCCCACCAGGAGCCGACGCTCGTCGCCGCTATGGGCAGCGCTCCCGCCTTTGCCTGCGCGACGAGCCATTCCGCGCACAGGCGCTCGAAACGCTTGCCAAGATAGCTGCTCAGCCGCGCGTCTCCTATGGCCTTGGCCGACACTTGCCCGAGTCCTTGCTCGATCTCGGAGACTCTTGCCATCACAAAGGCGAACCAAAAATCGTAGCAGGCCTCCTTGATGCGGTAGGCGGCACGCTTCGAGGTGACGGGGTTTTCGCCGAAGGGCACCACGTGCTCGACGATTCCGAGCGCGGCCAGCGAGCTGAGGTAGCGGGGCAGGGAGGTGCGGGCGATTCCCGCCCGCTCGGATATCTCCGTCATCCGCGTCGCGCCGCTTGCGACGGCCCGCAGGATCGAAGCGTACAAGGCCGGCTCGTTGAACTCCTGGCGCAGCAGGCCCAGCGGCTCATCGTAGAGAAACCCGCTCGTGTCGAAGTATTGCCTTGCGATGTTTTCCCAAAACGGGAGGCTGGGATTGACCTGCTCCAAGTAGTAGGGCACTCCGCCGAAGCACCCGTAGTAGCGGAAGAGCTCCTGGGCGTCGAGCCCCGGCAGCATCTTCGCGGCGTCGAGATATCCCAGCGGCTCGATTTTTATCTGCGCGGTGCGCCGCCCGTAAAGCGGGCTTTTGCGCCCGAGCACCTCGCTTTCCATGAAGCCCTGGTTGCTCCCGCACAGCACCATGAACAAGGCGCTTTGCTTGAGCTTGGAGTCTATGCAGGCCTGCAGGACGGAGGGGAGGGCCTTGTTGCGCGCGGCGGCGTAGGGGAACTCGTCGAACATGAGGACGAAGCGCCTGCACTGCGCCTGTTTTGCAAGGAAGTCGAAGGCATCGGCCCACGAGGCGAAGGGCGTCGCCTGGGGCATGTCGAAAAACTCCCACAGCTGGCGGCTGAAATCTGCCAGATTGTCTTTGTCCGCCTGGTCGAGTGCGGTGAAGAACAAGATCTCCTTCGATTTGGCGAATTCGCGCACGAGTGTCGTCTTGCCGACGCGTCGCCGACCGTAGACGACCACCATCTGGAAGGTGTCGCTGCGGTACAGGGCCTCCAGACGGTCCAGCTCCTCTTTTCTGCCGACGAACATGGCGCCTCCTTGTATTCACGCCTGCATAATGCACGGTTGCATTATATTTTACACGCCTCGCAAGGGGGGCAGGGCACGTGCACGCGTGCGGGTACCGTCAAGAATCTTTCGCAAATTTAAGCTGACTCCCATATTGCCGTCGGCG
>CAVFDV010000121.1:0-5231 GCA_963621315.1 Oscillibacter sp. MSJ-31
AGCTATTGAGCAGGCTTTTTTATTGAAAACGGACACACTTTTTGAGCCATAACCCGAAAATAATCCTTGCAATCCGGTAGACAGTAAGGTACCTTAACGGCTGCCCTAACTATCTTTTCCGAGAATAGGGGGCATGTTGAGGAAACCCGTTTGGCTCCAGACGAAAGGAGATGCACGAGATGGTCTTGGCGTGTGGATGCGCCGAATCCGGCGCACAGAGGAAATGGAGGACTTCATGGCGATGAAAAAGAAGCACGCGCTGTCCACTGCGATCAGCTGCGTGTTGTCGGCGACGCTTGCGACGTCCGGCATAGGCGTGGTCCCCGCGTTTGCAGCGGGCTATGCTGCGCAAACGCAGGAACAGACACAAGGGCAAAGCGAGCAGCCGGCTGCGGGCACGACGGGCGAGACGGGCGCAACCGCGGACGCGACGGGCACGACGGGCGAAACCGCCGACGCCGACGTGGCCGAGAACTCCGCGACCGAGGCTGCGACCGAGGCCGTCGAAGACGCGCAGGCGCAAGAAGCCGGCGCCGCAAAACTTGCCTCCCCCTCCGCCGATGCGAACGGCGAGGCCGTGGCGCAAGCTGCCGGCCAGGGCGGCACGACCGCAGCGCAGGAAACCCTTCAGGACGCATCGGGCGACTTCAAGGACCCCTACGATAGTTCGGCAGACCATTGGGGCTGGGAGTTCAAGGCGGCGACGGGCACCTTGTCGCTCTCGGTTGTAGATGGCGATGTTTCCAGCACGGCTAGAGACCTTACCGCCGCGTTGCAGGAAAAGGGCATTGCCGCAACCGATGTGAAGGCGGTCGTCTACAAAAGCGGGTGCACATCCGACGGGGATTTGCTTGGCCGCGCGTATACGAACGTGGCCAGCGTGGAGCTTGCCGACACGGTGACGGAGCTTGGCATGAGCGCGTTTAGCCAGATGACCGGATTGAAGTCCGTCAACATCCCCGCCGGCGTGACCGAACTTGAGAACGGCGTGTTCTGGGGCTGCTCTGCGCTTGAATCGGTCACGTTTGCCGCGGGCAGCAAACTCACCACCATCGACAAAACCTGCTTTAGAGAGTGCACCAACCTGAAGACCCTCGACCTTTCCGGCACGCAGCTTTCGGCTGTGTCCGATTCCTCTTTCCAGTCCAGCGGCATCGTCAGCCTCAAGCTGCCGAATACCGTCATCAAAATCGAGGACTACGGCTTCAACAGCATGGAGCAGCTCGAATCCCTCACGCTGCCTTCCAGCGTCGCCTCTATCGGCAAGAACGCATTCCAATTCTGCAAAAGCCTGAAAACGCTTGTCTTTCCGGCAAGCCTCCAGAGCATCTCGAGCTCGGCGTTCGCTTCCATCTACAGCAAAAACGACATCGGCGTCACGTTTCACGGCACCAAGTCGGCAAACTACGACGAGGTATATGCCACGGTGGAAAAAGCGGAGGCAAATGGCGTGAAGTCCATTGCCTACACGCCGCATGTCGACGCCGCGGCCGCCGATGCATTTACGGTGGACAAGGACACGAAGACGGTGGGCTATACCTGCAACGTGTGCAACGAGCAGGTGTCGTTCGACGTCGTGTTTGCCGAAACGGAAGACGCCGGCAAGTTCGCCGAGGCGGCAGAAGTCAAGGCGGGCGGCAGCGCGGTCGCCACGTATTCCGTCGCCTTGCAGCAAGGCGGCATGAACGTGCTTGCATCCGACAAGAAGCTGACCATCACCATGCCGCTGGCGGGTGTTGCCGATGGCAAGCAGGCCGCAATATATTCCCTGAATGCGGATGGTTCCATTGCCAAAATCGGCACCTCGGCCGTGACGGGCGGCTGCGTCACCTTCACCGCCAGCGACCAGGGCACTTTCGCCGCTGTGCTGGCAAAGGCCGATTTGGCCGCGGAGATCCAGGGTCAGTGCGTGGTTGCCGGCGGCAAGTGGCAATGGACGTACAACCCCAACAACCTGGTCGTGACGTTGAGCAAGCTTGGCGAGAAAACGGACGGAGACGCCGACCTCTCCCTTGCCGACGCCATGTCCGCAAAAAGCGTTCCGCTCGACAAGGTCCGCAAGGCGGTGTACGCGCAGGGCACCGTCGAGACCGCATCGAACATGTTCGGTGAAAAGCTCACCGCCCTTGCGCAGGTCGTCGTCCCCGACAGCGTCACCAAGGTGCAGGCGCAATCGTTTGCGAACATGCCCGCTCTGAGCTCCATGACGCTGCCCGACAGCGTCACCGAACTTGGCAAAGGGGTTTTCGATGGCTGCACCGTCTTGACGACTGTGACGCTCCCGGCAAGCCTTGCGTCGCTTCCCGACGAGGCGTTTCGCAATTGCACCGCTTTGGCCGGGGTTTCCCTGCCCGATTCGCTCACGTCTATCGGGGCGCGGGCGTTTTACGGCACCATGCTCTCCGAAATCGCCTTGCCGGAAGATTTGGAGTCTATCGGCGAGGGCGCCTTTGCCAACATGACCAAGCTTGCAAGCATCGCCATCCCCGACTACGTGACCGAGCTTGTCGGCGCGTTCGAGGGCGACACGGCTTTGGAGACGGTGGTTTTCGACGATTGGTCCAGCGACTTGACGAAATTGGGCGACAAGACGTTTTACGGATGCTCCAATCTGTCGTCCGTGACGCTTGGCAGGTCGATTACCGAGATAGGCAAAAACGCGTTTGGCGGTTGCGAGAAACTGACGGAGCTCGGCCTGTCGAGCACCAAGCTTGAGGTGTTGCAGGATTCGTTCAGCGGCTCCGGCCTGGCCAGCATCACGCTGCCGCAAACGCTCACCAAGGTGGACGAGAACGCCTTGAAGGGCCTGGACAAAATCGATACCGTGGCGGTCCCCTCGACGGTGACCTCCATCGCCGCCGGCGCGTTTTCCGATATGGCATCGCTGGCAAGCCTCACCATCCCGGCGACGGTCACGCTCGAAAGCGCCGCGCTTTCCGCGATGGCAAGCGGCCATGTCGACTTGACCATCTATGTGCATGGGAACGATAGCGACAACGACACGGCCACCATGGCAACGCTGAACGCATGGAAAGCCCAGGCGGGCTACGCGTACATCAAGGAGATCGAGCGCACGTACCACGTCGATCCGTCTCCTAATGCCACGTTCAGCGTCGACCCCGCCACCACGAGCGCGTCCTACACCTGCAAGACGTGCTCCGGCAAAGTGACCTGCGGTGTTGCGGTGACGGATGCGGATAGCACCGCGTTTTCGGGCACCGACGAGGTGAAGGCCGGCGGCACGGTCCTCGCCTCCAAGGCCATTGCACTCACCGACCCGAACAGCGTCAAGCTCGAGAAGCTCACCCGCAAGCTGAAGGTGTCGCTTCCCGTCGACGCCGTCGATGGCAAGCAGGTCGTGATCTACCAGCTGGACGCGCAAGGCGCACCCAAAAAGCTGGCAGAGGCCGAGGTGGGAAGCTCCAAGGTCCAGTTCGAAGCCGAGGGCGCGGGCACGTATGCGGTCGTTCTCCCGAAATACGTGAAGTCCGATGTGGAGAGCGGCACGTATACGGACAGCAGGTCCAACGGCAAGGTGTGGGAGTGGTCTTTCACGCGCTCCACAGGAGAGCTTCGGGTGAAGAACACGGGGCAATCCCCCTCGGACTACCTCACCATATCGCAGCGTCTGCAAGCGGCAGAGGTCAACCCCGACGACGTGAAGACGCTGGTAGTGGAAGACGGTGCGGAAGGCGACTTCACCAACTCCTTTGCGGGCTTCAAAGGCCTGGAGTCGGTGACGTTGAGCGAGACGGTCACGTCCTTGCGGAGCGGCGGCGTGTTCAAGGGCTGCTCGACGCTCAAGGAAGTGACGTTGCCCAACGCGGTCACCGCTGTTTCGTCGAGCGCGTTCAAGGATTGCCCGCTGCTCGAGAAGGTGACCTTTGGCAACGCCGTCAAGGAGATCGGGATGTCCGCTTTCGAGGGTTGCACCGCCTTGAAGGACGTGACGCTGCCCGGCACGCTCGAAACCATTGGCGGGAGCGCCTTCGAGGGGACGGCGATTGAGACGATATCGCTGCCCGACGGTTTGAAGGCCATCAACGGGAGCGCGTTTTCCGGCACGAAGCTGACGACGGTGAAGATCCCTGCATCGGTCACCACGTTGAGCGGTTTCGACAATTGCGTCGACTTGTCTTCCGTTGAGTTTGCAGACGGGTTTGTCGGCCAGAGCATCGGGTGGCGCGTTTTCGCGGGATGCACCTCTTTGAAATCGCTCGATTTGTCCGAGACGGGCATCACCACCATCGGCTCTAACGGCTTTGGCGAGGGCTCGGCTATCAGCACGCTCGTGCTTCCGAAAACGCTTGTCAATGTGTACGAGAATGCGTTTAACGGGATGAGCGAGCTTGAAGAGCTGGTGGTTCCCCAGGGTGTTACCCAGTTGCCGTATAGCGGCGTTTTCAAGGGCACGTCGAAGATGAAAAAGCTCGTGCTGCCTGCCGGCATCACGTGGCTGAACACTGGGGCGATCGATTCCGTTGTCGCGCCCGCGACGCACGTCGACATGGACCTCGAGTTCCATGGCGACAAATCCGACAAGATCGACTCAATCATGGAAAAGTGGCAGCAGAACATGGAGCTGGGCCCGTACAGCTACATCAAGAGCGTGACGTACACCGAGCATGCCGATGCGGCGGCCAGCGAGCCGTATGCGGTCTCCACCGGCGAGCAGACGCTGGAGTCCACCTGCGCCGAGTGCGGCCAGACGTTCGACTCCGTCGCCGCCGCCTTCGCCGAGACGCAGGATGTCGACGCGTTTGCCGACGTGCCCGAGCTGGCCAAGGGGCAGCAGGTGCTTTCCGCCTACCAGCTGACGCTGGCGCGCGGAGAGGAGCAGGTCGACGCTGCCAACCGCGCGCTTTCGGTGATCATGCCGGTTGCCGGCGTCGCTGATGGGACGCAAGTGGCGGTGTACAGCGCTGCCGCAGCGGGCGAGGGGCAGGATGCTCCGCAGCTTTTGGGCACGTTTGCCGTTGAAAACGGCGCGGTCACCTTCCAAGCGGAGGGCGCGGGGACGTTTGCCGCCGTGTCGCAAAATGCCACGTGGAAGCGCCTCGCGGGCAACACGGCCATCGGCACGATGAAGGCCATCGTGAACGAGGGGTGGAAAACGAGTGACTGGGCGATCGTGGCCACCACGGGCGGCTACTACGACGCCTTGAGCGCGAGCGGCCTGGCCGGCCTGCTCGACTGCCCGATCCTCATGACGGCATCGAACAAGCTCTCCG
>CAVFDV010000122.1:0-5199 GCA_963621315.1 Oscillibacter sp. MSJ-31
CGCAGACGCGGAAACCGGCGCCGCAGGCGTCTTTGAGGACATGCCGCCGATGTCGCCTTCAAGTGGACAGGATGTCACCTTGAAAGTGCCAGATTGTCACCTTGAAGGTGACAAAATGTCACCCCCCTATATATGTGATAAAGAAGAAGAAAAAGAAGAAAGAGAAGAAGATAAAAAGCTAAACGTATTGTCGCTTGAAGCCTATGCGCCCGTCGCGGCCGGCTCCGCCCCTGATGCAGGCGCTCCGCGCGGGAAAACCCGGGAGGGCCGGCACGCCGAGACCCCGGCAGCCTCCGAGACGGCATCCCTCTCTCCCTTCACCGCACCTAAAACCGTAGACGGCGACGGCAGGGCCGACGAATGGCACGCCGCTCCGCGACCGACCTCGGACACCGCCGTGCATCACCGCACGTCCCCCGAGACGGTTCCCGAGGACGCGCGGCAGGCGATCGCCGACCTCGTAGCCGGCCTCGCCCGGTCCAAGACCCAACCCGGCTGGCAGGGCGCGTCTTTCGCATGCGCCGCCGCGCCAGCCCCCATCTGACGGGTATCCGCAGCCCGAAAAGGCGGGAAACCGTGCCCGCCTTTCGAGCTGCCCTACCACCGATAGCAAGAGACGAAGCGAGACGAAAGGAAGCACGACATGGACAAGAAGACGAGAAAGAGAATCGCGAAGCTGGAAAAGGAGCTCGGCAGGCTCTCGCACGAGGTGGCGCGCCAGGGCGAGGACATCGTCCTCATCGACGCCCGGACCGACCTCATCAGCCTCGAAGTGGACGCCGTCTGGAAAGGCGCGAAGAAAGACGCCCTCTCCGCAGCACGGACTGCCGGGCGCGCCTGGGCGGAGGCCGACCGCGCGAAGAAGAGGGCAGACCGCGTAGAAAGGAGGACCGAGGACGGCCACAAGGCGCTTTGCCTCCATGTCCTGGAGCACATCGCCCAAAGCGCCCTCGACGGCCACAAAGGGCCGTGGTGGACAGGGATGCCAGAAGACGCGGCGGACGGCCATCTGGAGAACAGATGCCCGGCGCACCCCTCCTACGCCTACGGCGCCTGCGCGCCGGATGAAGGAGGGGAAGACGAGGACTGGGACGTCCTCAGCAAGGAGGAGGCCGACTGGATGGCCGAGCACGCCGAGGAGGAGGGCCTGAAGGCCGCCGAGGACGCCGTGCGCGAGATCATCGGGGACATCGCCCACATGCTCGCCGAAATCCTCGTGCCGTCCAAGCCCGCCTCGGAGGCAACGCGATGACGGCGGCGGCAGGCGCGCGCTTCATCGACGCCCACGGCGACTTCGTGGACAGCATGCCCGCCAGGGCCGAGTCCTACGCGGCGCGCACGAGAAGGAGCCGCTACGAGCGCCTCGCGGCCAGATGGCTCGAGACGCCCGCGGGGCGCGCCTGGCTTCTCGCCAAGAAGGCGGCGAAGGCCGAGAAGGAGGTGGGGAGCGCATGACGAAGCTGATAATCGCGGAGAAGGCGTCGGTGGCCCGCGAGATCGCCGCAGCCGTGGGCGCGACGGGCAAGGAGGACGGCTGCCTTTGCGGCGACGGCTGGGCGGTCGCCTGGGCGGCGGGCCATCTCGTGGACCTCGCCGTGCCGCAGGACTACGAGGGCTGGGACGGCGATTGGCAAGACGTCGAGCTGCCCATGCTGCCGAAAGAGTGGAAGTGGAAAGTATCACGCGACGCAAAGAAGCGCTTCGACGCGCTTTCCGCGCTCATCGAAAGCGGAAGGTTCGACGAGGTGGTGAACGCCTGCGACCCGGACCGCGAGGGCGAGGGCATCTTCACGCGCATCTACGCGCAAGCCGGCGGGCGCCTGCCCGTGACGCGCCTGTGGTCGTCGTCGCTGGAGCCCGCCGCCATCCGCGCCGACCTCGACGCGAGAAAACCGGCGTTCGAAAAGGCCGGCCTGGCCGCCGCGTCCGAGGGACGCGCCAAGGCTGACTGGCTGGTCGGGATGAACGCGACACGGGCCGCCACGCTGGCCGCGGGCGAAACGGTGAACCTCGGGCGCGTGCAGACCCCGACGCTTGCCATAGTGGTGAAGCGCACCGACGAAGCCGAGAACTTTACCGTGAAGACCTTCTGGCGCGCCGTGACCGACATGGGCGGCTGGAAGCTCGAAGGGCCCAAGCGCGACGAGCAGGCGCAGGCCGAGCGCGACGCCGAGGCGGCGCGCGCAGGGCTGGCCGTAAAAGAGGCGAAATGCGCCGAGAAGAGCGTCAAGCCGCCGCTGCCCTTCAACCTCAACGACTTGCAAGCGGCAAGCTCGCGCGTGCTGGGGATGTCGGCCGCCGAGACGCTGGACGCCTTGGAAGAACTCTACCTCGCGAAACTCGTGAGCTACCCGCGCACGGAGAGCCGCCACATCGGCTCGGCCGACGTGGCGGCCTGCGAGAAGGCCGTCGCCGCGGCTGCCCGCATGCCGCAGCTCGCCGAGGCGGCGGCGGAAGCCGGATGCGACCCGGCCGCCGTCGCGCGGGTCGCGGATGACTCGAAGGTGGTCGGGCACGCAGCCCTCGCGCCCCTTGCCGCGGCCTTCGACCCGGACAAGACGTCCGGCCTGCAAGAACGGCAAAAGGGGCTTCTCCTGCTCGTGGCCGGGCGCCTCCTGGCGTGCGCCTGCGCGCCTTGCGTGACGCGAAACGCCAAGGTGGTCGCGCAAGCCGGCGGCGTGGAGTTCGAGGCGTCGTCATCCTCGCCCGTTCGCGAGGGTTTCAAGGCCGTCGAGAGGGCGGCGCGCGCCGCCTGCGGCAAGAAGCCCGCCGCGGCGGAAAAGCCGCAGGACATCCCCGGCGGGCTGGAACGGGGGCAGGCGCTTTCGCCGGCATCCGTCGAGACGGCGGAGGGCAAGACCAAGCCGCCGTCGCTTTTCACCGACGCCACGCTCCTGCGCGCCATGGAGACATGCGGCAAAGACGTCGAGGACAAAGCGCTGCGCGACGCGCTCTCCAAGTCGGAGACGCACGCCGCCGGCCTCGGCACGCCTGCCACCCGCGCCTCGATCATCGAGCGGCTCGTGACGCGCGGCTTTTGCGAGCGCGTGAAGAAGACCCGCATCCGCGCCACGGACAGGGGAAGGCGCGTCATAGCCCGCGCGCCGAAGGGCCTCACCTCGCCCGAGCTGACCGGGCAGATGGAGGAAAAGCTCGCCCGGATCGAGGGCGCAAGCGCCATGGAGGCGCTGGACATGCTGAACAGGTTCCTAAAGGAAATGGAGGAGTACACGATGGAGATCATGGAAGAGATCGAGGACAACGCGCAAAAGACAGTGGAGGAGGAATCGCCCGGCGCCTGCCCCATCTGCGGCAACCCCGTCGCCAGGAAGAACTGGGGGTGGGAATGCTCGACTAACAAGACGAAGAAGGTCAATGGGCGCTACAAGCTCATGGAGGGCTGCGGCTTCAAGCTCTTCAAGGAGAAGAGCGGCCACGAGCTTTCCGAAGACGAGGTGAAGACGCTTCTCTCGGGCGGCACGACGCAGGCCGTGCAGATGAAGTCGCGGCGCGGCAGCGCCTTCAAGGCGCGTATGAAGCTCGAAGACGACGAGCAGGGCGGCAAGGCGGTCAAGTTCGTCTTCGACGCCGACGAGGAGGCGGGCAAGTGCCCGCGCTGCGGCCAGCCCGTCGTGAAGAGGGGCAGCGTCTGGAAGTGCTCCTCGAACAGGAGCGAGAAGACAGACGACGGCTGGAAGGACGTCGCCGGCTGCGGCTTCAAGCTGGGAAAGCAAGTTCACGGCCACCCGTGGGAAGCCGACGAGGTGAAAAAGCTCCTCGAAGACGGCGAGGTCTTCGTCAAGGGGATGACCGGCAAGAACGGCAAGGCCTACGACGCCTTCGTGGTGCTGGACAAGGAAAGCGACTGGGGGACGTCGCTGGATTTCAGGGACTAGGAAGCTCTCGCACAGGCCGCCGGCGCCGCCGCCGTCCCCCTCCCGTCTCGCGCCTATTCTCGCACGCGCGCGGCGCGTGCGCTTTTCCGGCGCCGACGAGGGGGACGGCCGCAAGGGCCGGCCCCGAAAAAGAGAAAAGAAAGGTGAAGTGGTGAAAATGGGTATCAACAAGACGTTTCTGTCGGGCAACCTCACGCGCGATGCGGAGTTGAAGGCGCTTTCTGGCAAGTCGAGCGTGCTCAACTTCTCCATCGCGGTGAACAACAAGAAGAAAAACGCGCAGACCGGCGAGTGGGAGGAGTACGCCGAGTTCTTCGACTGCGCCATGTTCGGCGCACGCGCCGAGGGCATCGCGCCCTATCTGACCAAAGGCACGAAGGTCGCCGCCGTCGGGCGCCTGCACCAGGGCCGCTGGGTCGACAAGGAGACCGGCAAGAACCGCTCCCGCGTGGACATCTACATCGACGAGATCGAGTTCATGTCCTCGCGCAAGGGCGGCGCCGCGGGCGCAGGCGGGCGGCAGGAAGCCGCCCCGGCGGCGCAGGGCGCGCCCGGCGAGCCGCCGGCGTCCGCCTACGCCGAAGAGGACCTTCCGTTCTAAGCCGGCGACGAGGAGGCGGGCACGGGAGATAGAGCCGGACGGCGGGGAAGAACCCCGCCGTCCGGGTTCATATAGCACGGCAAATGGACTGTGGTAAAGTGGGGGAGATAGAAGAGACGAGAATAACAGACAAGTAATTCTGCGTGTATGTACGTGGTATCTTGCGCCAAGTCAAGGCAATCGATAGGAAAGCGAGTAAGCCGCCGGCACGATGTTTCGAAATCGAGAATTGAAAGGAGACATATATGTACGCGATAGCATTTGACCTAGAACAAGACACGCTATCTAAAACCTATGGCGTGGCAGCGTACACGAACGCCTATTCCGACATCCGCAAAATTTTGGAAAAATATGGATTCACAAGACAGCAAGGTTCGGTCTATTTCGGAGACATGGACAAGGTGGATGCCGTCACATGCGTCCTGGCTGTTCAAGATTTGGCTCGAAAACACCCATGGTTCACAGCGAGCGTGGAGGACATACGGATGCTGCGCATCGAGGACAACAACGACCTCATGCCCGCGATAGAGCAAGCTGCATCCTGAACAAACCGCCATTCGACTAAAACCGGATGGCAAAGCCCGCGTATCAAAGCCCCCGCGCTGCGGGGGCTTTTCCTTTTTCCAGACGCTTCCTTTCCGCCTTGTCGCGCCTCCCCCTTGTCTAGAGCCGTTCAACTTGACGCGCCCGCGACGCTGGGGT
>CAVFDV010000123.1:0-5187 GCA_963621315.1 Oscillibacter sp. MSJ-31
GGGCCGGACAGCGCGATGTCCGTGCCCTCGCAGCTCAGGGGTGCCTCGAGCACCATGCCCTCGCCGTCGTCGAAGGCCGCGGACAATTGCGGCGGCGTGCCCTTCAGCACGAGGACGCCGCGCCTGTAGACCTTCGGCGTGGCCAAGACGACATCGTAGCTGCTGTTCACCGCCCGCCTCCTTTTGCCCCGCCTTTGCCCTTGGAGCCGGAGCCGCCCTTGCCCTTGCCGCCGGAACCGGACGCGCCCTTGCCGCCCGCCTTGCCCTCGGCGCCTGCCGTGCCCGCGCCCTTCGACTTGGCCTTGGCCGCGCCGCGCTTGCCCTTTCCCGCGCCCGCGCGGGCAGGAGAGCCGCACTCGCACTCGTCGTCGGCGCACTCGCAGTCCCCGTCCGCGTGGTCGTGCCCGCCGCAGCACGCGCCGGCCCCCTGCTCCTCTTCTGCCACCTGGAGCAGCTTTTCCTGCACGTAGTCCATGAAGTCGAGGCGCAACGCCACCGCATCGCCGTGCGCCCACGTGCCCGCGCGCTCGGCTAGAAGGTCGATCGACCACGCATCGTTTTCGAGCGCGTCAAACGAATACGACAAGACGGGGATCCCCTTCGTGAAATCGTTCACCGACAACGCGCTCGCATAGACGGGCGCGCCCGCGGCAAGCGTGGTGCACCCAAGGCCTGCGACGCAGGCAGACGCGCTCGCAGGCGTCCACACCCCCATGAACACCGAACCTGCGTTTTGCAAGCGCCCTATCGAGTCGATGGGGGCGGTCGTGACAAGCTCAAGGCGCGCGGGCGCTATCTTGTTCACCACGTCGCGTGCCTGCGACATCGTGCAGCAGTCGATGGCGACGACGCGCTCGAGCCAGGTCCGCGCCTCGGCCGGGTCGGGGCTTTTCTCCGCAAACTCCTCCAGGCATTCCTGCACTTCGGGCAGCATGCCCGGTGCGTATGCGACCAGATAGACGGTGTTGTCGCGGCACAGCTCGAGCTGGGAGAGGACGTCGATGGCGATGAAATCCGGGATGGCGGTGTTGTCGAACAGCACGCACGACTGCACCGGCCCGCACGCGCCGGCAAGCCCCACGTCGCCGTACACCGCCTTCTTCGCGGCCGCCACATCGGCGCCGCCGACGCCTGCGATCTTGTCCACCTTGGGGATGCTCTCGGTGCCGTAGGCCATCGCGGCGATCGCACCAGGCCCTCCCACCTTGAAGATGCGGCAAGGCCCCATGGTCGTGGCCGCGACGATGGTATGCGCGTCGATGGAGCCGTCCTTTCCGGGCTCGACGCACACGACTATCTGGTTCACGCCGGCCACGAGCGCCGGAACGACGCTCGTCAAGATCTCGGGGGAAAAGGCGCCGCCGTTGCCGATATAGACGCCCACGCGCTTCAAGGGGACGACCCTCTCCCCCATCAGGCGGCCGTCCTCGTCTGCCGCAAACCACGACTCCCGGCGCTGCCTCTCGTGGAAGTCGACGAGGTTTTCGATGGCGTAGGAAAGCGCGTCGAGGAAGTCCTCGTCCACCTCCGCCTCCGCCGCCGCGATCTCGGCCTCGGACACCTCGAAAGGCTCGGGATGCGCGATGCCCGCCTCCTCGGCGAACCGAGCCAGCGCCGCATCGCCGTCGGCGCGCACCGCCTCGACCGCCTTTGCCGCCGCCGCGAAGGCCTCCGCGTCAAACGCCGGCGGGCGCTCCAGGTCTGCCGCATCGAAAACCTGGTCGAACTCGAGCATTGTCGTCTTCATCTTCAACATCCGCCTTTCCTCAGCGCGCATCCGCTCGACGCGCGTCCGCTCAGTGCGCGTCCGCCCAGCTCGCCCCGCTTTGCACGTCCACGACGAGCGGGACCTTCAGCTGCACGATGTTTTCCATCGCATCTTTTACCATAGATTCCAGCTCGGAAAGCTCGGCAAGCGGACATTCGAAGTCCAACTCGTCGTGCACCTGCACGACCATGTGCGCGTGCAGGCCCTTTTCGCGCAGGCCGCGCGCCACCTCGCACATCGCGAGCTTGATGATGTCAGCCGCGCTGCCCTGCATGGGGTGGTTCATGGCCGTGCGCTCGCCGAAAGCCCGCAGCTGGTGGTTGGCGCTCGAAAGCTGCGGGATATGGCGCCGCCGCCCGAGCATGGTCTCGGCATATCCCGTCTCGCGCGCCGCCTCCACCGTCTCGTCGAGATAGGCGCGCACCCGCGGGTAGGCCGCGTAGTAGCGGTCGATCATCTCCTGGGCCTCCGCCACGCCCACGTGCAGGTTTTGCGACAAGCCGAACGCCCCTTGCCCGTAGACGATGCCGAAGTTCACGCTCTTTGCCCGCGTGCGCATCTTGGGCGTGACCTCGCCGACGGGCACGCCGAAGACCTGCGCGGCCGTGTGCGCGTGGAAGTCCTCGCCTTCCACGAAGGCGGCGACAAGCCCGGCGTCGCCTGAAAGGTGCGCGAGCAGGCGCAGCTCGATCTGGCTGTAGTCGGCGCTCACGAACACGCAGCCATCCGGCACGGAAAACGCCTTGCGTATGCTGCGCCCGAGGTCGGTGCGCACGGGGATGTTCTGCAGGTTCGGGTCGCTTGAAGACAGGCGCCCCGTCGCGGTGACGGTCTGGTTGAAGGTGGTGTGTATGCGCCCGTCGCGCGCGTCCACGAGCGCCGGCAGCGCGTCGAGGTAGGTGCTCTTCAGCTTGGCCAGCTCGCGGTAGGAGATGACCTTTTCGGCTATCGGATGGTCGTCGCGCAGCTTCTCGAGCACCGCCGCGCTCGTGGAATAGCCGCGTTGCGTCTTCTTCGACTTGCGGCGGTCCAGCCCCAGCTTCTCGAAGAGGACCTCGCCGAGCTGCTTGGGCGAGTCCACGTTGAAGTCGGTCCCGGCAAGCTCGACGATCTGCGCGCGCAGCTCGTCGACATGGGCGCCCACCTGCGCCGAGATCTCGTCGAGCACGTCCGTGTCCACGAGGACGCCGCAAGCTTCCATGGCCGCGAGCACGGGCAAGAGGGGCATCTCCACGTCGGTGAAAAGGGAGCGCGCCTTGGCGCGTTCGAGCTGTTCTTGCATGGGCTCCACGAGCGCGGCGGCCGCGGCGACGCGAAACTGCCCCGCGCTCGGGGCGCCGTCGCCTTCGGGCGCCTGCAGCCCGAGCTTGTCGGCGACGATGTCGAGCGGGTCTTTGGCGCCTTCCGAATCCAGCAGGTAGGCGGCCACGCCGACGTCGAAAAGGCGTGCGGGCAGCCCCTCGTCGCCGAGCAGCGCGCACAACTCGCCGGCGCCGAGACCCGCCGCGCGCGCGGCCTGCCGCACGGTCGCCTTCACGTCAAACCCCGCCACCTTGCCCTGCAAGAGCAGCTTTTCCAGCGCAGGCCAGGCCTCCTCGAGCGGCATCTGCGCCAGGCCGGCCCCGTCGCTTGCGACGAACATGGAGCCGCCGCCGAACAGCGAGAGCTCGGCCGGCTCGTCGATGCCTATGGCCACCCATGCCCCGGCCGCGATGGCCGCATCGAGGCGCTTTTGCGCGTCGCGGGCGACGTGGTAGCTGAGTTTGACGTCCGAGGCGCCCGGCACGCCCGCGCCCGCCGCCGCGCCCGCGCCCTGCAAGGCCAGCACGCTTTTCATATGCCGGGTGAAATGCAGCGCGCCGAAGGCCTCGACAACCTTTTGCGCGTCGAAATCGGGGAAGGCCACCCGCTCCAGGTCCAGCTCGAAGTCCAGGTCGCGCACGATGGTGGCCACCTCGCGCGACAGAAACGCCAGCTCGCGGTTGGCGCGCACCTTCTCGCCCAGCTTGCCGCCTATCTCGTCGGCATGCTCGTAGAGCCCCTCGATGCTGCCGTATTCCTGGAGGAATTTCACCGCGGTTTTCGCGCCCACGCCGGGCACGCCGGGGATGTTGTCCGAGGAATCGCCCATCAGCCCCAGATAGTCGGGTATCTGCGCGGGCGTCACGCCGTAGCGCTCCTCGACGCCTGCCGGGTCGTAGACCACCACGTCGGTGATGCCCTTTTTCGTGTTCACCACATGCGTGGCCTCGGTCACGAGCTGGCAGGCGTCCTTGTCGCCCGTGACGAGCAGGGCCTTGTCGCCTGCCGCCTCGCAGCGTGCCGCCACCGTGCCCAGGATATCGTCGCCTTCCCAGCCGGGCACCTTCACCACGGGGATGCTCATCGCGTCCAGCAGGCCTTCTGCGAGCGGGAACTGCACGCGCAGCTCGTCGTCCATGTGCGGGCGCTGCGCCTTGTAGCGCTCCATCGCCTCGATGCGAAACGTCGGCTTGCCGGCGTCGAAGGCGCACACGATGCCGTCCGGGTGCGCCGTCTCGACGAACTTCAGCAGCATGGACATGAAGCCGAAGACGGCGTTTGTCGGGGTGCCGTCGGGCGTGCTCATGGGGTTTTGCACGGCGTGGTAGGCGCGGTGCATGAGTGAGTTGCCGTCTATGACGGCGATGGTGCGCCCGGACATGGGGCCTCCTTTTTTTGGCCGGCGTGCTCTTTGCGTGCTCTTTACGTGCTCTTGGCGCGTTCCCGGCGTGCTCTTGGCGTGCCTTGGCGATTGCTTTTCGCGTGCTTCCCGCCGCCCCATTATGGCGCAAGGTGGCACGCGGCGGGGCGAAACGCATGCACCTCGGCGCCGTCGGAACACCGCCGCCGCGCCGGCGCGTCGCTTGCCTGCTTGCCCGCCCCTAGCGCCCGGTGCCCCGGACCATCACCTTGAAGGTGCGCAGGAAAATGGAGAAGTCGAACGCCAGGTTCGCATGGCGCACGTAATACAGCTCGAGCTGTTGGCGCCCGCCGTCCTCGTAGACGGCCTCGTTGCGGCTGTGGACCTGCCACCAGCCCGTGATGCCCGGCTTCAGGCTGAGGAACTCGCCGGCGTCGTCGCCGTAGTGGCGCAGCTCGGCGGAGACGACGGGGCGCACGCCGATGGTGGACATGTGGCCGGCGAAGACGTTCAGGAACTGGGGCAGCTCGTCGAGGCTCGTGCGGCGCAAAAACGCGCCGAGCCTCGTGACGCGCGGGTCGTTTTTCACCTTGCGCTCGCGCTTCCACTCCGCGATCTGGCCGGCGTCGAGGTACTTCTCCAAATCCTCGGCGTCTGCCACCATCGTGCGGAACTTGAACATGCGAAACGGCCTGCCGCACAGCCCGAGGCGTTGCTGGGTGAAGATGGGCGAGCCACCCATGGTGGCCGCGATGAC
>CAVFDV010000124.1:0-5159 GCA_963621315.1 Oscillibacter sp. MSJ-31
AAGCCGGTGCCGCGCTGGCGGCCCACGGCGTCGATCTCGTCGATGAAGATGATGGCAGGCGACGCCTTCTTGGCCTGCGCGAACAGGTCGCGCACGCGGCTTGCGCCCACGCCCACGAACATCTCGACGAAATCCGAGCCGGATATGCTGAAAAACGGCACGCCCGCCTCGCCTGCCACGGCGCGCGCGAGCAGGGTCTTGCCCGTGCCCGGAGGCCCGACGAGCAGCACGCCGCGCGGGATCTTTGCCCCCATGGCCTGGAACTTGGCCGGGTTGGACAGAAACTCCTTTATCTCGTCGAGCTCCTCGACCGCCTCGTCGATGCCCGCCACGTCGGCAAACGTGACCTTCGGCATCTCCTCGGACAGCTGCTTTGCCTTGGCCTTGCCAAACGACATCTGCTTGTTGTTCGCGCCGTTCATCTGGTAGAGGAAGAAGATGAGCACGCCGAATATGAGCAGCAGCGGCAAGAGGGTGGTGAGCAGCGAGGTCCACCAGCTGGAGGTGGCCACATCCGCGCTGTATTGCACATCCGGGTGCTGCGCCATCAGCTCGTCGAGGGAGTCGTCGCCGATGTAGGTCGAGGTGAAGTCGGTCGTCTCGTCTTTTTCCTTGGCCTCGTCGTCTTTGTAGTACTTGCCGCTCAAGGTGGCCGACGACACGTGGAAGACGACCTCTTTCATGTGCTCGGCGTTCACGGCGGCCACGAACTCGCTCGTCTTCAGCTCGTCGGGCTTGACCGTCTGGTTGTTCGCGGTGAAGACCTGGCTTGCGATCAGGCCCACGAGCACGGCGGCCAAGACCACGTACAAAACGATGGTGCGCGCCTTGGGAGGGGTCGGTTTTCCCTGTTTGCCGGGCTTGTTTTGCTTGTCGTCCCCGCCGCCGGCGCCCTGGCCGCCTAAGCTTTCGCGTCCGTTTTGCTCGGGTGTCTCGTTGGGCTTGTTCTCGTCCACGCGCAGGTTCTCCTCTTGCAGGTCCGGTAAGGCGGGCTAGTCTTGGTATATCTCGGGCTTGAGCACGCCGATATAGGGCAGGTTGCGGTAGCGCTCGGCATAGTCGAGGCCGTAGCCGACGATGAACTCGTTGGGGCAGTCGAAGCCAACGTACTTGCAGTCTATGTCGGTCTTTTGCGTGCCCTGCTTGTAGAGCAGCGTGGCGACCTCGATGGAGGCCGGCTTGCGGCTGGACAGGGTCTTCATCAGGTATTTGAGCGTGAGGCCGGAATCGAGGATGTCCTCGGCGATGAGGACGTTCTTGCCCTCGATGGGCGTGGAGAGGTCCTTGATGATGCGCACGACGCCGGACGACTTCGCGCCGGAGCCGTAGGAGCTGACGGCCATGAAGTCCATCTCGACGGGCAGGTCTATGCGGCGCACGAGGTCGGCCATGAAGATGCAGGCGCCGCGCAGCACGGAAATGACGATGAGGGGCTTGCTCTTGTCCGCGTAGTCGCGGGTGATGTCGGCGCCCATCCGGGCCACGCGCTCGGAGAGCACGTCTTCAGTGAAAAGGACTTCCTTCAAGTCCTGGTGCATGTTCTCGCTCCGTTCTTCTTCCGGACTTTGCAAAGCCCATGCCCTCGCTCGACACGGAAACCCTAATCTAGCACCAATCGCGCAGGCGTGGGGTGTCGTTTGCGTGACGCGTGCGCGATTTTCACGATTTCGCGATTTCGCGAAGGCACGAAGGCGCGTGGTGCTTCCTTGCGAAGGCGTGAGGCGCGGAGAGTCTCCTTGCAAGGTGCGAATTTGCAGCGCGCGGCTCCGCGAAGCGCAGATGGCGCGCGGCTTCACGCGGCACGGCTCCGCGCCCCTTTGGAGGGCGCCCCTTCACGAAGCGTCGTGCGGGCCTACGCGAAAGGCGGCGACCGCGCCTCCTGCCACCTGCACGCGCACGCCGCCTGCCACATCGCACGACGCGTCCTCGCCCGCCTCGAGGGCATGCGCGATGCGCTCTATCTGCGCGGATTCCAGACGCGCGGCCGGGTGCACCACGAGCAAGGCCTCGCGCAGCACGCGCCGGCGCATCGGCGGCTTCTCGTCGAGCAAGGAGGCGGCGGGCAGCTTCGCCACGGCCCCGTCCCAGTCCAAGTGGCGGTAGAGCAACGAGGCGGCCCGCTCCTGCAGCATCGCGTCCTCGTCGGCAATCAGGTCCATGGTATGCGCGAGAGTGCGGGCAAAGCCGCCGCGCAGCTCCTCGGCAGCGGGCACGAGGCGCGTGCGCACCCGGCTGCGGAAGTTCGAGCCGTCGTCGTTTGTCGCATCCTCGCGCCACAGCAGCGCGTCGGGCACGTTCGGCCGCGTCTCGCGCAGCCATTCGCGCAGCTCCTCGCGCGTCATGTCGAGCAGCGGCCGGCGTATGCGTCCGCGCGCGCGGGGTATGCTCGCAAAACCACCCGGCCCGGTGCCGACGAGCGCGCGCATGAAAAAGGTCTCCACGCGGTCGTCGAGCGTGTGCGCAGGCAAGATGTAGCCGCATGCGCACCCCCTCGTCGCGCACAAAAGGTCGAGCTGCTCTTCTGCAAGGCGGTAGCGCTCCTCGCGCGCGACGGCCTCGACGCCGCCCTTGCGCGCGGCGGCCAGGTCCTTCACGTTCACCCGCTCGACGTGCAGCTCCATCCCCATCTGCGCGCACTCGGCGCGCACGAAGCCCTCGTCGGCATAGGCCGCCGCCCCGCGCAGCAGGTGGTTCACGTGCAAGACGCGCACGCAGACGTCCTCGCGCACGGGAAAGAGCGCCTCGAAGGCCTGCTGGGCCTCGAAGGGCAGCGGCCTGCCGTCGAGGTGGGCGTGCGTCATCTCGAGCAAGGCCGTGGAATCCGACCCGCCCGAGACCATGAGGACGGCGCCTGTGCGTGCAGACGCGAGAGCCGCCTTTTCCCCGGCGGGCGCCTCGTGCCGCGTGTCCGCGCCGCCGTGCGTCGCACCCGCCGCACCCGCCGGCGCGCCTCCCACGTTTTCCCTGCTCGCGTTCACCATATTGAAAGCCGTGCCGTCCGCCGCCGATGCCGCCGCGTCCACCTAGGGCCGGACGCGCTACTCGCCGTTGCCGCCGTCGCCGGAGCCGTCGGACGCACCGTCTTCAGACGCGCCACCCTCGACACCCTCCGCACCCTCGGCAGCCATCGCCTCGAGCACCTCGCCCACGCTGCGCTCGCACTCGGCCGCCGCGCGCTCGACGTCGACGGTCTTGAACTCGCCGTTTTCGTAAAGCACTTTGCCGTCGCACATCGTCATCACGATGTCGGCGCCGTTGGCGCTGTAGACGAGGTTCACCGCCATGTCGTAGACCGGCTTCATCCACGGCGTGTCGATGTCGAAGACGACGAGGTCGGCGCGCATGCCCTCTTTCAACACGCCGCAATCCCCGCGTCCCTGCGCCGCCGCGCCGCCGGCGGTGAGCATGCGCAAGACCTCCTTGGCCGGCACCACGATCGGGTCAAGCGCGTTGCCCTTTTGCGCGCAGGCAAGCAAATAGGCGCTTTGCAGGATGTTGTGCGTGTTGTTCGAGGCCATGCCGTCCGTGCCCAGCGACAACGGCACGCCCGCGTCGATCATCTTCTGCACAGGCGCAAAGCCGCTCGCGAGCTTCATGTTGGAGGCCGGGTTCAGGCTGACGTGCACCCCGCGCGCCGCCAAAAGCTCGATGTCGGAGTCCTCGACCCACACGCAGTGCGCCGCCGTCACGCGGTGGTCGAACACGCCGCAATGCGCAAACCAGGCGGCAGGCGTCATGCCGTCGTGGCGGCCCTTGCACTCCTCGTGCTCGGAGCGCGTCTCGGACAGGTGCAGGTGGATGCCGCAGCCGTGCTTGCCGGCCTCCTCGGCCACGCGGCGCACCATGCCCTCGGGCGTCGTGTACTCGCCATGTATGCACATCTCGATCTGCACGCGCCCGTCGCCTGCGCCCTGGTAGCGCTCGAACAGCTCGGCGTTGACCTTGGCCACGGGCAGCGTGTCGTAGTCTTTTTCCACGAAGCACATCGTGCCGCCGTCGCAATGGTTGGCCTTCATGCCGGCCGACAGCGTGGCCTCGCAGCGGTCGATGGTCGCGTTGTACATGTCGGTGTAGCCGACGACGCCGTAGCGGATCATCTCGGCCTGCGCGAGGACCGTACCCCAGTAGTGGTGCTTTTTGCCGACGTCCATCTTGCCCTCGAACGGCCACACGGTCTTTTGCAGCCAGTCTTGCAGCGGCTGGTCTTCGGCATAGCCGCGCAGAAGCGTCATGGACGTGTGCGCATGCGTGTTGAAAAACGCGCTCATCAGCAGCTTGCCGCGCCCGTTGTAGCGCTGGCCGTAGGTCTGCGCGTTGGCGGGCGGCTCCTCGCCCACGTAGGTGATGGACGTCCCCTTCACCCCTACGAAGCAGTCCCGCTTCCAGTCCAGGTTCTCGTCGAGTATGTCGATGTGCTCGAACAGCATGTGCAGCTCCCGTCTCTCGTGGTGCGGCGCGCGCAAGAAAGGCGCGAAGGGGGCGGGTGAAGCCGAGCGCGGCTGTCACTCGCAGCCCGCCCCTCGCAGCGCCCCGCTCGCATCCCGCCCCGGGCGGCCCGCCTCTCGCGGTTCGCCTTCGCGGCCCGTCTCCTGCGACCCGCCCTTCGCGGCCCGCCACCCGCGCCGCCGCTATTTGCATTCAGCGCATAGTACACCACGCGCGGCGCCGCCGAGGACAAGGCGCCGCGAGCGCAAGGGCGCGTGCTGCTACCCGACGACCTTGTTCCACACGGTGGGCTGTATGGCGCTGGTGCCGCCGAACACGTAGCAGCTCTGCTGCAAAGACGCCCTGCGCGAGTCGATGACGTTGCCCACGTTGTTGGAGTTGCCGTCGTCGGCCAGGATGATGATGGAGTTCATCTTGCCGCACAGGGCCGCGCCTGCCAGCGCGTCGTAGTAGCTCTTGCCCGTGGCCACGCCCATATGGGAGACGGTCATGCCCGCGGCAAGGCAGAAGTTCGCCACCTTCTTGGACGTGCCGTAGGCCGTGTTGCCGCCGAGGCGCGTGTAATTCGGTACCTGGGACTCCACCGACTTTGCCACGGCGGCCTCGCCGCCCGTGATGATGGTGCGGGTGAACCCGCCGGCCCGCAGCTTGGCAAGCGTGCTGTCGGTGAGCGTGGCGGGCGTCTTGGCGCTGCCCCTCGCGAGGAAGATCGG
>CAVFDV010000125.1:0-5101 GCA_963621315.1 Oscillibacter sp. MSJ-31
TGGCCACGGGCAAGAGCTACTACGACGCGCTCGCCGGCGCGGCCCTGTGCGGCAAAATGAACTCCGTCCTCATCCTGGCCGACGAGGGACACCTCGGCAACATCGACAACGTGGTGGGCAAGAACAAAGGCACGCTGCAGAAGAGCTGCTATATCTTCGGCGGCACCTCGGCTGTCTCGCAGGCCGTGGAGACGAAGATAAAGGCGGCCAGCAAGTAGCGCTCTTCTTCGACGCGCCGCCTGCAAAAAGGGAGCCTCCCTTTCAGGGAGGCTCCCTTTTCACTTGCGGGAAACGGAGCAGGCCTGTTATGGGAATCCGGCAGCCCGCGGCGGCGAGCAGCGCGGACCTGCGGCGCACGGGCGAGCATGCGCCGCCGCGCCGCCGCGCCGAAGGTCCGCAGCGCGGCAATCCCTTCAGCTCGAGACGAAATAGAGCTTGTCGGCGTCGAAGTGCATGCGCAGCACCTCGCCCGGCTCGGGCAGCTCGTCTGCCGGCGTGACCAGCTTGTCCACCTTCCATTGTATGCGCGCCGCCTCGTTGCCGTTGGGGGGCGTGAGCAGCACCGTGCGCTCGAAGCGGCTGTCCGAGACGCGGTGCACGCGCATGTCGCAGGCGTTCTCGTGGCCACGACCCGGCGCAAGCCGGCGTAAATGGAAGGCGCGCACCCCCAGGTAGCGCACGTCGTCGGGCACGTCGGCGCCCGATTCGACATGCAGCGTGACGCCCCAGTCGCATGCCTCGATATGGTGCGCATCGACCTTGCGCGCCGCCGAGATGTTCTTGCAGCCGGACAGGCGCATGGTCGCGCGACAGGCGGGGTGGTCGACGATCTGCGAGGTCGGCCCCATGTCCACGATCGTGCCCTCGTTCACCACCGCGATGCGGTCGCAAAAGCGGAAGGCCTCGTCGATGTCGTGGCTCACGTACAAGATGGTGCCGGGGTACACGTCGAAGAGGTCGAGCAGGTTTTGCTCCAGCGCGCTTTTCAGGTGCGCGTCGAGCGCGGAGAACGGCTCGTCGAGCATGAGGATCTGGGGTTGCGCCGCGAGCATGCGCGCGAGCGCCACGCGCTGCTGCTGGCCGCCGGACAGGTGCATGGGGTAGCGCTTCTCGAAGCCCTGCAGGTTGAAGAGGGCGAGGTACTTGCCTACGGCCTCCTCGCGCGCGCCGCGCTCCATCTTCGCGTCCATGCCGGCGGCGACGTTTTGCTCGACGGTCATGTTGGGGAAGAGCTGGTAGTTTTGGAACAGCAGGGCGGTCTTGCGCTCCTGCGGCTTGAGGTTGACGTGCTTCTCGCTGTCGAAGAAGACGCGCCCGTTGAGCACGATGCGCCCGGAGTCCGGGGTCTCCACGCCGGCGATGCAGCGCAGCGTGTAGCTCTTGCCGCAGCCCGACGCGCCCAGAAAGCCCAGCGTCTCGGCGCCGGCCTCAAAATGCACGTCGAGGGTGAAGTTGGCGAGCTCTTTCACGATGTCCACTTGCAGTCCCATGCCGCTCACGCCTCCTTTCCGTCCGCGCCGCCGCGCCCGGCGCCGCCCTCGTGCGCGCCATTGCATGTGCCGCCGCCCCGCACGCCCGCGCCGTCCGGCGCACCGCTTCCGCTTTCAACGCCGCAGGCGCCCGCCTCCTGCCCAAGGCCCGGCGCACGCCCCGCATCCGCTCCAGGGCCGCCATCCGGGGGCGCCACCCCCAAAAGCTCGGCGGCCATCGCGCGGTCGATGCACACGGCGGCGCCCTCCGCCGACGCCGCGTTGCCCAGCTCCATGCCCGCTTCCGCGCCCTTCTTCGCCAGCTTGCCGCCCGCGCTGCGGTAGCGCGCCACGTGCGCGGAGTAGATGTTGATGATGAGGATGATGATGAAGCTGATGACGATGACCACGACGACCCAGAACACGGCCACGGCGGTGTTGTTGCCCATCCACGCGAAGTAGATGGCGATCGGCATGGTCTGCGTGCTGCCCGCGAAGTTGCCGGCCACGAACAGCGTCGCGCCGAACTCGCCCATGGCGCGCGCGAACGCCAGCACAAGCCCCGAGGCGATCGACGGCCAGGCCAGCGGCAGCATGAGGCGGGCGAAGATCCGCCGCTCCGACCAGCCCAGCGTGCGCGCCGCGTCGAGCATGTTCTCGTCGAGCGACTCGAAGGCACCCAGCGCCGTGCGGTACATCAGCGGAAAGCCCACGACGACGGCCGCGATCACGGCGGCAGGCCAGGTGAAGACAAGCGAGATGCCGTGGTCGATCAGCCAGCGCCCCGTCGCGCTCGACTGCCCCAAGACCACGAGCAAGATGAAGCCGCACACCGTCGGCGGCAGGACCATCGGGATGGTGAAGATGGAGTCGAACACGCCCTTCCAGCGGCTCTTCACGTGCATGGCCCGCCACGCGACGAGCAGCCCGAAGACGAAGATGAAGACCATGGCCACAAACGAGGTCTTGAGCGAGACCCACAGGGGGCGATAGTCGAGGTTTGCCGGGTCGAGGAAGGCCATGAGGTCGGCAAACCAGCCGCCGCTTTCCTCCACAACCACCTCGGAGGCCGGCAGGAGCTGCCCGCGCAAGACGAACTCGGCGCAGGTCTTGCTATCCGTCGCGCCCGCGCCCGTGCACACGAGATAGTAGTAGCCGCTTTCCACCTCCTCGTCGAAGTGGTAGACGATGCCGTCTTGCTCGTAGACCTGCTCGCTTGTGAACACCCACGGCTTTGAGAGCGACGAGAGCTTCGTGCCCCCGTTGAAGAGCACGTCGTCTGCCGTCTGGACCATCTTCTCCAGGTTCATGCAGTCGTTTTCGTCGTTTGCGTCGAAGCCCGCGGCCTGCGCGGCGGCCTGCGGCACGTAGGCGAGGATGTTTTCAGACGTGGCCGCCACGGCAAGGCAGCCCGCCTGCCTGTTTCCCATGGGAAAGACGAAGCCGAGGTCTTGCCCCTCGTATTTCTTCTTGAAGCCCGTCTGCACGCGCTCGAAGTCCTGTATGCCGAAGTCGACCCCGTCGAGCTTTTCGGACTGGGCGGGGATCTGCTGGCTGGCCGCCGAGGAGCTGTTGGCGTCTGCGGCGCCCGGCAGCGCCCACGCGCCGACGAGCGCGGCAAGGCAGCAGGAGGCGACGATGGCCGCGACGATACGCGGGCGCCATGCGGCGGGGTCTGTGCGTGCGTGCTTCATGCTCGTGGCCTTTCTGCGTGTCGGTGGGGTGGGGGAGGGTGAAAAGGAAGGGCGCCGCGTCCATGTCGGCATCGCGGCGCCCCGTTTTCCTCCTCGCGTATGATGCGAGCCTTGTTTTTCCGCCGTGCGGACAGCGCGCCTATTCGGCCAGCTGGAAGCCGTACTTGGAGAAGACCGCCTGCGCATCCGGGTCGGTCATGCAGAAGTCGAGGAACTTCTGCGCGGCCTCGGCGTTGCTCGAGTTCTTCAGCACGGCGCCGGGGTACTGGATGGTCTTGTGCGAGTCGGCCGGGCAGGTGTAGGCCGTCTCGACGCCGTCGTAGCGGTAGAGGTCGGAGGTGTAGATGAAGCCCACAACAGCGTCGCCGGAGGCCACGTGCTGCGCGACGGTGCCCACCTTGTCGCACAAGTCCATCCTGTCGGCGATGGAGTCGGCGTAGGTGCCGCCCACGCCGTCCGTGCCGCCCGTGTAGAGGCCGACCGAGGCGAGCGCCTGGTTGGCGTACTTGCCGGCGGGCACCGAGGAGGCCTCGCCGACGGCGATCTTGCCGTTGGCATGGGCCACGTCCTCGATGGAGTTGATGTTCACGTCGGCGCCGGCCTTCTTCACGATGATCAGGTCGTTGGTGAACATGTTCTTGCGCGTGTCGGTCGTGATGTAGTCGGCCGCGTCGTCCATCGAGCCTTTCGAGGCGGTGATGAGGACGTCGACGTCGGCGCCTTCCTGGATCTTCTTCACGAGCGTGCCGGAGGCCTCGAACTGCGTGTCCTTGAAGGTGACGTTGCTGTTGGCCTTGGTGTAGAGGTCTTGGACCTCGGGCAGGGCCTTTTGCAGCGAGTTGGCCGCGTAGACCTGCAGCTCGACGGACGCCGCGCTGGTGCTCGACGAGCTGGAGCTGCTGGAGCTGCTAGAGGACTTGTCCGACGAGCTCGAGCTGTTCGAGCCCGAGCAGCCGGCCATCCCCATGGCGGCGACCAGGCCGCAGGCGACGACACCGCCCACGAGCACCTTTCCGAATTTCTTCTTGTCCATTGAAAACCCCCCTTGCGTCGGGTGTGCACGCGCCCTTTTCGCGTACACGGTTCTTCGGAGATTATATTGGGGAAAATTCGATTTTCAAGATTTCATATCCGCCCATAGATGAATGCGTCTGAACGGGCGGCGTGCTGCTACCATGTGGGCAGCATTTTTTTGGATGGGGGAGATGTCATATGGCTTCACGTTTTGCCTTTTTGTCCACCAGGGCGCGCGTCGCGGTGCTCGCCTGTTTCCTGTGCGCCGCATCCGCGTGCGCGTTCGCGTGCGCGCCTGTTGCATATGCCCAGGGCGACGGGGATGGGAACGCCGCTGCCGCATGCTCGGAAGCGGGGGCGCTTTCGGGCGGGGATGGCGTGAAGGGCGCCGCCGTGCAGACGGACGCGGCGGATGTCCAAGATGGGGTCGTGGGCTTCGAGACGGGCGGCACGCAGGGCACGGCCGCAACGCCCGGCGGTGAAGAGGCCGGCACGGACGTGGCCGGCAAGGACGATGTCGTGCCCGGCGGCGAGGAGGCCGATGGCGACGAGGCCGACGGCGGGGAAGCCGACGGCGCCGACGAGGCGGCCGGCTCTGGGAAAAGCACCGACGGCACGGACGGCTCCGGGCAGGACGGCGACGGGGACGCGGGCGACGCGAAAGACGGCGCCAAGAGCGACGTGGAAGACGGCACGGGCAAAGACGCCAAGGCCGACGCCGCGAAGGCCGACACCTCGAAGACCGCAGACACCCAGAAGACGGCGGCGGCGGCCGGCGCCGCGGCCAAGGCCGACGCCAAGACCACGACCTCGGCAACGACCACGACCACGACTACGGAAACGACGACGACGACGGGCGCGAAGGGCGACGACGACCCCTACGCCTCGCTTTCGGAGGCGGCGGCAAAGAAGGCCAAGGCCGCC
>CAVFDV010000126.1:0-5082 GCA_963621315.1 Oscillibacter sp. MSJ-31
ATTTCCCATCTGCATCGCGGCGCTGGCGGGATTTCTCGCCAGCTCCATGTTCGTCGGCATCTACCTGCGTCCCTTCCTCACCAACTTCAACAAGCTCTTCGCCAAGCAGATACGCGAGGGCGGGATCTTCGCGGGCGAGGAGATCGAGATCCCCACGCAGCGCTTCCGCCTGGCCCAGCTCGTCGGCTACATCTCGAGCAGGGAGGACTACAAGGCAAAACTCGAGGAGCGCGCGCGGCGTTTCGTGGGGCGCTACACCAAGTTCAAACGCTATGCGCTGGGCGTCGGCGTGGCGGCCTCCGTCGTGATCGGCGTCTTCTTCTCGCGCATGCCCGTGGCCTACAAGCCGTCGCTGCTCAGCGCGTGGCTGGGCGTGCTCATACTCACGGCGCTCGTCGTCGTCTTCATCGAGCACAGCTACGACTCGCTGGAGCGCCAGCTCAGCCTCGACGATTTGAGCGACGAGGAGCTGCGCGGGCTGGCCGCGTCGCGCAACAAGGTGGGCAAGACCACCTCCGAGCTGTTCGAGAGGCAGCGCGACGGGCAGGGGCGCGACTACGTGAAGGGGCTGGCGAAGAAGAAGAAGGGCGGCAAGAAGGCCGGGGACGCGAAAAAGGGCAAGGGTGAAAAGGACGGCGGAGACGACGGGGCGCCGGCGTAGGGCATGGGAAACATCTGGCACATATTCAGCTCGGACATGCGCAGCTTGAAGGCCAACGCCGTGAGCGTGATCCTCGCGGTCGGTCTCGTCTTGATGCCCTCGATGTTTGCCTGGTACAACATCCTGGCCTGCTGGGACGCCTTCAACAACACGGGCAACCTGAAGGTGGCCGTCGCCAACACCGACACGGGGTATTCGAGCGACCTTTTGCCGGTGGACGTCAACATCGGCGAGCAGGTGGTCGACTCCTTGCGCGCGAACGACCAGATGGACTGGATCATCACCGACAAAGACGACGCCATCGACGGCGCGGCGGGCGGCAGGTACTACGCGGCGCTCGTCATACCCGAGAGCTTCAGCCAGGACATGATGTCGTTTTACGCAAGCGACGCGCAGGCGGCCCCGCTCGTCTACTACTCCAACGAGAAGAAGAGCGCCATCGCGCCGAAGGTGACCGACCAGGGCGCCGACACGATCTCCTACACCATCAACAAGGAGTTCAGCGAGACCTTGTGCGAGGTGGCTTTAAACGAGCTGCAGAGCATGCTCGACGTAGCCGGCGACGCGGACACGACCGCGCGGGTAAACGAGCTGGTGGAACACGTGGGACGGGCCGGCGAGGAGATGCGCCTGCATTGCAAGACGCTCGAAAGCTACGCGCGTCTCGTCGATTCCTGCAGCCAGATCGTCGACAGCTCGCGCGACGCGCTGGGCACGCTGGAAGACGCCGGCGAGGGCGCCGAAAGCTCCATCGAGGAGGCGCGCGAGAAGACGAGCACGTTGAAGGGGGCGCTGGACGGCGCCGTCGCCTCGCTTTCAAGCTCCATCGACACGTGCGTGCAAGGCTACGAGGGCGTCTCGGACAAGATAGCGCAGGCCTTCGACGCGAGCACCGAGGGCGCAGGTGGCGCCGCATCCTCGCTGCAAGAGTCCGCGGCCAAGCTCTCCGAGCAGGCACAGCAGCTCGAAGACGTGGGCAGCGCGCTAAAGGAGCTGGCCGCGGGCCTGCCCGAGAGCGAGAGGCAGAGCATCGAGCAGTTCTGCGCGTTCATCGACATGGGCGTGCAGATGCAGCGCGACAGCGCCGAGTCCATCGCGAAGGGCGCCGAGGAGCTGGAAAGCGGAGATGCGGCGCTGGCGGCCAGGCGCGCGCAGATCGAGGAGCAGGCGAAAAACGCGGCCTCGTCGCTGCAAGAGCTGCAAGGCAGCTACCACGACGAGGTGGAGTCCGTGCTAGAAGAGCTGGGCGCGGAGCTGGCGGGCGCCTCGGAAGAGGTGCAGGCGGCCAAATCGGGCCTAGACGACGCGCAAGGCGAGCTGGACGCGGGGCTGCAAGACGGCGCGGCCAAGCTCGACGCGGCGAAGGCGACCATCGAGCAGGCCTCGCAAAAGCTCTCGGCGCTGGCCGACGAGCTGGCCGCCTCGCATGACAAGCTGGCAGAGGCCATGCAAAGCGGCGGCGTGGAGAAGGTGAAGAAGGTGATTGGCGACGACACCTCGACTTTGGCAGCGAACCTGGCCGCGCCCGTCGGCATCGAGCGCAAGGCGGTCTTTCCCTCGGAGAGCTTCGGCTCGTCGATGGCGCCGCTCTACGCGACGCTTGCCCTGTGGGTGGGCAGCCTTTTGTCTGTCGTGTTGATAAAGACCAACCCCAACGAGACGACGCTTGCGCGCTGCCGCAAGAAGCCGCACCTGCACGAGGTCTTCCTCGGGCGCTTCGGGCTGTTCGCCGTCATATCGCTTCTGCAAAGCACGGTCATGGCCACCGGCAACATGGTCTTTCTGCAGGTGCAGGTCAGCGACCCGCTCCTCTACCTCGTGTGCTTTTGGGTCTCGGGGCTGGTCTTCCAGTTCATCATGTACACGCTCGTGGCCTCCTTCGGCAACGTGGGCAAAGCCGTCTCCGTGCTGCTGCTGATCGTGCAGGTGACGAGCTCGAACGGCTCGTACCCGCTGCAGCTTCTGCCAGATTTCGCCACCGTCTTAAGCCCGCTCATGCCCGCGACCTACGTGATCAGCGCGATGCGCGCGGCGATGTTCGGCGTCTACCAGGGCGATTTCTGGGTCTACATGGGCCAGTTGCTCGTCTTCCTCGTCCCCATGGCCGTGCTCGGGCTGCTGCTGCGCCGCCCCTTCGTGAAGGTAAACGAGCGCTTCGTGGAAAAGACCGAGAGGTCCAGGCTCATCTAGGGGCGCGGAGGGAGTGCCGCGGGCGGCGGTGCCGCGGGCGGATGCGGGCGGCGGTGCTGCGACGGGCGCCGGCAGTGGCGCCCGCACTGCCGCCCGCAGCACCGCCCGCACTGGCGCCTGCAGCGCCGTCCGCCACATGAAACCTACGCGAAAAGAAAGGTTTATCCGAATAGCGCTATGATGTGCGGCGTTTGCGCTACTCGCTTTTAGGGAAGGTCGTCATACATGAAGCACTTCTGGGAGAAATACAACGGCGTGAGCCTGATCTTGCGCATCGTCATCGGTCTGGCCATAGGCGCGGTGCTGGGCGTCTTGCTGCCGGCAAGCGTCACCGGAGCCGACGGCTGCAACACGTTTCTCGTCGGCTTCACGCAGTTCATCATCTTGCTGGGCACCTTGTTCACCAGCGCGTTGAAGGGACTGGCCCCGGTGCTCGTCTTCTTCATCGTCATCTCGGCGCTCGCAAACGCCAAGGGCGCGGGCACGATGAAGACCATCATCATCCTCTATCTCGTCTCCACGTTCATCGCGGCCCTCGTCGCCGTCGTGGCCTCGTTCATCTTCCCCATCGACATGGTCTTTGCCGACCCGCCGGAAGAAGACGTGACGGCCCCGAGCGGCATCGCCGAGGTCTTGACCACGCTCGTGTTGAACGCGGTGGCAAACCCGGTGGACGCGCTCGTGAACGCCAACTACATCGGCATCCTGTGCTGGGCGGTCGTGCTCGGCATCGCGTTGCGCGCCGCCAAAGACCACACGAAAGAGGTGTTCGAAAACGTCGCGAACGCCGTGGCGAAGATCGTCGAGTGGGTGATCAGCTTCGCGCCGTTTGGCATCATGGGCCTGATCTACAAGTCCGTCTCCAGCTCCGGCATCGAGATCTTCACCACCTACGGGCTGCTCATCTTGCTGCTCGTGGGATGCATGCTCGTCATAGCGTTCGGCGCCAACCCGCTGATCGCGTGGATCTGCATACGCGAAAACCCCTACCCGCTGGTCTTGCGCTGCCTGAAGGACTCCGGCCTCATGGCGTTTTTCACGCGCAGCTCCGCGGCCAACATCCCCGTGAACATGCGCCTGTGCCGCGCGCTCGGCCTCGACGAGGACAACTACTCCGTCTCCATCCCGCTGGGCGCGACCATCAACATGGCGGGCGCGTCGGTGACCATCTCCGTCATGACGATGGCCACCTGCCATGCGCTGGGCGTGTCCGTGGACATCCCCACCGCCGTGATCTTGTCGGTGCTGTCGGCCATCTCGGCATGCGGCGCCTCGGGCGTGGCGGGCGGCTCGCTGCTGCTCATCCCGCTGGCATGCTCCTTGTTCGGCATCAGCAACGACGTGGCCATGCAGGTGGTGGGCGTCGGCTTTGTGATCGGCGTGATCCAGGACTCCTGCGAGACGGCGATCAACTCCAGCTCGGACGCGCTGTTCACCGCCGTGGCCGAGTACCGCGAGCGCCGGCGGGCGGGCATCCCCTTCCATGCGGGTAAAGACGACGAGCCCGTGAGGCTGCCGCAGAAGGACGAAAAAGGCGAAGAGTGCGCGGACACCGCGAAGGCGTCGGGCACGGAGCGCGCGGCTAACGCGGACGCAGAGGCCGCGGGCGCGGGTGCCGGCGCGAGTGTGAAAGCAGATGCGGACGCAGCGGGCGCAGGCGCGGCAGACGCGGACGTGCCGGGCGCGAAGGCCTAGCCCCTGCCCTTCACCCCCAAGCGCTTCGCCTTCAATTGTTGCGCGGCACGCCTGAAAGGTCGATGTTGACGTCTGTCTCCGAGGAGATGCCGTCGACGTCGGCCTTTGCCGTGTATTGCCACATCGTCATGTTGTATTGCACATCCGGCCAGCCCTCGTCGTATTTCGCGTACCACACGGGCACGTCCGCGAGGTCGCCGTTCAGGTTCAGCCGCCCGAGGTCTGCCCGGCCGCCGTATATCATCGGCTGCCAGCCATGCGCGCGCACCGCGTCGCAAAACGCCTTGCAGCACGCCGTCAGCGCGCTCACGCCCATGTTCTTCGTGCGCCCCTCCTCGCCCTGGTCGCTTGCGACCTCGGCATCGTAGACCACGGGGTAGTCCAGCTGCGTGTCGCCGATCTGCTCGGCGATGAAATCGACTTCCTCGACGGCCTCGGCCTCGCTTGTGGCCTGCGAGAAGAAGTAGACCCCCACTTTCAGGCCGGCCGCCCGGGCGCCGCGCAGGTTGTCCAGGCAACGCGTGTCGGCCTTGATG
>CAVFDV010000127.1:0-5062 GCA_963621315.1 Oscillibacter sp. MSJ-31
CGCGAGGCCACGCCCTTCGCGCTCGCCGTCATGCAGAAGATGAACGACAAGTGCGCCGAGTGGAAGGCCGCCGAGGACATCGACTACTCGCTCTACGGCACGCCGCTCGAGTCCACGACCTACAAGTTCGCGAAATCGCTGCAGCGCCGCTTCGGCATGGTGAAGGGCATCACCGACCACGGCTACATCACGAACTCCTACCACGTGAACGTGCGCGAGGAGATCGACGCGTTCACCAAGCTGCGCTTCGAGAGCGAGTTCCAGCGCCTGTCTCCCGGCGGGGCCATCAGCTACGTCGAGGTGCCCGACATGCAGGGCAACCTCAAGGCCGTGGTGAAGGTGATGCAATACATCTACGAGAACATCATGTACGCCGAGCTGAACACGAAAAGCGACTACTGCCAGGTGTGCGGCTTCGAGGGCGAGGTGAAGATCGTCGAGGAAGACGGCAAGCTCGAGTGGGAGTGCCCGAGCTGCGGCAACCGCGACCACGACAAGCTCAACGTCGCGCGGCGCACCTGCGGCTACATCGGCACGCAGTTTTGGAACCAGGGCCGCACCGAGGAGATCAAAGACCGCGTGATGCACCTGTAGGGCGCGCGGAAGAGGAGTGGTGATGCGGGGCTGCGATTTCTCGAGACGATGAACTTCGGCGAGGTGAAATATTGCGACATCGCGAACGGGGAGGGCGTGCGCACCTCCTTGTTCGTGTCGGGGTGCACGCACCGCTGCGAGGGTTGCTTCCAGCCCGAGACCTGGGACTTCACCTTCGGGCGTCCCTTCACCCGCGGGGTCGAAGACGCGATCCTTGAAAGCCTGGCGCCCGCATACGTGGACGGGCTGACGGTGCTCGGCGGCGAGCCCATGGAGCCGTCCAACCAGCGCGCGCTTTTGCCCTTCCTGCAGCGCGTGCGCGCGACGCGCCCGGGCAAGACCGTGTGGCTGTTTTCCGGCGACGTCTACGAGGACATGGTGGACCCGGGCTTCGCGCGCCGCACCGAGGCGACCGACGCCTTGCTGGCGTGCGTGGACGTGCTCGTGGACGGCCTCTACGACGAGGCGCTCCACGATGTGACGCTGCGTTTTCGCGGCAGCTCCAACCAGCGCGTCATCGACCTTGCGGCATCGCGCGCGGCAGGCGAGGCGGTGCTGTGGCGCGACGACGCGCAATATGCCGCGCGCGCCTTCGAGAAGACGGGGTGAGGGGCGCGGCGCGGGCGTTGCGCGGGCGCGTCCCGCGCGCCGCGCAACGCAACGCCCGCGCTTCCGCATGTCCCCCTCGCGCCCTCGAAAAGCCCGCACCCCCGTATATCCCTGCATCGAGAAACGTCCGCGCCCCCGCGCCGCGCAACGCCCGCGCCCCCACGCCGCGCGCAGGGCGAACTTGACGGCGGCGGGCGCGCCCGGACGCGCTATCCTATGCGGACGTTTGTTTCACGCGGGGCAGCCACAGTCTATGGCCGCGCCCCCAGACCAAGAGGAGGGCATACAGTGCCTGACAGCAAGACCCTAAACGAGCACACCATGCACACGCATACCTGCGGCCAGCTGCGCGAAGGCGACATCGGCCAGACCGTCACCCTGACGGGCTGGGTGGGCAAGCGCCGCGACCACGGCGGCCTCATCTTCGTGGACCTGCGCGACCGCGAGGGCGTGACCCAGGTGGTCTTCGACCCCGACCATGCCGCCGGCTGCTTTTCCCTGGGCGAGAAGATGCGCCCCGAGTGGTGCATCGAGGTCGCGGGCTTCGTGCGCCGGCGCCCGGCCGACACGGCAAACCCCAAGCTGCCCACAGGCCAGGTCGACGTCGTGGTCGAGCATTGCACCATCCTAAACGAGTCCGCCACGCCGCCCTTCCCGCTCGACGACGACTCCGAGACCGACGAGACGACGCGCATGAAGTGGCGCTACCTCGACTTGCGCCGCAAGCCCGTGGCCGACGCCATGCGCCTGCGCGACACCATCACCTGGGCCATACGCAACGCGTTGCACGCGCGGGCCTTCACCGAGGTCGAGACCCCCATCTTGGGCAAGTCCACCCCCGAGGGCGCGCGCGACTTCATCGTGCCCTCGCGCGTGAACCCGGGCAAGTTCTACGCCCTGCCCCAGTCCCCGCAGCTGTTCAAGCAGCTCACGCAGGTGGGCGGCATGGAGCGCTACTACCAGATCGCGCGGTGCTTCCGTGACGAGGACCTGCGCGCCGACCGCCAGCCCGAGTTCACCCAGGTCGACATCGAGATGAGCTTCGTTTCCGACGACGACGTGATGAACCTGATGGAAGACGTGTTCCGGGAGGTCTTTGCCGCCGTCGGCATCGACGACGTCGCCTTCCCGCTCGACCGCGTGCCCTATGCGCAGGCCATGGCCGAGTACGGCAGCGACCGCCCCGACAGGCGCTTCGGCATGAAGCTCGTGGACATCTCCGAGATAGTGAAGGACTGCGGCTTCAAGGTCTTTTCCGGTGCGCTGGCCGCCGGCGGCGTGGTGAAGGCCATCAACGCCAAGGGCATGGGCGATTGGCCGCGCGCGCAGATCGACAAGCTGGGCGAGCTGGCCGTCGAGTGGGGCGCGAAGGGCATGGCCTGGATCCAGTACCGCAGCGAGGGCAAGGTGAACAGCCCCATCACGAAGTTCTTCACCGAAGACGAGCTGGCCGCCATCGAGCGCGCCCTCGACGTCGAGCCGGGCGACCTCGTCATGTTCGGCGCCGATGCGCCCGCCGTGGTCCACGAGGTCTTGGGCCAGATGCGCCTGCACTGCGCCGAGCTGCTCGACTTGGACCGCTCCGGCCACGATTTGTGCTGGGTCGTGGACTTCCCCATGTTCAAGTACGACGAAGACGAGAAGCGCTACGCCGCCGAGCACCACCCCTTCACCCGCGTGCGCGACGAGGACCTGGACAAGATAGAGTCCGACCCCCTGTCCTGCGGCTCCTACAGCTACGACATCGTCATGGACGGCTTCGAGATGGGCGGCGGCACGATCCGCATCCACACGCCCGAGCTGCAGCGCCGCGTCTTGCGCGCCATCGGATTGTCCGACGAGCAGATCGACGAGCAGTTCGGTTTCCTGCTCCAGGCGCTGGGCTTCGGCGCCCCGCCCCACGGCGGCATCGCGCTCGGCCTCGACCGCCTGTGCATGCTCGTGGGCGGCTACCCCTCCATACGCGACGTGATCGCCTTCCCCAAGACCTCCTCGGGCGCCGACCCCATGACGGGCGCGCCGGCCGGGGTGTCGCGCCGCCAGCTGAAAGACGCGTCCATACGCGTGGACCTGTAGGAGGGGGGAGCGGAGATGCTGCACCTGAAGCGCGAGTACTTCCCCACGCTCAAAGAAGACCCCGCGGGCGCCGACATCGCCAGCCACCGGCTGCTCTTGCGCGCCGGCATGATCCGCCAGATGGGCTCGGGCACCTACACCTTCCTGCCGCTGGGGATGCGCGTGCTGCTGAAGGCCGAGCAGATCGTGCGCGAGGAGATGGACGCGACGGGCGCCCAGGAGCTGCTCATGCCCATCTTGCAGCCGGCCGAGCTGTGGCACGAGTCGGGCCGCTGGGACGACTACGGCCCGGAGCTGATGCGCCTGACGGACCGCCACGAGCGCGGCGTGTGCCTGGGGCCCACGCACGAGGAGCTGGTCACCGACCTCGTGCGCAACGAGCTGCGCAGCTACAAGGACCTGCCCGTCACGCTGTGGCAGATGCAGGTGAAGTTCCGCGACGAGATGCGCCCGCGCTTCGGGCTGTTCCGCACGCGCGAGTTCATCATGAAAGACGCCTACAGCTTCAACGCCGACGCCGAGAGCCTGGACGCGACCTACCGGCAGATGCAGGTGGCCTACGCGCGCGTGTGCGAGCGCATGGGGCTGGACTGGCGCATGGTCGACGCCGACCCCGGCCAGATCGGCGGCAACGAGACCGTCGAGTTCATGGCCCTGGCCGATGCGGGTGAAAGCGACTTGCTCAGCTGCACCTGCGGTTTCGCGGCAGACGCCGAGGCGGCCGAATGCGAGGTGGCGATGGCCGGCGGCGAGGGCGAGCGCGCGCTGGAAAAGGTCGCCACGCCGGGCGTGCACACGATCGCGGATTTGGCGGCGTTTCTGGACGTGCCGGAAAACGCGACGGTGAAGGCGCTTGCGGGCGCCGGCGGCGACGGGCGCGTCTATGCGCTTTTCATCCCGGGCGACCACGAGCTCAACGAGATAAAGGCCGAGCGCGCCGTGCCCGGGTGGCGCCTGCTCTCCGACGAGGAGATGCAGGAGGCCGGCCTGCACAAGGGCTCGATGGGGCCTGTGGGGCTGCCGGACGGCGTCGTGTGCATATGCGACAGCCACCTGCGCGGCTACCACGCGTGGGCGGTCGGGGCAAACGAGGACGGCTTCCACTACCTGGGCGCCGAGCCCGGGCGCGATTTTATGCCGGACGCGTGGGCAGACCTCGTCATGGCGCAGGCAGGCGACGGGTGCCCGCGCTGCGGGCAGGCGCTCGTGGGCACGCGCGGCATCGAGGTGTCGCAGGTGTTCAAGCTGGGCACGAAGTACTCCGAGGCGCTGGGCGCGACCTTCATGGACCCGGATGGGCGCGAGCGGCCCTTCACCATGGGCTGCTACGGCATCGGGGTCACGCGCTCGGTGGCCGCCGTCGTCGAGCAGCGAAACGACGAGGCGGGCATGTGCTGGCCGGTCTCGCTTGCGCCGGCCGAGGTGGTCGTGCTGCCGCTGCAGACGGGCGACGACATGGTGGAGCCGCTCGCGCGCGAGCTGGCCGGGGCGCTCGAGGCCCGCGGCGTCGAGGTGGCCTTCGACGACCGCGACGAGCGCGCGGGCGTGAAGTTCGCCGACGCCGACCTCGTGGGCTGGCCGTTCCAGCTCGTCGTGGGCAAGCGCGGCGCCAAGGAGGGCAAGGTCGAGTTCAAGGACCGCGCCACGGGCGAGAAGGCCGAGCTTGCGAGCGCCGACGCGGCCGCGCATATCGCGGCCGTGGTGGCAGAGGCGCGCCGCGCGCTGGAGGCGAAGACGGACAGCGTCGGCGATCTGCGCTGAGGGGCGCGTTGCAGTTTTTCAC
>CAVFDV010000128.1:0-4931 GCA_963621315.1 Oscillibacter sp. MSJ-31
GCGGCGGGTGACGTGCGCGAACGGGGGAAATGTTGTACACTTTCGCCCGTATATCCTTGCAAGCAGGCAGGCGCGCGCCGCGCAGCGTCGCGGCGCGCGCCTTGGAAAGAAGGGCGACATGCCGATGGAAGAGACGAGGCTTCCCGAAAAGACGCCGGCGGCGCGTCCGCGCCCGCGCGGCGCGCGCATCTCGCGCAAGGCGCGCGGACGTGTGCGCAAGGCGCTTGCCGTGCTCGTGTCGGCCGCGCTGGTCGCGACCATGGCGCAGCTGCCCGCCGCCCTGGCGTCCGGCAATGCAGGGGGGGGGCTTTCCCAAGCTGAGGAAACGGCTGCCGCAAGCGGCGTAGACGTCTCGCAGGACGCGGCCGCCGCCACCGCGACGGACGCGTCCGCCGACAACGGCGGCGCCGCAACGGACGAAGCCGCCGAAGGCGACGGGACGGCAGCGGACGCGGACACGGACGCCGCCGCCGCCGACGGCGATGAGGCCTTGTCCGCCGAAGCCGAGGCCGCCCCCGCGAACAACGCCGCCGCCGTCATGTCCATCATGCCGACCGCCCTCGACGACCTCACCTCCGCCTCCACGTGCAAGATTGTGCGCGACGACGTGCCGCTCTACTACGACGACCTCGCCGCCGCCGTCTCCGACGCGAAGGCCGGCGAGACCATCGAGGTCTTCAAGTCGCACACCGTCTCGACGCCCTTCACCGCCTCGGCCGCAGGCCTCGTCATCAAAAACATCACCGACCCCTACGACTGGCGCGAGAACCCGACGCGAAACGGCTCGGCGGACGCCCAGCCCGTCGTCTCCTTCTCCGGCAACACCCAGTTCACCGTCACCGCGGACACGACGCTTTCCGGCATCGTCTTCGACGGCTCGAACGCGGCCTTCACGAACCAGCGCGCGATATGGGTGGGCGACGGCGCGACGCTCGTCATCGAAGACGGCGCGGCCGGCGCCGAGGGCACGGGCATCGAGGCCACGGGGACCGTCCTCAGGAACTTCACGAACAAAGCCGGCGCGAGCGGCGCGTGCCTGTGCATCAGCAACGGGGCCGTCGAGATGAAGGGCGGCACCATCTCGGGGTGCCGCGCCTACGGCAGCGAGGGCGCGGCCGTGGCCATCACGACGAACGCGACCTTCACCATGTCGGGCGGCCTGATCGAGGACTGCGGGCAGACCTCGGCCTCCTACGCGAAGGACTCGCCCGTCTACCTGAAGGCGGACTCCTCCACGTTCAAGATGACGGGCGGCGCCATCAGGGGGTGCAAGGGCTACACGGGCGGCGCGGTCCTCGTCGAGGCCGGCGCCGTGGAGATCTCCGGCGGCGAGATCTCGGGCAACTCCGCGACCGACGGCGGCGCCGTCTACAACAAGGGCGGCAAGGTGACCGTGTCCGGCGGCGAGATCTCGGGCAACACCGCGACAGGCGGCGCGGGCGGGGCCATCTACATCGGCGACTCCTCGGCCTCCGCGGCCCTCTACGGCGGCAAGATCTCCGGCAACGTCTCCAAGGAGCTGGGCGCGGTCTGCGTCCCCTCGGCCTGCGAGCACTACAGGGCGCTCGTCGTGGGCGGCTCGGCCAACGTGTCGGGAAACACCTTGAGCGGCGGCGCGGACGGAAACGTCTACACCGCCACCGCCCGCTCCATGAGGATCGACGACAAGGACCACCCCTTCGCTGCGGACGCGCGGATCTCCTACTCGGGCACGCTCACGGCAGACGGCGAGGAGTTCACCTGCACCTCGAGCAGCGGCGGAAGCGTCACCTCCTACAACAACGTCTTCACCAACGACGCCAACCCGTCCTACGTGCCGAACCTGAAAAGCGGCACCACGTCCATAACGTGGACGGCGACGGGCGCCACCTGCAAGCGCACGACCGCGGCCGGCGCCGTCCAGTACTTCGCCGACCTGGCCTCGGCGCTGAAGGCGGCGACCGCGGGGTGCACCATCGAGATCTTCAGGTCGCACAACTTCTACGCGTCCGGCACGGCGGCGGCCGTCGCCCTTTCCACCGCCGGCGTGACGATCAAAAACGTCGACACTCCGCAAAACGAGGGCGAGGACTGGACCAAGAACGGCAACGGCGGCGTGCCCGTCGTCACCTTCGAGGCCGCCTCGCGCATCAGTTTCAGCGTGGACGCCACCCTGCAGGGCGTGCAGTTCGACGGCGCGAGCACCGTGCGCCAGGCCTCCGGCATCCTCGTCTCGGCGGGGACGCTCACGGTGAACGGCGGCGCAGACGTCGACGAGGCGGCGGGCCGCACGCTCAAGACCGAGACGAAGTTCACCAACTTCGTCAACAACATGGCGGCTGCAAACAACACCAACACGGGCGGAGCCTTCAACATCGCGGGCACGGCCGAGCTAAACGACGTGACCATCTCGGGGTGCATAAGCTCTTCTGCCGACGGAAAGACCGGCAACTGGTCAGGCGGCGGCGCGTGCGCGTTCGTCACCGGCACGCTCACCATCAACCGCGGGACCTACACCAAAAACGGCAACTCCCCGACGACGAGCTACGGGGGGCATTGGTCCAACTCGCCGTTCACGGTATACAAAGGCTCCCTGTACGCCAACAACGCGACGTTCACGGAAAACAGCGGCAACTGCGGCGGGGTGTTCGTCACGCCCCAGGGCGCGTCCGGCTCTCTGATCAGCATCACGGGGGGCAAGATAGCCGGCAACTACGCGTCCTACGGCGGCGGCGCCATCTTCTTGGGCGAGTGCAACCCCGGCTCGACGTGCAAGATCGGCGGGGATACGGAAATCACGGGCAACTCGACCGGCGGCTACGTGGACACCGCCAACGCGGAGGCAAACGAGGGGGCGGCGATCTATGTCCGCGGAAGCTGCGTCTTGGAGCTGTCCGGGACGGTCAACATCCACGGCAACAACGTGACCGGAAAGCACGCCAACGCCACGGCTGTTTTCGTCGATGGCACCTATACGGGCAGCGGAGGCGCGGTAAAGATCACCGGCGGAAGCCCCACCATCTACGACAACAAGAACGGCACCAAGCAGGCAAATCTTGGCTCCTATGACGCCACGTCGAACATCCAGGTGACCGGCAAGCTCGACAGCCCCAAGATCGGATACCGCACGGCCAACGCCGCCATGGACGGCGCAGGCGAGCAATTCGCCACCGCCTCCACGACGCCGGCCTCCTTGACGGGCGGCATCGCCGGCGCCTTCATCAACGACCTCGACGACACGCTGCTGTCCGTGCCCAATGCCACGACCAATGCCATCTCCTGGCAGGCCGCTATCGTGAAGGAGGTCACGCCGGACGCGTCGGGAAACGAGTTCGTCGCCTACTACTCCTCGCTCGATAAGGCCATTGCCGGCGCGCAGACAGGAAACGTGCTCGAGATCTTGAAGCCGCATGCCCTCACGGCCCTGACGAGCACCGCGAAAACCCTCACGATCAGAAACGTGACGACTCCGGCGAACCCCTCGGAAAACCCCTTCGGCGACGCCTACGACGACGCGAAGGAGCCTGTCGTGTATTTCAACGGCAACGGGTCCCAGTACTACCTGAACTTCACCGAAGGCGCCAACATAACGCTTGCCGGCGTCAGGTTCAGCGGGCAGAACTACGTGGACGGGGAGCCTTCCGACTTCAGCAGGTCCCAGATGGTGGGCATGTATGTCCAAACCGGCGCCACCTTGAAGATCGACAACATGCAGACGGTCGCAGGCGACGACGCGAAGGCCGGCGAGCTTCCCAACGGCACGACGCGCCCGCCGTGCAAGACCGTGCTAGAGAAATTCGTCAACACCGCGACGGTGCATTCCAACTCCTCGGCCGTGATCTGGAACGGCGGCGGAACCGTCGTGCTTGAAAACGGCGAGATACGCTACAACAAAGCCTGCGGTGCCGCGAAGGGCGACGGCGGCGGGACGTTTTGCGCCCAGACCGGCGGGACGTTCACCATGAACGGCGGGGACATCCACGACAACGAGGGGGTCAACAGCGGGAACTGGACATGCGGACCTTTCCAGATCTACGGCGGGACCTTCACCATGACCAACGGGAAGATCCGCGACAACAAAAACGACGGCTGCGGAGGGGCGATCTACACCGGCCTCTCCAAAGACGAGACGGGCGCCCACTCGGCCGGGCAGACCGTCTACATCAAGGGCGGGGAGATAACGGGCAACAAGGTGACCCTGTACGATGGGGGAGCCTTCCAGATCGGAAGCGAGACCGTCTTCTACGTGAACACGGATTCGAACCCGCTGCTGGTCGCGAACAACCAGTCGACGCGATGGGCCGGAATCGCGGACATACGCGAGGGCGGGCAGATGATCATCTCCGGCTCTCCCAAGTTGATCAACAACGATTGCTCGTACAACCAGGATAAAAGCTCCGGCATCTACGCGCATCAAGCCGGCGGCGTCACCATCAGCGGCTCGCCCACGATCTACGGGAACACCAAAAACACCGGCGCCGTGAAGGCGGATGTGCTGGCGAGCAGCGAGGACTGGGTCAAGGTCGGCAAGATGGAGGCGGGCGCCAAGGTCGGCATTTTTTCGTCGAGCGCGAACTACAACGCGTCGGGAAAGCCGTTCGCCGTCGCCACGGACGGGGCCGACGCCTCGAATTGCGGCGTTGTCAGCACCTTTTACAACAACGTCAACAACGTCGAGGGCACGACGTATCCCCTCCAGGGCGCCGACGACCACAGCGACGAGCACATCTACTGGGCGTCGACGGCCCCCACGGTGAAGGTGACCGAGACGCAGGCGGTGAACACCTACGACACGGAGGGCAAGCTCACCGGGACCTCGTACGAGGATGTGGTCCATACCTTCGGCGGCGACACGGCCATAGCCGACGCCTTCTCGTGCGTGGCGGCGCTGCCGGCTGGCAACTGCGTGGCCGGCAAGAAGTCCGACGGCCAGACCGACAAGGACTACGTGG
>CAVFDV010000129.1:0-4834 GCA_963621315.1 Oscillibacter sp. MSJ-31
CCGGACCCCGACGAGGACAAGCCGGACCCCGTCGTGCACACGGCCCACATCTCCATCACCAAGACCGACGCGAGCAACGCGGCCACCAAGCTCTCGGGCGCGAAGTTCAAGATCGCCGACACCGAGGCCAACGCCAAGGCCGGCAAGTACCTGCGCAAGACCGCAGACGGCGCGGTGGTCGACCCGTCCGACACACGCTGGGCGTCCGCGACGGACTGGGAGGCGACCTCCGGCTCCGACGGCACCTTCACCTTCGACGGCGTTGAGGACTACACGTCCACGGTGGCCGCCGACGGCACCGAGACGAAGAACTACTGCTCCTACTACCTGGTCGAGACCCAGGCGCCCACCGGCTACAACCTGCCGGCAGAGCCCTTCAAGATAGACTTCAGCGCGGCGACCTCGACCGCGAAAGCGAACTGGACCGTGTCCAAGGACGTCACGAACACCAACGAGTTCACCCTGCCCCTCACGGGCGGCATGGGCACGATGCTTCTGACCTTCGCCGGCGTGGTGCTGATCGGCGGCGCGGCGTGCGCGCTGGTCGTGGCCTCGCGCAAGAAGAAGGCGGCGCAAGACCGTCAGTAGCGGCAAGACCGTCAGCAGCGTTTTTTCAGGGACAACGCCTTGAGAAAGGCGAGGCGCCCCGGGCATGCGGCCCTTCGAAGCCGCACCCGGGGCGTTTTCCTGCACCGCCTGCCGGCGTTTTCTTTTGTGCTTCTTGTGGAAAGCGCCCGGAATGCGCTAATATTCACCGTTGCGTCTGTCTGGTCAAACGAGTAGAAAGCGAACCGGCACGTGAGCAAAGAGGATGCGATAGAGCTGGAGGGCACGGTCGTCGAGCCGCTGCCCAATGCCATGTTCAAGGTCGAGCTGGAAAACGGGCACCAGGTGCTCGCGCACATCTCCGGCAAGATGCGCATGCACTACATCAAGATACTCCCGGGCGACAAGGTCACCGTCGAGCTTTCACCCTACGATTTGGACAGGGGCCGCATCACCTACCGCTTCAAGTAGGTGGCAGGCTCCATCTCCTTCGCGGGCAACGCGCAACGCGCCCGCAGGGGGCAAAGGCGGCGCGCATCCCCGAAAAGGGACGCGCCTCGCGACACGCGCGAAAACCAACGCTTGCGGCTGCAGCGTTTTACATAGATCGAAGTGGCGACACACTTTGGGAAAGGTGAACTGAGATGAAGGTACGTCCTTCTGTGAAGAAAATGTGCGACAAGTGCAAGGTCATCAGGCGTCATGGCAAGGTTTACGTCATTTGCGAGAACCCGCGCCACAAGCAGCGCCAAGGCTAGGGAAGGCAGGATACATTGGCTCGTATACTCGGTGTCGACCTCCCGCGCGACAAGCGCGTGGAAATCGGTCTGACCTACATCTTCGGCATCGGCGCGACCTCGGCGAAAAAGATCTGCGCCGAGACGGGCGTCAACCCCGACACGCGTTGCCGCGACCTCACTGAAGACGAGGTCGTGAAGCTGCGCGACAACATCGACAAGAATTACACCGTGGAAGGCGACTTGCGCCGCGAGGTGTCGCAAAACATCAAGCGCCTGATGGAGATCGGCTGCTACCGCGGCCTGCGCCATCGCAAGCACCTGCCTGTCCACGGGCAGCGCACGCACACCAACGCCCGCACCCGCAAAGGTCCCCGCCGCCAGATCGGCGCGAGGAAGAAAGGCTAGGTGAGGGGCAGCAATGGCAGCGAAGAAACAGCAGCGCACCCGCGTGAAGCGCTCCGAGCGCAAGAACATCACGGTGGGCCAGGCGCACATCAAGAGCACGTTCAACAACACGATCGTCACCATCACCGACACGCGCGGCAACGTCATCTCGTGGCAGTCCGCCGGCACGGTCGGGTTCAAGGGCTCGCGCAAGTCCACGCCGTTCGCGGCGCAGATGGCGGCCGAGCAGGCGGCGAAGATGGCCATGGAGCACGGCTTGAAGAAGGTCGCCGTGTTCGTGAAAGGCCCGGGCTCGGGTCGCGAGACGGCGGTGCGCTCCCTGCAGGCGGCAGGCCTCGAGGTCTCCGGCATCCAGGATTGCACGCCCATCCCGCACAACGGGTGCCGTCAGGTCAAGCGTCGTCGCGTTTAATCGAAAGGAACTACCTACTATGGCTATCAACAGAACCCCGGTTCTGAAACGGTGCAGGCAGCTCGGCCTGGATCCGATTTGCCTTGGCTACACCAAGGAATCGAAGAAGATGCCCAAGCAGCGCCGCCGTCAGGAAAGCGAGTACGGCCGCCAGCTGCGCGAGAAGCAGAAGGCGAAGTTCGTCTACGGCGTGCTGGAAAAGCAATTCCGCGGCTACTACCAAAAGGCGCGCCGCATGCAAGGCGTCACCGGCGAGAACCTCATGCAATTGCTCGAGAGCCGCCTGGACAACGTGGTCTTCCGTCTGGGCTTCGCGCGCACGCGCAAGGAGGCCCGCCAGACGGTCACCCACGGCCACATCACGGTCAACGGCCGCCGCGTGGACGTGCCGTCGTATCGCGTGGCGCCGGGCGACGTCGTCGCCGTCGCGCAAAAGGCCCGCGAGCTGCTCGTCATCAAGAGCGCGCTGGTCTCCAACGAGCGCGTGCAGGTGCCGGCGTGGCTCGAGGTGGACATCGAGAAGCTGCAGGGCAGCGTCATCTCGCTTCCCACGCGCGACCAGATCGACCTGGACATCAAAGAGCAGCTCATCATCGAGCTGTACTCCAAGTAGCGCCCCGGGCGCGGCCCCGTCGCGCCGCGCCTGCGCTGCACGTTTTGTCCGGTTTCCTCTCTAGGAGGTTTTGCATAGATGACTGAATTCATCAGACCAAAGGTCACGGTCGCCCCGATCGACGACAACACCGCGCGCTTCATCGCCGAGCCCCTGGAGCGCGGCTACGGCTTCACGCTGGGCAACAGCATGCGCCGCGTGCTGCTCGGCTCGCTCGACGGCGCGGCGGTCACCGCCATCAAGATAGAGGGAGTCCAGCACGAGTTCACCGCCGTCCCGGGCGTGATCGAGGACGTGACCGACATCGTCCTCAACATCAAGGGGCTGGTCTTCTCCGCGCTGGGCGACTACCAGGAGGCCTCGGCCACCCTGTACGCGCAAGGCCCTTGCACGGTCACCGGCGCCGACATCGAGGTGCCCACCGAGTTCTCGCTCGTGAACCCGGACCACGTCATCGCGACGCTGTCCGAGGGCGCGACGCTGGAGATGGAGCTGCGCATCGGCATCGGCCGCGGCAACATCTACGCCGCGCAAAACAAGCGCTCCGAGGACTCCATCGGCTGGATCCACACCGACTCGCTGTTCTCGCCCATACGCCGTTGCACCATGGACGTCACCGACACGCGCGTCGCCCAGCGCACCGACTACGACAAGCTCATCTTGGAGGTCGAGACCAACGGGGCCATCACCCCGACGGCGGCGGTGTGCCAGGCGGCCAACATCGTGACCCAGCACATGAAGGCCTTCCTCATGCTCGACGACAGCGTCCGCGAGGAGGAGGAGGCCAGCATCTTCGCGCCCGAGGGCACGGCGAAGAACACCGAGCTGGAGAAGAACATCGAGGACCTCGACCTGTCGGTCCGCTCGTACAACTGCCTGAAGCGCGCGGGCATCCATTCCGTGCGCGCGCTCGTCGAGTACTCGGAAAACGACCTGCTCAACATCCGCAACTTCGGCGCGAAGTCCATCGAGGAGGTCAAAGACAAGCTGCAGTCGATGGACCTGGGGCTGAAGCAGTAACGCACGCTCGAAGCGCCGCGGCGCTTGACACGTAGGAGATAGGGTAAATGAGACATTACAAGAAAGGGCGCAAGCTGGGCACCGACGCCAGCCACACCAAGGCGATCAAGAAGAACCTGGCTGTCGCGCTGTTCACCAACGACCGCATCAAGACCATCGATGCGCGCGCCAAGGAAGTGCGCGGGCTGGTGGACAAGGTCATCACCTGGGCAAAGAAGGGCGATCTGCATTCGCGTCGCCTGGCCATCGCCGCTCTGGGCGATGCCGAGCTGGTGCGCGAGGTCTTCGAGAAGGCCGAGCAGGGCATGTGGGCCGGCCGCGACGGCGGCTACACGCGCATCCTGAAGCTGGGCCCTCGCAAGGGCGACAACGCCCCCATGGTCATCCTCGAGCTGGTCAACGAGGCGGCCACGAAGAAGGGCAAGAAGGTCGAGGCCTCCAAGGCGTCCGGCAAGAAGGCGGCCGCGAAGAAGCCGGCGGCCAAGAAGGACGTGAAGGACGCGGCGGAAGGCGCGAAGGCCGCCGACGCGAAGGCCGACGAGGCTGAGGGCGAGGCCGAGGACAAAGACGCCCAGGCCGCTGAGGAGCCGAAAGCCGAGGGCGCGCCCGAGGCCGAGGCCGCAGAGGCGAAGGAGGCGGATGCCGAGACGGACGCCAAGGCAGACGACGAGGCGCCCGCCGACGGGGCGGACGCCGAGACGAAGCCCGAGGAGTAGGGGACGAGCCCATGGCCACGCTGGATACGCTGAGGCAGATCTTGCACGAGAACCTGGAGGTCGACCCCTCGTCGGTCACGGAGGACGCGACGCTTGATTCGCTCGAGCTGGACTCGCTGGACTTGGTCGAGCTTGTGTGCGACCTGGAGGACAAGGAAGGCATCGACTTCGGCGAGCCGGAAGGCCTGCAGACGGTGGGCGACATCGTCGCTCATGTCGATTCCCTGAAGGCGCAGCAAGCCTAGCGCCGCGCCGCCCGTGCATATTGACGCTTTTCAAGGCGCGCCACATACGGCGCGCCTTTTTTCTGTGTGAACTGAAACACGCGTGCGAGTTAAGTTATTCAGGAAAAGGGGCGTCTCGCGCCCGTCCTCAAACCGGC
>CAVFDV010000130.1:0-4800 GCA_963621315.1 Oscillibacter sp. MSJ-31
CGACGGCGTCCATCTTGTTGGTGGGCACCGCGTCGGTGAAGCCGTTCATCTGCCACAGGTTCCACGACACGATCCATGCCGCTTGGTCGGCCTCGTCCTCGGAGGGCCCCTCGCCCCAGCGGGCGCTCAGGTGCTCGGTAAAAGTCTCCAGCACGTTGATGCGCGCGATGAGCAGGTTGTCGCCCTGGTACTCGAAGCCGTAGGTCGCCTTTAGCGCGGCGAGCGCCCAGCGCACCCACTCCTTGCGGGTCTTGGTCTTCTCGCTTACCACGCGCAGCTTCCGGTCTAGGAAGCCGACGCGTGCGGGCACAGAGAGGGCGTCTCCCGTCACGGTGTCGTAGCGCGAGCAGATGAAGGGCGCCTCGCCGCAGGTGATCTCGAGGCGCGGCGCCCCCACATAGGCGTGCCAGCCGCGCCCCTTGGCCTTCGGGAACGCGACGGCGCCCTCGGCGGGCTCCCAGCCGCGCGTACCGTCTTCGGCGGTCGTCTCGGTTGTGAAAACATCGCGCCGCCCGAACCACTCGGCGTCGATGTCGTTGTTCATCTGGTTGCACAGCCATGAAGGAGTGAACACCTCGGCGCGGCTCTTCGTGCGCTGCGACTGCTTCTCGGCCGCCTTGGCGATGCGCGGCTTTATGACACCGGACGCAAGGCCGGTGATCTTCTCGACGGTAATCTCGTCATCGCCCACGTAGCCTTCGCCTAAGGCCTCGTACTCGTTGTCGGCCCAGATGATGTTCTTGCCCGTCGTGCGGTCGGCAAGCAGCGTCTCGAGCACATGCGTCGGGTAGCGACGGCAGAACCCCTCGATGAAGCCGACACCGCACATGTGCCCCGCATCGAGTCCCACTCCACCGCGCTCCTCTCCCCTGTCTCGCGCCATCGCACCTGCCGTGCCGCTCGCGTCGCCGTGCGCGCTATGCCGCTCGCGCCGCCGCGCTCGCCGCACCGTCCGCGTCGCCGTGCGCGCCGTCATGTTCACCATGCCGCGCATCGCCTCCGCACGGATGCCTCGATGCCGCACATTGTACCTTTCCAACGCCAGCCCGCCCGCAACGCCCGCACCGGAAACCGGGCTAGTAGTTCAACCCGAAACAATGGTGAAAAATGCTCTGCGCGTTGAACAGTTTCAAGGAAAAACTGCTCTTTTCGTTGAACAGTTTTCAGGCAAATGAACGCGCGTTTCCGCAGGGGGATTAGCTTCCGCAGGGGGATTAAAAAGAGGACGTGCAGCCGGCGGCAAAACAGGTGCGATGCGGGCGCGGGGAAATCTTTCACCATATGGGAATGCGGCGTTTCATGCTCTGCTAGGATGTAGGGGCGAAACGGACGCGCCGAAAGGACAAAAAAGGGAGCCGGCAAGCAGCTGGCCCCTTAATCCTCCAGCTCCGCCCGCGACCCTGTAAAACCATCGGGCTTTGCCAGCTTTTTCATTGTAGCAGGCGGACACGGAAAGGCAAGTTTCACATGGCATACGAGCAGGCATACAGGCTGCGCACGCAAGACTTCGACTGCCACGACCAGATGCACCCGGCCGCCATCCTCGACCTGTTCCAAGACGTCGCGGGCTGGGACGTGCAGGCGCAGGGCTTCGGCACGCGCGAGCTGCTGGAACGCCACGGATTGCTGTGGGTCGTCGTCCGCAGCAAGTTCGAGGTCGTCGCCGCGCCCGCGGCCCACATGCTCGTCACGGCGCGCACCTGGACGGGCGCCCCGACGCGCCTCGGCTTTCGGCGCGAGTCGCAGCTTCTCGACGAGGCGGGCGCGCTTTTGGTGAAGGGCACGGCGGACTGGATCATGATGGACGAGAAAACGCGCTCCTTTGCCAGCGTGCTCGACGTGTGGCCTAACGGCGGCGACGGCGACGAACGTCGAAACTTCGAGGGCAAGCTGAAGAAGCTGCGCCCCTTCGAGGCGCAGGGCGCGCCGCATCGCATCGCGGCAGCCTACTCGGACCTCGACGTCAACGGCCACGTGAACAACACGCGCTACGCGAGCTGGGCCTTGGACGCCCTCGACTTCGCATGCGGCGAGCGCGTCAAGTCCATGCAGATCGACTACCGCCAAGAGCTGCGCCGCGGGCAGGCGGTGGACGTCTTGTCCTCCAAAGACGGGAAGACCGCCCGCGCCGAGGGCACAGCCGACGGCGGCGAGCGGGTCTTTTCCGCAGCGATAGAGCTGTTCTAGCAGTAGAACAAGATCTTGTTGTAGGTGGGCAGCGGCCAGGAGTCCGTCGAGCAGATGTTCTCCATGTGGTCGCACACCTCGCGCAGATCCTGCATCGCGGCCAGCACCCCGTCGTGGTAGAGGCGCGCCTTCTTGAAGATGTCGTCTTCGTCGTGCGCGGCGGCCAGCGCCTCGTCGAGCTTGTCCACGCCGGCGTAGATGCCGTTGCAGCCCTCGTTGATCTCCTTCAGCAGGTTCTCCTCGGCCACAGGCTCGATCCCCGCGACGGCCTTCTTCTTGTCGATGATGGTCCGCGCCACCTTGTCGGCGCACTTCGTCACGGCAGGGCCTATCTTGCGGCGCGTCATGTGGCTCATCGTGCGGCCCTCGATGTTGAGCAGCTTGCAATATTGCTCGAGCTTCACCTCGCAGCGGCTCTCCATCTCGACGCGCGAGAGCACGCCGAACTCCTCGAACAGGGCGATGTTCTTGTCCTCCACGAGCGTCGGCACCGCGTCCACGGTCGACGCCAGGTTCAAAAGGCCGCGGCGCTTGGCCTCGTCGAGCCACTCGTCGGCGTAGCCGTCGCCGTTGAAGATGATGTTCTGGTGCGCCGTCAGGGTCTTGCGCACCCAGGCAAACGCCGCCTGCTCGAAGTCCGCCGCGCCCTCGACGCACTCGTTGAAGTCCTTCAGCGACTTGGCCACCGCCGTGTTCAGCACCGTGTTGCAATCCGAGAGGTTCACCTGGCTGCCCGGCATGCGGAACTCGAACTTGTTGCCGGTGAAGGCAAAGGGCGAGGTGCGGTTGCGGTCGGTGTTGTCGATGAGGAAATTCGGCAGGGTCTCGACGCCCAGGTCCATGTAGGCGTCTTCGGCGCTCGTGTACTCCTCGCCGTTGATCAGCGCCTCGACGACATGGCCCAGCTCGTCGCCCAGGAAAATCGAGATGACGGCCGGCGGCGCCTCGTTGGCGCCCAGACGGTGGTCGTTGCCCGCGCTGGCCACCGACGCGCGCAAGATGTCCTGGTAGTCGTCCACGGCCTTGATCGTGGCCGTGAGAAAGACGAGGAAGCGCAGGTTGCCCATGGGGGTCTTGCCCGGGTCGAGCAGGTTCATCCCATCGGTGGCGATCGACCAGTTGTTGTGCTTGCCGCCGCCGTTGATGCCCTCGAAGGGCTTCTCGTGTTGCAGGCAGACCAGCCCGTAGTGGCTCGCGATGGTCTTCATCAGCTCCATCATCAGGAGGTTTTGGTCGATGGCCTGGTTCGAGATGGAAAAGACGGGCGCCAGCTCGTGTTGGGCGGGGGCGACCTCGTTGTGCTTGGTCTTTGCCGGCACGCCCAGCTTCCACAGCGCGTCGTCGAGCTCTTTCATGAAGTTGTTCACCGTCGGGCGTATCGCGCCGAAATAGTGCTCCTCGAGCTCTTGGCCCTTGCACGGCGGCGCCCCGAACAACGTGCGCCCCGTGAGGATGAGGTCCTGGCGCTTCTCGTAGTCCTCCTCTTTGATGAGGAAGTACTCCTGCTCGGCGCCCACGGTCGTGATGACGCGCGGCACGTCGATGCCGAAATGCGCAAGCGTCTTCACCGCCTCGTGCGACACGGCCTCCATGCTGCGCAAAAGCGGCGTCTTTTTGTCGAGCGCCTCGCCTGTGTAGGAGCAAAACGCCGTCGGGATGCACAAGACCTCGTCTTTGATGAAGGCGTAGCTCGTCGGATCCCAGGCCGTGTAGCCGCGGGCCTCGAAGGTGGCGCGGATGCCGCCGCTGGGAAACGACGACGCGTCCGGCTCGCCTTGGATCAGCTCCTTGCCGGAGAAGGTCATGATGGCATGGCCGTCGCCTTTCGGGTCGAGGAAGGCGTCGTGCTTTTCGGAGGTGATGCCCGTGAGGGGCTGGAACCAGTGCGTGTAGTGCGTCGCGCCGTTTTCGACCGCCCACTCCTTCATGGCGTGCGCCACGACGTTGGCCACCTCGATGTCGAGCGGCAGGCCCTCGTTGATGGTCTTGGCGAGCACCTTGTAGGTGGCCTTGGGCAGGCGCTCTTGCATGGTGTGGTCGTTGAAAACAAGCGTTCCGAACTCTTCGTCGATGCGTCCCATGAAAGGCCGTCCTTTTCTCTCGCGCGGCGCGGCCTTCTCGCTGTGCGGGCCGCGCCTGTCCTCATGCGCGCTCTTCTCGGGCACCCCGCACTCTAGAAGGACCTTGTTTCGGGCAGTTTTCGTCTCGGTGAACACATGGGAAACGACGCAGCGCGGAAAACGGGGCGAGACTCGCCGTTTCGCGCGCATATGTTACATCTTGAATAACCCCGCGGCGTTCATCCGCCTCGGACGCCCTTTTGCGCGTTACCATCAAAGGCAATGCCGGTTTTCGAGGAAGCGGGGTCGACATGTCTGCAAGAACAGGGGCACGGCAAGCCATCGGGAAGACGGCGAGCGTGACGGTGGCGCTCGCGCTGGCGACGTCGATGCTGCCCGCAAGCCAGGTCGCCTGGGCCAGGCCGGACAGCACGCAAGACTCCGAGGCCACCACCGCGCGCGAGAGCATGCTCGCCGACGTGTCCTCGGTGGAGGACTTCGCGAAATCGCAAGTCGACGAGAGCTTGCAGGAAAGCGAGGACAACCTCAAGGT
>CAVFDV010000131.1:0-369 GCA_963621315.1 Oscillibacter sp. MSJ-31
GGGATTCATCCATACCCACATCGCCCACTTGAGGAAGTCCGCCGAGCCATCATTGAGTTCCCTGCCCTCCTTGATGGATATGGTCGTGAATCCCTTCACGCGCGCCGTATGGACGATGTTGTTGTGAAGGTCCACCCAGTCCTGAATCGGTTCCACGGAAACCATATCGTCATCGTCGAACTCAGACAGCTGCTCGATGAAACCGTTCCTTTTCGCGTCATACCTCTCGCACAGGCGTTTCAATGCGTTCTTGTTGATTTTGCCCTCGTAAACATCGAGACGTGCATCATCATCGACCAGCTGCGAGTAATCCAAGCCCAGCAATTCCCCGACGTCGAACCTTTTCCGCACGTCCTTGACGCTGAGCAC
>CAVFDV010000131.1:379-4792 GCA_963621315.1 Oscillibacter sp. MSJ-31
CCGCTCGTCCAGCTCGCCCTCGTCATCAAGGAGGACGGCATCTACGCCATCGCCGACTGGGAACTCAACCAGGACGCTGCGGCCATCGACTCGGTGCGCGAGGGGAACCGCCTGCACGGGACGAGGGAGCGCAGGGGGAGGACCGGGAAGGGATGCCGACAGATGAAGAGGGAGAAGGTGCTTAGGTACCTTTCCGAGCATCCGGAAGCCACGAACACCGAGGTTGCCGCAAAGACTGGCGTGAGCCGCCCCACCGTCATCAAGTACCGCAGCGAATATGCGCCCGCGCTCCCGGCCCCGGAGGATGCTGGCATCGTAAAAGTTGACGGCGCAAAAGTTGACGGTGTAAAAATTGACGGTGTAAAAATTGACAGCATTGACTGTAAAGTTGACAGCAATCTTGACGTAAAAGTTGACGGTAATCTTTACACCGGTTTTTACACCGATGAAGAGGACAAACCCGCAGGTAGCGGGCACGACAAGGGTGAAAAGGGAACTGTAAAAATTGCGTCACGCCCTAAGAATATAGATGATAGATATAAGACATCATCATCAACATCAGATGTGATGGATAGGGATAACGTTGTAGGTAGAAGGCCGACGAGGGAGGACGTGCGCCGCCACTTCGAAGCGAAGGGCTACCGCCTTTCGCCCGACCGCTTCTTCGACCTCAACGAGAGCCGTGGCTGGGTCACGAAGAGCGGGAAGCCCGTGGATGACTGGAAGCGCCTTGCGGCAATCTGGGAGTCCCACGAGGGGAGCGGCGCGTCCCCGGCAGTCCACCCCTGCGAGACCGCCAAGGAACCGACCGTCGAGGAGGTGATGGCGCTCTACAGATGCCCCAGGGACCGCGCGGAGAAGATGATTCGCGAGGGCATGTACTAGGAACGCCAAGGGAAGCGACTGAGAGCCGATTTAAGGCATGGTTTGGGGGCAGCTGCTCACACTTCCCCGCAGACGGGGAGAACGCCCCGTAAACGCAATCTCAGGAAGCCACAGACAGAAAGGATGAGGGATATGGGAACGAACGATGAGAAGAAGACGGAGACCGGGAAGGAGAAAGCGCCCAAGAGGAACGCGGACGGGCTTCTCGTGTGCGAGCGGTGCGGGATGCCAAGGGAGCGGATTTTCCCGGCTGGCGGCATCTTCAAGGAGCCGCACAAGGTGCCCGTCATGTGCGCCTGCCAGACCGAAGAGGTCGAGCGGCAGAAGGCCGAGCAGGAAGCCGCCGAGAGAAGGCGCCTGCTTGAGAAGCGCAAGGCCGCGTGCTTCCCCTCCTCGGGCCGCTACGCCTTCCTCACCTTCGACGCCGACGATGGCCGCAACCCCGAGCAGACGTCCGTGTGCAGGGCGTTCTCCGCCACCTTCGACCCGGCGGACCCGATGGGGCTTGTGCTCTACGGGGACTGCGGCACCGGGAAGAGCTTCCACGCCGCCTGCATCGCCAACGGCGTCATCGAGGGCGGGCACAGCTGCCTGGTGACCGATATCAAGCAGGTCGTGAACCTCATGGAGTCCTCCTTCGAGAACCGCCTGAAAAACCTCGCGCACGTCCTCGAACCGGACCTGCTCATCCTCGAAGACCTCGGTGCCCAGCGCTCCACCGAGTACGTCATGGAGCACGTCTACGACGTGGTGGACGGCAGGTACAAGGCCGGGAAGCCCATGGTCATCACCACCAACTTCGACTACCGGAACCGCATCCTGCGCCCCGCGCCCGATGACCCTTGGCGGCGCGTCTTCGACCGCATCGTGGAGTGCGGCTACCCGGTGGCCTACAGGGGCGCGACCAGGCGAAAGGAAATCGGTGCCGTGAACCGCGAAGCCTTCCGCAGGAAACTCGGCATCGCCGCGCAGGGCCTAAGCTAAAATCGCCCTGACGGCGTTATGTGCCCGGACCCCCTCCGGAAGCGCCGCTTCGCGGTGCCACTCTCCTTCCTGGCACCCTCCCGCAGTGGACGGCAACATCCGCCCGCTGCGGGATTTTTTTGCGCCGGATGGCCGGGATGCTTGGCAGTTCGAGCAGCGAAAAGCGTGCTTCTTACGAAAGGGGGAAAGAAACATGGACCAAGAAAAGGAAAGACGGGACGCGACCGTCGGGATGTTCGTCTCCTATTGCCGGAAGACGATAGTGAACGCCCGCACGGACGTCCTGCGGCAACGCGCAAGGCGCACGAGACGGGAGACGCTTTTTAGCGAGATGAGCGCCCACGAGGTCGAGTGCCTGAAAACCTCCGACCGGATGGGGGACGAGGAGAAGGTGTTCTCGGCCCTGGGGCACCCCATCGGCGTCCAGGACACAAGGGTGGCGGACGCGCTCCTTGCGCTCGACGAGGTGGAGCAGGCGATTGTGCTGCTCTCCTACTTCGCCGGGTGGTCGGACCGCCGCATCGGGGAGGACCTATCCCTCCCGCGCTCCACGGTGCAGTGCCGCCGCGCCCGTGCGCTCTCGCGCATGTCCGCGCACCTGCGGGAAGGGGGGTGGCTGCGATGAGGGCTGGGATTGACTACGAGACCGTCCTGGCAGCGACAAGCGGTGACCCGCTCGCCGTCGCACGCGTCCTTGAGAGCTTCGCCGACTTCGTGGACGGGCTTTGCACCGGTTACTACACGGACGCGGACGGCTCCTTCGCCTGCGGCATCGACACGGACATGCGCTCCCACATCCAGGCCAAGCTCGTCGCGGCCATGCTCCGCTTCAAGCCATGAAGAGGGAGACAAAGAAAGATAGGAACCTACAAAGAAGGATACCTGGCAAGAGGGCATACTATATACAAACCCGTCCTGACCTGCTACAATACAAGCGTGAAAGACGAGTAGTGCGCCCTCCTGCCGGAAAGGAGGGCCATGGTAACCATCACGAAAAAGGATTTGGTCGCGCTCGGCTACGGGACGTCGTTTGCGGCAGATATCATCCGCCGCGCGAAACTCCTCATGGTCGAGAAGGGCTACGTCTACTACACCACGAGGAAGCTCGACCGGGTTCCGGTGGAAGCCGTCGAGGAGCTTCTTGGGATTGCCATCGAAGGCGATGCAGGCGTTTGCGCTCCGAGAAAAGGAGTGAACGCAAATGGCAACAGACCAGATAAAGAAAGCCGATAACGGCACCTACTACTTCCGCGCGAACCTAGGGTGCGACCCCATGACCGGGAAGCGCATCCAGAAGTATCGCGGCGGGTTCAAGACGAAGAGGGAAGCAAAGGAAGCCCTCGCGCGGGTGACGCTCGTGTCCTCGCCGGACAAGGTGGAGGACGGCAAGCGCCGCGTGCGCTTCGCGAAGTTCATCGAGGAGACCTACCTGCCCTGGTACCAGACGCAGGTGAAGGAGAGCACCTTCGCGAACCGCGAGGTGTCGGTGAGGAAGCACTTCGCCTACTTCTACGACTACTACACCGACGCCATCGACCCCATCGACGTGCAGAACTGGCAGCTCGCCCTGGTCGGCAGCGGCTACAGCCCCAACTACGTGCGCGTCTTGCAGACGATGCTCTCCACCGCCTTCGACCGGGCGGTCATCCTAGGGATAGCGCCCAAGAACCCCTCCCGCATGGTGGGGAACGTCCGTGGGCAGAAGCCGAAGGTGTCCTTTTGGACGCTTGACGAGTTCGAGCGGGTGCTCTCCCTCCTCTACAAGGGGGACTACTACGAGCACTACCTCTACATCTGCCTGCTCCTCCTGTTCATGAGCGGCATGAGACTCGGGGAAGCTTCCGCACTCACATGGGACGATATCGACCTAACGACGGGGCTTTGCCGCATCACGAAGACGCTCTGCTACCGGAACATGGACGATTACAAGGCCACGGAACCGAAGACCCGCGCGTCGGTGCGCTCCATCTACTTAGACGCCGACACCCTGGCGGAGCTTGGGGAATGGAAAAAAGCGCAGGATGAGGTGCTGAAAGGATGCCCCTACGTGCTCAGCTACAACGGGGTGCCGACCACGAAGACCCGGCTCCCGCGTGCCCTCTCGAAGCTCGCGGACATGGCACGCGTCCCGCGCATCCGCGTCCACGACCTCAGACACTCCCACGCGTCTCTCCTCATCCACATGGGGGAAAGCCCGCTGCTTCTAAAGGAGCGCCTGGGGCACGAGAAGATACAGACCACGCTCGGCACCTACGGCCACCTCTACCCGAACACAAACAAGGCGGTGGCGAAGAAGCTTACTGGCATTCTGCATGTTAACGAGCGCACCGAGAGCGTGGCGAGGTACACGCCGAACCAGCACACCAAGGGCTACCACACCGGGGGCTGATGATGGGCGAAAAGGCGCAAAAAAAGCCCCTTGCCCGTCCTGCTCCAACGCCGGGGTGCGATGGGGGACGGATGCAAGGGGACAAACAGAACCGGTGCGAATCTAGTGGTGCACCGGAACCATCCTAGCATGAAACCTCTGGCACGCCGAAAAGG
>CAVFDV010000132.1:0-4746 GCA_963621315.1 Oscillibacter sp. MSJ-31
CGCGGCCCTGTGCGGCAAGATGAACTCCGTCATCATCCTGGCCGACGAGGGGCACCTCGGCAACGTCACCGGCGTGGTGAAGCCGCACAAGGACGAGCTGCGGGAGAGCTGCTACATCTTCGGCGGCACCTCGGCGGTTTCCGCCAACGTGGAAACCACCATCAAGACGAACAGCAAGTAGCACATCTTTTCCGGCGCGTGCCGCCCGCACATCGCGGGCGGCACGTGTCGGGCACGCGAGAAACGGGCGCCTGCCGCGCACTATGCGGCAAGCGCCCGGCGGCGCGTTGGACGCCCCGCACGATGCAGGGCTGCAACGCCGCACGAGAAAGGCCTGAAACGCATGGAGGCTTTCGGCAGGAAGGAAGAACGCATGGACAGGAAGCATGGACATAGCCCGAGCCTGGGCGCCAGAGCGTGCTCGGTGCTGTTGAGCATCGCGCTCGTGGGCAGCTGCGGCGTGCCGGCTTCCGCCTTCGCCGATGCGGCCTCCCGCGCGACGTCTGCATCGGCGGCCTCGTCTGCGCCCGCGGACGGCAGCGAGACGGTAGACATCACCGAGAGCTGGTCTGCGGGCGCCCTCGCCATCGAGGAGCAGGGGCGCTATGTGCTTTCCGACGACGTCGCGACGAGCGGCATGCTGTCGATACGGGCACGGCAGGGCGAGACCATCACGCTCGACTTCGCCGGGCACAACGTGCGCGTCGAGGGCGCCGTGTACGCCGGCATCGACGTGAGCGAATCGCTCGGGCGGGTGGAGATCGTGGACAGCGCCTACGACGCGCACGACCCCTCCGCCTCCAAGGCGAAGCTGAGCGTGAAGGGCACGAAGGTCGCCGACGCGCTTGCGGGCATCGCGGCACAGTACGCAAAGCAAGACGCGGCGGCGGGCGCCGGCCCCGCGCCGACGCCCGCGCTTTCGGTGAGCGATGTCGACATCGCCGTCGAGCTGGACACGGCGGACAGCGCGTCGACGGCGCAGGCGCACGACGCCTACGGCGCCTGCCTGGGCTATGCGGACGGGGCCGACGCGCGCGACGCGGTGGACGTGACCTTTGCGAACTGCACGTTTTCCAGCCACGTGAACAGCGTCGAGGCAAGCGACGCGGACGAGGCCGCGCCGGCCGACGAGCGCGGCGAGGCGCTGCTCGACGAGGAGCACGCGGGCGTGGCCTACGGCGTCTACACGGCCAAGAAGGGCGTCGTCTTGAAGGGCGCGTTTGTCGCCGACGTGCAGTCGAAGAAGCAGACCTGCGCCCTGTACAGCGCCGTCGCGGACGCCTTTACGTTCTCGGACGGCTTTTCTGTGGCAGACGGCACGCGGGCCTATGCGGCGGGCAACGCCGCGGGCAGCGTGTTCGCGCGCGTGCAAGGCGACGCCGATGCGGACGCCCTGGCCCGGAAGTTCGTCGATGCGACGGGCGGCGGGCAGGCCTTGCGCAACGAGAACGGCTCCCTCGTGTTCGCCGCGCCGGCGCAAGGCGGCGCGCAAGGCGCGGATGCGGCACCGGCATCCGGCGCGGGCGGCGGGGATTCGGGTGCGGCAGAGCCTGCGGCCGCGCCCGTCTGGACGGTGCTCGACGCCGACGGGCGGGAGCGCGGCGGCTACGCCGGCTTCGCCGAGGCCGCCAAGGCGCTGGCCGCTGGCGGCACGCTTCGGCTCGGGGCCGACCTGGACGAAGCGCTCGTGTTCGACTCCAAGGACGCGGGCTCCTACACCGTGGACGTGGCCGGCCATGCAATCGGCGGTTTTTCCCTGTCCTGCCCCGCATCGGTCGTGCTGCGGTCCTCGGCATCTGGCGGGCGCGTGGCCGCGAAGGGCACGGCCGAGGCCGACGTGCCGGTCGTGTCGGTCTCGGCGGGCTCGCTTGCAGTCGAGGGGCTTTCCCTGAGCGCGACCGTGGGCGCCGGCGCCGACGCCCAGGCTGCGACGGCCAGCGGCACCGGACGCCTCGTGCTCTCCGGCTGCGCCGTCTCTGTGGAGGTGCCCGCGGGCACGGCGGCCAAGAAGGGGCTCGTCGTGGCCGGCGTTTGCGCCGGCACGGGCTCGTCGGTGGCGATCGAGGGCGGCTCGGTGGCGGCGTCTGCGGCCGACCCGTCGGATGCCTGCGACGTCCGCGCCGTCGACGCCGCCGGCGGGCGCGTCGACGCCTCGGGCGCGGCGTTTTCGGCGGCAACTGCCGGCGCCGGCGAGGCATGCGCCGTGGCGAGCGCCGGCAAGGACGCGGATTCCGGTTCCGTGTCGCTGTCCGCCTGTTCTCTTTCCTCGTCCGGCACGGCAGGCTATGCCCTGAAGGCGTGGAAGGGCGCGGTGTCGCTGTCCGGCGCCACCGCGCTGTCCGGCGCCGTCGCCGAGGCCAGCCAGAAGGTGGCGCTCTCGCTCGGCGAGGGCTTCTCGCTTGCGTCGGCGGCACGCGTGGAGACGCCCGCCGCGGCCACGGCGCTTGCCGGCGACGCGTTCGCGACCCTGTCCGAGGATCTGGACGCCGAGGAGCTGGCGGGGGCGTTTGCTGCCGGCTCCAGCGGCCTCTACGCCGGCAAGGCGGCTGCGGCATCTGCCGATGCGCGCGCGCTCGTGTGGGCTGCCGCGGCATCGAGCGCGCACGTCGAGCTGCAGCCGGGCAAGAATTGCTCCGGCAGCATGGACTCCCTCGAAGACGACGACGGAGACGGCTTCGTCGTGCTTCCTGAGGCGACGTTTAGCAGCACCAACGACAAGCACTTCAGGTATTGGACCGAGAACAAGGGCGGCAGCGGCACAAGCTACAAGGCGGGCGAGAGGGTGAGTGTCTCGGATGTCGCCGTTCTCTACGCGTGCTACGAAGTGCAGATCACCGTCGCCTTCTATTCTCGGATGGGGCTTGACGCCGGCGTCAACTTGATCAGCTACAAGGGCTTTGCCGGCGACCCGATCGCAACCAGCGAGGACGGCACGTTCACCTACGACGGGAAGTTCCCCACGCCGTCGGGCCGCGATGGATGGGACTTCAAGTATTGGTATGTCTCTACCGACAAGAGCGCCCCGTTCGACGAGTCGGCGCTGCCCCGGGAGTTCCCGGCAAGCGACACGTGGTTTTACGCCCTGTTCGAGCGGCAAACGACGGAGCCGGACACCCCCGTTGCGGAAGGGCCTGTGAACCTCTCCGATTTGATCGAGAAAGCCGAGAAGGCGAAGGAGAACGTGACGCTCGACGAGCAGGGGACGTACTACCTCGACCGCACGGTCTCGTTCACCCACCAGCTTTCCATTGGAAAAGGCGGGCAATTCACCATCGACTTGCGCGGCTTTGGCATCACTTTTGGCAGCGACAAGGCCGTAGAGCTTGACACCACCCAAAAGATCAGGATTTGGACGGGCACGGGCACGCCGGTTTCCGACAAGACCGACGTGAGCATCGTGAGCACCGACGGGGGCGGCAACGCCAAAGACGGCGGCTTTGTGAAGTTCGTGAACTCGGGCAACATCGAGCTTTCAAAAGACAGCTCGTCGAAAGCGACCCTCGCGATCAAGGGCGTCACGATCGCGAAGAGCTACACGATACCCGACCAGCTGACGAGCTACAGGTACAACAGGGTGGTCGACGTGACCGGCGGAAGCCTCGACACGTCGAATTGCTCGATCGTGCTCGACTGCTCGAACCAGACGAGTCCCGCGCGAAGCACTTCCCCCGGCATCAACACGGCGGTTGCGGTGAGCACGAGCGGTGGAACGATCGGCAACGGGACGTCTATCACCGTCAAGGCCGGCTCTCCTGTGAACAAGGAATCGAAGCAGTCGATGGTGAACGCCGTTGCCGTCTCCCACACGAGCGGCGATTTGACCATCGAGGGCAATGTGTCGCTTGCTGCCAGCGCGCCGCAGGGAAGCGCCTGCGGCGTGGTTTCCCGTGGCAACGGCGTCTTGGGGCAGAGCGGGAACCTGAGCATCGACGCGAGCGCGGCGGGCGAGGGCAGCCCGCTTTCCGTCGGCATATTCAACGTGATGGGGAGGTACGGGGGTCGTGGTGCGGGCGCGGCGGCAGCTCTGAACGGGGCTGTCTCGTTTTCGACTGCCGCGCAAAGCGGCGCCTATGCCCTGGCGTCCGACACGCGCGCAAGCGCTGCGGCAGATGCCCCGTTCGTGTTGGGCGAGGGCTTCACGGCTTCGCCCGCGACCTTGAGCTGTGTTTCCGGTTTGGACGTACGCGTCTCGAGTGGCGATGCGAGCGACGATTCCGTTTACAAAGAAGACCCGCTTGTTCCCACGGGCGTTTCCGCCGACGCGAACTCCAACGGCACGTATGCGGCATCGTTTGCCGACGGCGTCGCCGACAAGGCCGCGCTTCTGGCGAAGCTGGCAAACGGCGTGGCGACGTCGAAGACCGACCTGGTCTTGTCCGAGGCCGGCGACGGCATCGTGTTCTACCGCGAGATAGACGCGGTCGCGCATATCGTGCGCGACGGGCAGACGCTTGCCTTCGAGTCGCTGGAAGACGCGAGCGCCGCCGCTAGGGATGGCGAGACCGTGGTGCTGGACAAGGGCATAGGCGGCACGGCGACCCTCAAGGACGCCGCCGACGCGTCGTCTGCCGCGGCCATCGCCTACACCGTCGACTTGAACGGCAAGAACGTCGGGCGGCTCGTGGGCGAGAGCGCCGCCGACGTCGCGGTCGTCGACTCGGCGGGCGGCGCCACCCTGACGGGCGCCCTCGACGGCGGCCGCATCGCCGCCATCGTGCAGCAGGGCGCGGGCACGCTGTCGTTGGA
>CAVFDV010000133.1:0-4707 GCA_963621315.1 Oscillibacter sp. MSJ-31
TTCCTACACTGGTGTTTCGAATAATTTGACACCAAATGCGACACCACATACAATTTCCTGCCGAGGGGAGGGCCGGATATGTCGCAGTGGGACAAGCTCTTGGGGCGGATTCACGGCCTCTCGAAAGACATGAGATTTGCCGAGTTGAGGAAAATACTGGAAAGATACGGCTACACCATGTATTCGCCAAAGGCCGGCAGCCCGCACATGACCTTCAGGAAGAAGGGGCGCCCGCCGACCACGACCCCAAAGCACGACCCGGTTAAGAAAAGCTATGTCGAGATGGTGAAAAGGGTTGTCGAAAGCGAGGACGAGAATGAAGACGCTTGACGATTACATGAATATCCCATACAAGATGGAAATCGCGCCCGACGCCGACGAAGGGGGCTTCGTCGCCTCCTATCCCGACCTGCCCGGCTGCATCACCTGCGCCGACACTGTCGAGGGGGCATGTGAAAACGCCGAGGACGCCAGGAGATGCTGGATCGAGGCGGCGCTTGAGGAGGGCCTCCCGATTCCCGAGCCGAGGGTGCCGAAAAGCTACTCGGGGCAGTTCAAGCTCCGCATCCCCAAAGAGCTGCACGAGTCCCTTGCGCGGCATTCCGAGCAGGAGGGCGTGAGCATGAACCAATATTGCGTGTATCTCCTCTCGAAAAACGACGTGCTGGAACACCGCCGGCTGAGGGAGTCCGGAGAAACGTTGAAAGAGGCGGCCTGCTAGACGCGCAAGCGCCCCGCGCGCCGGCGCGGCACATGCGCGGGCGCGCGGCGCTCTCGCGGCGGTGCTCTTGCAGCGATACGGCGCTCTCGCGGCGGCGCTCTCGCGTCGGGCGCCCTTCCGTAGCGGCCCTCCCGTATCGATTGTGTGAGTCCACGTGCACTTTGCCGGACTACGCGGCCTATGCGGGCGGCGGGCGCGCTATGATAGTGCGGTTATGCGATGCGCCCCTTTTTCGCGGGCGCGAGAGGAAGGTGAAGGCGCGCGTGCCAGACGACATGACGATACCGCAGCAGCCGCAGCGCACACGGCAGGCACAGCCGCAGCAGCCCGCCGTGCAGGCGCAGGCTGCGCGCCCGCAGCAAGGCGCGACGCAGGCGCAGCCGGGCGGACGGCCGGATGGACAGCCGGCCGCGGCGCCTTATACGCCCGCGCAGCCCTACGCGCCCGCGCAGCCCGCCGCGGCATCGGAAGGCCCGCGCGCGCAGCAGCCGTATGCAGACCAAGCGCACAGGGTGCCCGCGTCCGCGCGGGGCGTGGTATACGACTCGCCGCAGATGCAGGTGCAGGTGCGCCAGGCTAAGAAGAAGGGCTCGGCGCTCGGGGGCTTCATCGAGCTTGTCGTCGTCGTGGCCGTGGCCATCGGCCTTGCCTGGTTCATCACCAACTTCGTGGTGAAACCCTACGAGATCCCCTCCGAGTCCATGGAAGACACCATCATGACGGGCGACCGCGTCCTCTCCGAGCGCATCTCGTATCTGGCCTCCTCGCCCGCGCAAGGCGACATCGTCACCTTCGTCGACGTCGACGACCCCAGCCGCGTCCTCATCAAGCGCGTGATCGCCACGGCAGGCCAGCAGGTGGACCTGAAGGACGGCGCGGTCTACGTGGACGGCTCGAAACTCGACGAGCCCTACACGGACGGCAAGAAGTCGCTGCCGCTTGCCGGCGAGCACGAGATCAGCTACCCCTACACGGTGCCCGAGGGCTGCATCTGGGTGATGGGCGACAACCGCACGAACTCCTCGGACAGCCGCTACTTCGGCCCCGTTCCCCTGTCCAACGTGACGGGGCACGCGTTTTTCCGCTATTGGCCGCTCGAGCGCATAGGGGCGCTGGGGTAGGGAACGCGCCCGAGGGGTTTTCGGGCACCACCGGTTTGGACGGCACCGTTTCAGAGAAAAGGACGCACATGCTCACCTTCCAGGACATCATCTTGACCTTGCAGCGCTACTGGGCAGACCAGGGCTGCGTCGTGTTGCAGCCCTACGACGTCGAGGTCGGCGCGGGCACCTACCACACGGCCACGACCCTGCGCTCGCTAGGGCCCGGCACGTGGAAGACGGCCTACGTGCAGCCGTGCCGCCGCCCGGCCGACGGGCGCTACGGCTCCAACCCCAACCGCCTGCAGCACTACTACCAGTTCCAAGTCCTGATCAAGCCCAGCCCCGACAACATCCAGGACCTCTACCTGGGCAGCCTGGAGGCCATCGGCATCGAGGTCGCGCACCACGACGTGCGCTTCGTGGAAGACGACTGGGAAAGCCCGACGCTGGGCGCCTGGGGCCTGGGCTGGGAGGTTTGGCTCAACGGCATGGAGGTCACGCAGTTCACCTACTTCCAGCAGGTGGGTGGCATCGAGTGCGACCCCGTGCCCGCCGAGGTCACCTACGGGCTGGAGCGCCTGGCCATGTACATCCAGGGCGTCGACAGCGTCTACGACCTCGTGTGGAGCGAGAGCGCGGACGGCACGCGCTTCACCTACGGCGACGTCTTCTATGAAAACGAGCGCGAGCAATCGGCCTACAACTTCGAGTTCGCCGACGTGGACCTGCTCTTCAAGCGCTTCGAGACCAACGAGGCCGAATGCCACAAGCTGCTCGAACGCGGCCTGCCGCTGCCGGCCTACGAGTGCGTCATGCGCTGCAGCCACGCCTTCAACCTGCTCGACGCGCGCGGCGCGATCTCGGCCACCGAGCGCGCGCACTACATCTTGCGCGTGCGCGACGTGGCCAAGGCCTGCTGCGAGAGCTATCTGGACGTGGTGGTGAAAGGCGGCGGCGCGCATATCGCCTCGCAAGACGGTGAAGGTGAAGGCGCGCTTGCGGCGGATGCGGGCACCTGCGCGGACGGGGCATGCGCGGCAGACGCGCGCCCCGAGGGGAAGGGGGCTGGCAAATGAGCGAGCACATGAACGCCGGCGCGAACACGGGCGCGGCCAGCGCCGCGCGCACCCTCGTCTTCGAGGTGGGCACCGAGGAGATTCCCGCGATGCCGCTGTATGCGGCCACCGAAAAACTCGCCGGCGCCGCAGCCGACGCGCTCGACGCCGCCCGCATCGCGCATGGCGAGGTCTTTGCCTGCTCGACGCCGCGCCGCATCGTCCTTTCGGTAAAAGACGTGGCCTGCGCGAGCGTCGAGCTGCACCAGGAGTCGCGCGGACCGGCCGCCGCGATCGCCTTCGACGAGGCGGGGCATCCCACGAAGGCCGCCATCGGGTTCGCGCGCGGCAAGGGCGTCGATGCGGCCGACCTCGTGCGCCGCTGCGACGAGAGCGGGGCCGAATACGTCTACGCGATGGTTGACGAGCCGGCGCGCCCCAGCTCCGAGCTGCTGCCGGGCCTTCTGGCCGGCCTCCTTGCGGGCATGTCCTGGCCCAAGTCGCAGCGCTGGGGCAGCGGGCACGTGACCTTCTCGCGCCCCATACGCTGGCTTTTGTGCCTGCTGGGCGACGAGGTCGTGCCCGTCGAGTACGCCGGCCTTGCCGCCGGGCGCACGACGCGCGGGCACCGCTTCATGGCAAACCGCGACTTCGAGGTCGCCTGCGCAGACGAGCTCTTCGGCATGTACCCCGAGATGAAGGTCGTGCCCTCCGCGCCCGAGCGCGAGCGCGCCATCCGCGCGCAGGTCGCCGCCATCGAAAAGGAGACGGGGCTGTCGGCCGACACGCCGGCCGGCACCTTTGCCGAGGTGGTGAACCTCGTGGAGTGGCCGACGGCGCTCCTATGCCGTTTCGACGAGGAGTTCTTGCAGGTGCCGCCCGAGATCATCTGCGATGCCATGCTCGAGCACCAGCGCTACTTCCCGATGTATCGCGCCGACGGCTCGCTCGACCGCGCCTTCATCGTCGTCTCCAACGGCGACCCCGCCTACAACGCCACGATCGCCGAGGGCAACGAGCGCGTGGTGCGCGCGCGCCTGGCCGACGCGAAGTTCTTCGTAGACGAAGACGAGCGCGAACCGCTTGAAAGCTACGTGGACAAGCTGGCCGCCGTCGTCTTCACCGACAAGCTCGGCAGCGTGAAGGACAAGACGGCGCGCATCGAGAAAAACGCGGCCGCCATCTGCGAGAAGGCCGGGCTTGGCGCCGCCGACGCGAAGGCGGCCGTCCGCGCGGCGCACCTGTGCAAGGCCGACCTTGTCACGCAAGCCGTCGTCGAGTTCACCAGCCTCCAGGGCGTGATGGGCGGCCACTACGCGCTGGCAAGCGGCGAGGGCGAGGACGTGGCTTGTGCCATCACCGACCACTACCGCCCGCGTTTTGCCGGCGACGAGCTTCCGCGCAACATGGCGGGCAAGGTCGTGGCCATCGCCGACAAGCTCGACACCATATGCGGCATCTTCGCCGCGCAAGGCGCGCCCACGGGCAGCTCGGACCCCTTCGCGCTGCGCCGCGCGGCCATCGGCATCGTGAACATCCTGCTCGACGGCCCGGATGTTTCGCTGGCGCAGCTCATCGACGCCGCGCTTGCCAACTACGCGGGCGCGCTCGACTTCGACGCGGCCGAGCTGGCAGGGGCCGTGCGCGCGTTTTTCACCACGCGCCTTGCGGTGATCGCGAAAGACCGCGGCCTTCCCGTCGATTGCGTGCGCGCCGTCACGGCGACCGGCCTGTTCGAGCCGGCCGAGGCTATGGCCCGCATCGAGGCTCTGGCGCATGCGCGCGAAAACGACCCCGAGACCTTCGACGATCTGGCGACGGCCTATAC
>CAVFDV010000134.1:0-4503 GCA_963621315.1 Oscillibacter sp. MSJ-31
GCGGCGCGGCGCATCCCGCGTCGCCCGTAGCGCCGACGTTGCTGCCGCTGCGCCCGTGCCTCCCGCGCCCTCGCCGCCGGCTTCGCTGTCCGCGCAGGCGCCCCACCGCCGCACCGCCGCGCGGCGCGGCGCGTTTCGGCACATGAAGAGGGGGCGGCTTTCCGCTTCGGCGCCCCCTTCCGCTTTTCCGCATGAAAAACAGGGATGGGGCCGCGCACGGGGGTTTATACTAGCGCCTGTTGTGTTCACCCCGATACCACCATACAGCGGAGGTCCCATGTCTTTTCTGAAACGCTCTCTCGTGCCCGTCTTCGCCGCCGTCGCCCTGGCCGCATGCGCGCTGGTAGGGCTTGCCGGCTGCGGCGAGCAGGTGGCTGCCACGTGGGCGCACGGCCAGATCCTCGAGGCCGACGTCACCTCGCAGGCCACGTCCATGAAGTCCTCGCTTTCCAGCAGCTCGAGCAGCTCCACCACGACCACCACGAGCACCACGGCCGAGTCGTGGGAGGACTACATCAAAAACCGCAGCTACAACTCGGATTTGAGCGACGAGGAGAAGGCCGCCGGCGACGGCACGGTGGCGCAGCTGCGCGAGTACATCATCAACAACCTGCTCGAAGACGCCGTGGTGGACTACGAGGTCGAGCAGAAGAACTACACCATCTCCGACGAGGAGCTCGACACCTACGTGGACGAGCAGCGCACCACCTACGAGGCCTACTACGGGCAGGGCATGTCGGGCACTTTCGAGAGCATCCTGCAGATGATGGGCTACAAGAACCTCGCGGCCTACGAGAAGGAGGCCACCGAGACCTTGAAGAAGCGCAAGCTCCAGGAAGAGGTCACGGGCAAGGACGAGGGCGACGACGACTTCGACCAGGACGCGTGGGACGCGCACGTGAAAGAGCTCGTCGATGCCGCCGACCTGCACATCAACGACATGCCCTCCGACCTGAGCTACGACCCCGACTCGTCGAGCTACAGCGATTCCAGCTCGACGCTCACGACCACCGACTCCGACGGCACGACCACGACCGACGGCACCACCACCACGACGACCACCGACGACGGCACGGCCACGACCATCTACGGCAGCGACACGCAGACCATGTCGATCGACGGCGACGGCAACGTCACCACGGTGGAAGGCGACGGCAGCGCCTCGACGGACACGACAGGCCAGGACTCCGCGTCCACGACCACGACCGAGGGCAACTAGCCTTTTACCCGCGCGCCCGCACGCGGGACGGCCGTTGCACCACGCCGTCCGCCCCGCGCCCGGCGCCCGGGCCCGGCGCCCGGGCCCAAACCGCGCATCATCCACGTCCCGCGATTTTTTCCAAGGAGGTAGGAAGGCATGTACAGGAAGCAGACGGTCGAAGACGTCGACGTCGCCCACAAGCGCGTGCTCTTGCGCGTGGACTTCAACGTCCCGCTCTACGAGGGCACGGTCACCGACGACACGCGCATACGCGAGGCGCTGCCGACCATCCGGTACCTGATCGACCACGACGCCCGCGTGATCATCGCGAGCCACCTGGGGCGCCCGAGCGGGGGAGGGGTCTTCGAGAGCCAGTTCTCCATGATGCCCGTGGCCATGCGCCTGATCCAGCTGCTGGGACGGCCCGTCACCGTGATCGGCGGGACCGACATCGCAGGCGAAGACGCGCTCGCGGCAAGCCTTGCCCTCAAAGACGGGCAGGTCATGATGCTCGAGAACCTGCGCTTCGACGACGGCGAGAAGGAGAACAAGCTCTCCTTCGTGCACCGTCTGGCCAGCTTGTGCGACATGTGCGTGAACGACGCGTTCGGCGCCGCGCACCGCGCGCACGCCTCCATCGCCGGCGTGCCCGAGTTCGTCCCGGCCGTCTCCGGGCTGCTCATGGCCCGCGAGGTCGAGACCCTGACGGGCATGCTGGCCGCGCCCGAGCACCCCTTCGTCGCGATTTTGGGCGGCTCGAAGGTCTCGGACAAGATCGGCATCATCGAAAACCTCATGAACGTGGCAGACGCCATCCTCATCGGCGGGGCCATGTGCTTCACCTTCCTGGCCGCGCAAGGGCATTCGATTGGCGCCTCGAAGATGGAGGCCGACATGGTCGAGACGGCGCGCGGCATGCTCGATATGGCCGCCGAGAAGGGCGTGAAGCTGCTGATTCCGGTGGACGTGGTGTGCGCGGACATGTTCGCGGAGGGCGCGCGTACGCAGGTGTGCACAGTGGACGCGATCCCCGGCGACATGATGGGGCTTGACATAGGGCCGGCCACCGTCGAGCTGTTCTCCGCCGAGATCGCGGCGGCGTCCACCGTCTTCTGGAACGGACCTATGGGCGTGTTCGAGTTTCCCAGCTTCGAGGCGGGCACGAAGGGCATCGCGCAGGCCGTGGCCTCCTCGCCCGCGACGAGCATCATCGGCGGCGGCGACTCGGTGGCCGCCATCAAGAAGTTCGGGCTGGCCGAGCAGGTGAGCTTCATCTCCACCGGCGGCGGCGCCTCCATGCGCCTGCTGGAGGGCAAGCCGCTTCCCGGCGTGGAGGCACTGCAGGACAAGGAGGCGTGAGGGGCCATGGTATGTGCCGAGACGCGCGCCCGGGGCAGGCGCAGGCCCGTGATCGCGGGCAATTGGAAGATGAACAAGACGGTCGCGCAGGCCGTCGTCTTGGCCCAGCAGGTCAGCTACAAGGAAAACGGCTGGGACGGCGTGGACGTGGTGATGTGCCCGCCGTTTACCTGCCTGAAAAGCGTGGACAACGTGCTGGCCTTCGATAAAAGCCCCATCCGGCTGGGCGCGCAAGATGTCTTTTGGGAGGACGCGGGCGCCTACACGGGCGCGATCGGCTGCGAGATGCTGGTGGAGCTGCATTGCTCGTATTGCATCGTGGGGCATAGCGAGCGGCGCGCGATTTTCCACGAAAGCGACGGGGACGTGAACCGCAAGGTGCACGCGCTGCTGGAAAAGCGCATCGCCCCCATCATGTGCTGCGGCGAGGACGCGGAGGTGCGCGACGGCGGCGGGCACGTGGACTTCGTCGCCGCGCAGGTGCGCGCGGGGCTGGCGGGGGTCGATGCCGCCGACATGGAGAAGTGCGTGGTCGCCTACGAGCCCATATGGGCCATCGGCACGGGCGCGGCGGCGGCCCCGGAGCAAGCCCAAGAGATGTGCGCCGCCATACGCGGCGTTGCAGCCGAGATGGCAGGCGAGGAGGCCGCCGGCAAGATGCGCGTGCTCTACGGCGGCTCGATGAAGCCGGAAAACGCCGAGTGGTTCCTGGAGCTGCCTGATTGCGACGGCGGCCTCATCGGCGGCGCGGCGCTCGATGCGGGCAAGTTCGCCCGGCTCGTCGAGTGCGCGAAGGCGGCAGACGACAGGCGCAAGCTGGGGTAGGGCGCGAAGGCGCATCCCCGCAGCAGCCGCCCCGCCGCGCGCGCCGCGCGCGCCTTTCCCCTTCACCGACACACGCGAGAGGACACATGCGATGAAACCGGTGCTTTTGGCGATCATGGACGGCTACGGCCTTGCCCCGCAAGGGCCGGGCAACGCCGTCGAGCTGGCAGACAAGCCCTTCCTGGAGGCCGCGATGCGGCAGCGTCCGCACACGACGCTCGGCGCGTCGGGCCGCGACGTCGGCCTGCCCGCCGGCCAGATGGGCAACTCCGAGGTGGGGCACTTGAACATGGGCGCCGGGCGCGTGGTCCCCCAGGAGCTCACGCGCATCGACGACGCGTGCGCCGACGGCTCCATAGGGAAAAACGAGGTCCTCGCCGCCGCCTTCGATGCGGCCATAGAGGCAGGCCGCCCCATCCACTTCATGGGGCTGCTCTCCGACGGCGGCGTGCACTCGAACATGGCGCACCTGGAGGCCATGCTCGAGATGGCGGCCGGGCGTGGCGCGCGCGACATGCGCATCCACGCCTTCATGGACGGGCGCGACGTCGACCCGCACTCCGGCCAGGGCTACATGCAGCGCATCGTCGATGCCGGCAACAGGATATTCGAGGACCACGACGGCGCGATGGCGCTCGTGGCCTCCATCTCGGGGCGCTACTATGCCATGGACCGCGACAACAGGTGGGACCGCGTGCAGCAGGCCTGGAACGCGATCTGCCTGGGACAGGGCAAGGGCTTTGCGCGCGGCGCGGCGGTGCAGGCCGTGAAGGCGAGCTACGCCGACGGCATCTCCGACGAGTTCATCATCCCCACGGTCCTCGACCACCGCGGGGTAAACGACGGCGACACGGTCGTCTTCTTCAACTTCCGCCCCGACCGCGCCCGCCAGCTCACGCGCGCCTTCATCACGCCGGAAGGCGCCTTCGACGAGTTCGACCGCGTGCACGCGCCGCAGGTGAACTTCGTGTGCATGACCGAATACGACGAGGCCTTCGACGCGCCCGTGGCCTTCCCGAAGGCCCACCCCGAAAACGTGCTGGCCGACTATCTGGCCGCATCCAGCCTGCGCCAGTACCACACGGCCGAGACGGAGAAGTACGCGCACGTCACCTTCT
>CAVFDV010000135.1:0-4468 GCA_963621315.1 Oscillibacter sp. MSJ-31
CCAGCGTTCATCCTGAGCCAGGATCAAACTCTCCATTCAAAGCGGCTGCCGAAGCAGCCAATTTCAATGTGAGATGATGTCCCGGATGTTTTCCCCGCTCTCGCGGGGAAGGTCCGGATGCGGTTCGTAAATGAACCGTCTTGCTTTAAGAAGTTAAGGAATCCTCTTCATCGTGAAGAGGACGGGATCCTCATGTTCTTCAAAGAACGTTTGGCTTGTAAAACTTGTTCGTCACAGTATCCGATTTTCAAGGTTCTCCGCAGGTCTTTCGGCCTGCGATTGCGCCGTTTGGAACTTCGTTCCTGTTTGCGGCGCGAGAAGGTATATTACGCAGGTCCTCGTGGGGTGTCAAGAACTTTTTTGAGAAATTTTAAAAATTTTGGGCGCGGACGGGGCGCTGCTCGCGTTTTGCGAGGTCAGCACCCCTGTGCGCGCGGCCGTGCAATTTGCAGAACAGGTGCGCGCGGCCGCTAGGAGCGCACCTCGCCACCCGTCGCGCCGACCGCCTTCTTCACGATGCGCGCGTAGGCCTTCTCCACTTCCTCGCCCGTGAGCGTGCGGTCCGGCGCGCGGAAGACCAGGCGCCACGCGAGCGACTTCTTGCCCGCGCCCACGCGCCGCTCGTCGCGGTAGACGTCGAAGAGGCGCACGCTTTCCAGATGCGCCTTCTTGCCCGCGCTCTCTATGCACTGGCACACGCGTTCGGCGGCGACGCCCTCGTCCACGACGATGGCAAGGTCGGCCTCGACGGGCGGAAACTCGGGCACGTCCACATAGGGGCGCTGCGGCGTGGCGCACGAGAGCAGCTGGCGCTCGTCGAGCTCGAAGGCCGCGACGGCGCCGTCCACGTCGAACGCGCGCGCGGCCAGGGGGTGGACCTCGCCGACCCAGCCCAGCACCGAGCCTCCCGACAGCACTTGCGCGGCGCGCCCCGGCTGCAGCCACGGCGCCTCGTCGGCAGACAGCGCCTTGAAGCGCACGCGCGGCACGGCCAGCTCGCGCACGAGGTTTTCCACGATGCCCTTCGCGTCGAAAAAGCCGAGTGAGGGCGGCTCGTCGTTCCACGCCTTGTCGTGCCAGGCGCCCGCGAGCACGGCGGCGATGCGGGTGCGCTCCTTGGGGTTCTTGCGCCCCTCGGCCGCGCCGAAGACGACGCCGCGCTCGAAGAGCTGCACGTTGGAAACGCCGCGCGACTCGTTGTAGGCAAGCGAGCGCAAAAGGCCGGGCACGATGCTGCGGCGCATGACGGACTGCTCGCTGCTCATTGGGTTGAGCAGCTCGACGGCCTCGCCCAGCCCGTCGTCGGGCATGCGCAGGCGTTCTTGGTCGTCGGCCGGGACGAGCGAGTAGGTGAGCGTCTCGTTCAAGCCGCAGGCGCGCAAGGTGCGCGCCACGGCCTCGGCGCGGTCTTGGGCAAGCGTGCGCCCGCCGGCATACGCGCTGCCGGGCAAGGTGGGCTCGACGCGGTCCATGCCCCAGATGCGCAGCACCTCCTCGTAAAGGTCGGCCTCGCGCACAAGGTCGGGGCGGAAGGTCGGGGCGACGACCACGACGCTTTCGTCGCCCGGCGCGCCCTCGACCTCGCAGCCGAGGTCGCGCAATATGGTGAACTGCTCTTCGTCGGAGATGTCGGCGCCCACGTGCGCGCGCAGGCGATCCGGGCGCAACGTGATGCGCGTGCAGGCGACGGGCGCCGGGTACACGTCCACCATGCCCGGGCACACGGTGCCGCCGCACACGTCCGCGATGAGGGCGGCCGCGATCTCGCCGAAGGTGTCGCAGGTGCGCGCGTCCACCCCGCGCTCGTAGCGCAGCGAGGCCTCGCTGACCAGCCCGAGGTTGCGGCTCGTTCGGCTCGTGTGCGCCGTGGAAAAAGTCGCGCTTTCCAGCAGGATGTCGGTGGTGTCGTCGACGACCTCGCTGTCGAGGCCGCCCATGACGCCGGCAAGCGCCACGGCCTGCGTGCCGTTGGAGATGAGGGTCGTGTCGCGCGTGAGCTCGCGCTCCTCGCCGTCGAGCGTGGTGAACTTCTGCCCGTCACAGGCCGCCTCGACGCGCACATGGTGCTTGCCGTCGGCGCCTTTGGGAAACGCGCGCAAGTCGAAGGTGTGCAGGGGCTGGCCCAGCTCGAAGAGGATGTAGTTGCTCACGTCCACGACGTTGTTGATGGAGCGCGCGCCCACGGCCGTGATGCGCTCGACGAGCCATTCGGGGCTAGGGCCCACCTTCACCCCGCGTATGACGCGCGCCGTGTAGCGCGGGCACAGCTCGGGGTCGGCCACCTCGACGTCCACGAGATCGGCCGCATCCGGGCCGCCGACACGCCCCGGCACCTCGCAGGGCGGCTCGTAGCTCCACGGCACATGGTATATGGCGCCCACCTCGCGCGCGAAGCCGCGCATGGACAGCTGGTCGGGGCGGTTCGGGGTGATCTCCAGGTCGAGCACCGTGTCGCCTGCGCCACGCCAGGCGGCAAAGGCCGCGCCCACGGGCGCGTCGGCGGGCAGCTCCATGATGCCCTCGTGGTCTGCGCCTATCCCCAGCTCGCGCGCCGAGCAGATCATGCCCGCCGACACGACGCCGCGCAGCTTGCTCTTCTTTATCCTCACGTCGCCCGGCAACACGGCCCCGACGCACGCGACGGCCACCTTCAGGCCCGCGCGCACGTTCGGGGCGCCGCACACGATCTGCAGCGGCTCGCCTGCGCCCACGTCCACCGTCGTGACGTGCATGTGGTCGGAGTCGGGGTGCGGCTCGCAGGTCTCGACATGCCCTATGACCACGCCGTCGAGCGCATCGCCCAGATGCTCCACGCCCTCGACGCCCGTGCCCGTCAAATCGAGGCGGTCGCAGAAATCCTGCAGCCCGTCCGGCACCTCGACGAATTCCTTCAGCCATTTCAACGAAACCAGCATGCGGTTTCTCCTCTCGTCACGCCTATCGGCCGTCGTGCCCTCGCCCGCCTGTCCGCCGCCCTCGTCTGCGGCGGGCGGGCAGCCGGGCCTTTCACCATCGCGTCCGCGCGCGGCCCTCCGCGCACGGCGCGCCCTTTCGCCAAAGCCCTAGAACTGCCGCAGGAAACGCATGTCGCCTTCGAGCAGCATGCGCAGGTCGGGCACGTCGTAGCGCAGGCAGGCCAGGCGCTCGACGCCCACGCCGAACGCAAACCCGCTGTAGCGCTCGGGGTCGATGCCCACGTACTCGAAGACGTTGGGGTCGACCATGCCGCAGCCCAGCACCTCGACCCAGCCCGTGTGCTTGCAAAAACGGCAGGGCGCGCCGTCCACCTCGCCCGTGCCGCCGCATATGCCGCACGAGACGTCGGCCTCGGCGGAAGGCTCGGTGAAGGGGAAGAAGTGGGCGCGCAGGCGCGTCGTGCGGTCCGGGCCGAAAAACGCGCGCACGAAATGCTCGAGCGTGCCCTTCAGGTCCGAAAAGCTGATGCCCTCGTCCACGACGAGGCCTTCTATCTGGTGGAATTGCGGCAGGTGCGAGGGGTCGGCCACGTCGCGGCGGTAGACCTTGCCGGGCGAGATCATGTAGATGGGCGGCTTTTTCTCCTCCATCACGTGCACCTGCGTGCCCGAGGTCTGCGTGCGCAAGAGCACGTCGGACTCGCCGCGCACGTCGGCCAGGTCGCCCGAGCGGTCGAGCAGGTAGAAGGTGTCTTGCATCGAGCGGCTGGGATGGTCTTTCGGCGCGTTTAGGGCGGTGAAGTTGTACCAGTCGGTCTCGACCTCGCGGCCGCCCTCGATCTCGTAGCCCAGCCCGGCGAAGATGTCGGAGACCTCGCGGATGATGTGGGTGATCAAGTGCTCGCTGCCGATGGTCTGGGCGCGGCCCGGCAAGGTCACGTCCAAGGCGCCCGCGGCCATCGCCGCCTCGAGCTCTGCGCCGGCCAGGGCCTGCTTGCGCGCCTCGAGCGCGGACTCGACGGCCTCGCGCACCTCGTTTACCACCTTGCCCACGGCGGGACGCTCCTCTTTCGGCACGTCGCGCATGCCGCGCAGCGCCGCCGTGAGCGTGCCCTTCTTGCCCAGCACGCCGACGCGCAGCTCCTCGAGGCCGGCCGTGTCGGCTGCGGCCCGGACTGCGGACAGCGTGTCGTCGCGGAGCTTTGCCAAATCGTCCGTCAGTGCCATGCCCATCCTCTCTTCACCTTGTGCAGGCGCGGCCTCGCGTTTCGGGGCGCGGCCGTGAACTTCTGTCGGGGGACTTCTCGTCTCGTCTTCCCACGAATAGGGAAATATAGCACGCGCGGCAAAGGATGCGGGTGAAAGCGGGGACTTGTCCACCGAGACGGCGGGCACCCGCGCGGCGCAGGCGCGCGGGTGCGGCGCAGGCGCGCGCGGGTGCGGGAGGGACGCGGGCACACGGAGAAACAGCGCAGCGCCCGGCACGTGGAAGCAAAGGGCAGGCGCGCGGGGACAAGGGGCGGGCGCGCAGGCAGGCGCGCGAGCAGGTGGGG
>CAVFDV010000136.1:0-4412 GCA_963621315.1 Oscillibacter sp. MSJ-31
AAAGGGCACGTGGGGCCTTGCGGCACGCGCGCGAACTTCACGCGCGCGCGGCCCGAGCCGCCGCCGCCGTTGCCGCCGCGCCCGTTTTCCGCGACGGCGGACGCGGCCACGCGCAGGTCGGCGGCATGCGCGACGTTGCGGTTCACCTTCGCCGCGCACCCGTCCACGAAGCGCTGCGGGTCGGCCCGATCGCCGTAGAGGCTGCCCGCCCAGTAGCGCGCGGACTTCTCGGCGCTCTCGGGCGGTATGCACTCCGCGCCGGCGGCGTCCACGGGCAGCTCGCCGTCCAGCACCTCGTCGCAGAAGGACTGCGCGCAGGACACGGACGCGTCGCCGAACACGCGCCCGAGCGTGCGCATCTGCCCGGCGGCGAAATCGCGGAACTCCGCCTTGGCAGCGTCGTCCCACTCCCCGAACTCGCCCAGCTCCCCGGCCTTTGCCGCCATCGCCGCGCGGAACTCCGCCTCGGCCTCCGCCGCCACCGCGTTCAGCGCGCCGGTGTAGCCCGCGAGCCGGGCTTGCGGCACCTCGCGCGTCATGCGCCGCCGCCATCAACCGCCGCGCCGGGCGCGGGCAGCGAGGAGAGCGCCTGCGCCTGGGCGACGAGGGACTTGCTGCCCACTATCGCGTTGGCGAGCTGCTTTCCCTCGCTCGCGCGCTTGTCGCTTTGCAGGCGCTGTATCTGCTCCTCATCGTAGCCCAACTCCTCCAAGGCCACGTCGGATTCCCCCAGCCACGGTATGGCGCCTATCTGCTTCACCATCGCGTCCGAGCGCGAGACCACGGACGGCATGGCGGGGTTGGCGAAGCGCGCGTTCAGGTCGGGCACGCGGGCGCGCTCCGTCGCGTAGTCGGTGCCGCGCGCCGTGGCGAGCGCCATCCACCCCACGTTCACGAGGGCGCGCTTGTTCACGGCGTTCAGGCGCTGCACCTGTATCACCGCGTCCTCCTTGGTCGCGTATATCGCCTCGGCGGAAGACGGGTTGTCGCTCACCACGCCCAGCGCCGACAGCGGCACGTTCGTCTCGCCGGAGAACTGCGCGGCCAGCGAGCGCACGTAGGAGATGTGCGGCTCCATGGACGGCTGCGCGAGCTGCCCGAAGGTGGGCACGTCGCCGTCGCGGTCCTTCGATATGGCCAGTATCGAGCCTATGTAGGCGTCGTACTTGCTCTCGTCTGCCAGCGCCTTTTTCGACGCGCCGAGGAGGTATTTTTGCGGGCTTGCGGAAAACTCCGCCGCGACCTCGCTGCGCACGCTCTCGCGCAGGTAGTTGTCGGCGAGCTGCCGCACGCTGCGCGTGATCAGCGAGCGCCCGAACGGGCACATGAGCGTCGGCTCGTTTGCCATCGGCTCCATCAAGGGCCGCCCCATGCCCGCCTCCAGGCGCGCGTCCACGCGCCAGCCGCCGCCCGCGCCGCGCCGCAGCGTCAGCACGCGGTCTGCCATGAAGACGTCCAGCCACACGGGCACGATCGAGTCGCGCTTGCGCTCGCATTGCACGACGGCCAGCCCGGCGCCTATCTGGCGGGCGCGGTCGTCCCATATGCCCGCCGCCGCCGTGGCCGGCGCCATGGTGACGAGCACCGCAGGCTCGCCCTTCTCCTCGTCGCCCCTGCTTACCGTCAGCATGGTGAAGCAGTGGACGAGCTGCGAGGTCACCGCCATGTGGTAGGCGTTCTTCATGTCGTTTGCGGCCACGATGCCGCGCAACGTCTCCATGGCCTCCTCGTCGGAGGTCGTGTAGCCGTCGAACTGCGAGCGGAAGGCGATGTAGTCCACGGCCTTCCGAGGCCAGCCGCAGCTCGCCCGCACGTTCATCTTCGGCGGGACCGATATGCCGAGGCTCTTCTGCGTCACGTGCTCCAGGTAGTAGCGCTCGCGCACGTCGTTTTTGGGCTTGCGCTGCCGCCACACGGACACGAGCTCGCGCACCGTGCCCCTCTCGTCGGGCGAAAGCCCCTCCGCCGCCGCGACGGACTCCTCTATCTTCAGCGCCATCTACCAGACCTCCTGTTCCGCTCTCTGGTCCCTTCTCGTGTTCAGCGCGCCCCACAACGCGAGCGCCGCCGCCTCGACGGGCGCGGAATCCGCCCCGCCGAACCCCCAGCCGCCGCCCGTGCCTATGGGGCGGCGCGGCGAGCTTGCGGCCGAGTCGCGCAGGTTGCCGTCCGGGCCGTACCACGTGACGGTGCCCTCGCGCATCCCGACAAGCAGCGTCTCGCACGCCGCTTGATACTGCGTCGCGTTGGCCGTGACGAGCGCCCCTCGCGCGAACGCGGGCGCGACGCGGTTGCACAGCGCCTGCGCCGAGCCGCGCCCGTCCACGACGACGCACGCGAAGTCGTCGGCGCGCGCGGCCAGCCACTCGGCGACCTGCCACGTCCCCGTCTCGCACGGCTCGACGGCCACCAGCTCCACCCACGACGGCCCCTCGTCGGGGTCGAGCGCGAGCGCCACGGCCACCTCGGCGCCGTCGGGCGAGAACTTCACCCCCACGGCGCGCTTCGCGTCGGCGGGCGGCTCGTCTGCCGCGTCGGCCTCGCACGCGTCGAGGTCGCGCGGGTCTATGGCGGGCTGCACGTGGCCTTGCGGCAGCCAGTAGCCGAGGTATTCCTGCGCAAACGCCAGCTCGCTCATGGAGCGGCACGCCGTGCGCAGGGCATCGATGCTCGCCACGCGCCCGAGCGAGGGGTTCACCTCGCACCAGCGCGACTCGTCGCGCACGTCGCCCATCTCCTCGATGCCCCACTCCCACCAGCACAAGTCGCCCGCGTCCTCTCCACCCGCGAGCGCGTCGCGGCGTATCTGCTCGAAGATGTCGCCCGGGCGGCCCGGGCGCGGCGGGGTGCCGAGGTAGAGGCACTGCGGGTTGTGCATGCCGCCGGAGGTGAACGACGGGAGCACGGCCTGCTGCTGCGCGTCGGTCAGCTCCTGGGCCTCGTCGTAGACGATCACGTCGAAGCTGTAGCCCAGCGCCGCGCTGTTCGTGCGCGTGGAGAAGCACACCATGCCGCCGCCGTCCAGCTCGAAGCTCTCCTGCGCGGTCTTGTTGTTCGCCCGCACGACCGCCCCGTTGAACTCCGGGTGCCGCGCGTTGGCGTCGTGCGGGCGCATGCCGAACAGCTCGCGGAAGCGCCGTAGCATCTCGCACGTGGTCGAGTAGTTGTGGTCGGTCCACAGCACGCGGTAGCCCTGCAGCGCGAGCGCGGACACCCACGCTATGGCGCTGTCGGACTTGCCCGCCTGCCTGGGCACCGACGCGCCGCAGCGGCGGTGCACGAACTGCCCGTCTTCGTCGAGCGCCGAGAAGTCGCGCAGCATGTCGCGCTGCCAGTCGAGCAAGACCACGCCCGCGCGCTCCATCAGCGCGCACACCCCGTCGGCTATGTCGGACGCGCGCCCTTGGCACACGTGCAGCCTAGGAGGCGCGTAGCCTGACGATGCTGGCGAGCTGCCCCGCGCCGCCGTCTTCCTTCTTGCCATCGCGCTCCTCTAGCTCCCGTATCTGGGCGAGCACCGCCCGGTACTCCTCCGACACGCCCTTTATGGCGCGGGGGTCTATGTCGTCCACGAGCTTTCCGCGCAAGACCTCGCGCAGCTCCCGCAGCCGCGAGAGCGTGTCTTGGCCGCAGGGCGCGGCGCGCGTGCCGCCGCCGCCTTTCGCCGGCCGCGCGGGCGGGCCTGACGCGCGCGCGCGTGAGTCCCGCAGCCCGAGCTGGTTTATCTTGCGGTTCACCCCGCGCGGCGAGCGTCCCAGCTTGCGGGCGATCTCCGCAGCTCCCAAACGCGGGAAGCTCGCCTCTATGAAGGCCAGCTCGTTTGCATTGAACGGCTTTGACCACGCCATGGATCCACCTCCGAGTCCCGTTTCAGGAATCCGTGTGAGAAAAAAGCACTATGCGCCGGGGGTGGCCGAGGGCGGCCGGGGAGGGGATGCCCCCCTGCCCCGAAGCAGCCCCAAGGCCGCCGGCGAGTGCGCCACCGCAGGCCGCGCCACGACCCGGACCGCGACGCGCTTTCCCTTCTTCTGGTTGCAGATGCGGTGCGCGGGCTGCACGTTGGCCCGGTCGAGCGGGTCGCCGCCGAGCGCGACGGGCACGATCTCGTCCACCTCGAAGCTCAGCGGATGGCGCTTCACCCGCCCGTCCCCGGGGTCTGTCCACGTCGTGAGCGAGTAGTCGATGGGCTTGCCGCACAGGGCGCACGGCAGGCCTTGCGCGCCGAGCCACTTGCGCAGCTGGTCGCGCCGCCACCCGTTCGCGCGTCTGGGGTTGCCATTGCCCATGCGCCCGCGCCCCTCTTCGGTTGTGTGCTGTTTGTGTAGGGCAAAGCCCCTCTTGACTTTATCGGGTTTATACCTCGACACGAAGGGCGGGCGCGCGTCCTACCTGAAGAAGCTCCTACGCGACGA
>CAVFDV010000137.1:0-4406 GCA_963621315.1 Oscillibacter sp. MSJ-31
ACACCACAGAACACGAAGGCCTCTACCGTCCCGAATTCGAGCATGACGCGTGCGGCATCGGCGCGCTGGCCTCGCTTTCGGGCGCGCGCTCGCACCAGATGCTCGACGACGCGCTGTCCGTGCTCGTGAACCTCGAGCACCGCGGCGGCGTGGGGCTGGAGCGCAACACGGGCGACGGCGCGGGCATACTCTTCCAGATACCGCACCGCTTCTTCAGGCGCGAGGCGCAAAAATGCGGCCACCTGCTGCCGAAGGAAGGCGACTACGCGGTCGCGATGCTCTTCTTGCCCCAAGACGGCGAGGGCGTGGAGTGCGGCATGCGCATCTTCGAGGACGCGTGCGCCCGCTGCGGCATCCCCCTGCTGTTCTGGCGCGAGGTGCCGGTGGACCCGCACGACTTAGGGTCGACCGCGCGCGCGTGCATGCCCACCATCAAGCAGGCCTTCCTGGCCCGCCCCGAGGGCGTGGACGCAGGCCAGGCCTTCGAGCGGGCGCTTTTCACCTGCAGGCGCATCATGGAGAAGGCCTACCACGCCGAGCCCGCGCTGGCGGACAAGATCTTCTACGTGTGCTCGATGAGCTCGCGCACCATCGTCTACAAGGGCATGCTCGTCGCGACCCAGATGCGCGGCTTTTTCCTCGACCTCGACGACGCCTCGACCGAGACAGCGCTCGCGCTCGTCCACTCGCGCTACTCGACGAACACGACGCCTGCCTGGGAGCGCGCGCACCCCAACCGCTACATCGTCCACAACGGCGAGATCAACACCTTGCGCGGCAACGTGAACTGGACGCGCGCCCGCGAGCCGCGCCTGTACTCGCCTGTCATGGGCGCCGGCCTCGAAGACGTCTTGCCCATCATCGACCGCGAGGGCAGCGATTCGGCCATGCTCGACAACCTGCTCGAGTTCCTCACGATGAACGGGCGCACCCTGCCGCGCGCCGTCTCGCTCGTCTTGCCCGAGCCCTGGGACCACAACGAGGCGCTGGGCGAGAAGCGCCGCGCATGGGACGCCTACCAGTCCATGCTCATGGAGGCCTGGGACGGGCCTGCCGCCGTGGCCTTTTCCGACGGGCGCGTGACCGGCGCCGCCCTCGATCGCAACGGCCTGCGCCCCGCGCGCTACTACATCACGACCGACGACAAGCTCATCTTGGCCAGCGAGGTGGGCGTGCTCGACGTCGACCCTGACGAGATCCTGGTCGCCGGCAGCCTGGGGCCGGGGCAGATGCTGCTCGTGGACCCGGACGCCGGGCGCGTGCTGCTCGACGACGAGATAAAGGACGCCTTTTCCAACGAGAAGCCCTACCGCGCCTGGATTGAAAGCGGCATGGTGGAGCTCGACGAGCTTGCGGCGGACATGGAGCGCGCCTCGGTCGAGGAGACGGCCGCGGCGGGACGCGACGCGGGGCTGCCCTTGCCGGGCCGCCAGGCGCTGCATGGCATGTTCTACGACGACATCGCCGAGGCCATAGAGCCCATGGCCCGAAAGGGCAGCGCGCCGCTGGCCTCGATGGGCTTCGATGTGCCGCTCGCGTGCCTTTCCGAAAAGCCCCGCAGCTTCTTCGACTACTTCAACCAGCTGTTCGCGCAAGTCACCAATCCGCCCATCGACGCCTTGCGCGAGACCTTCATCACCTCGACCCTGCTTTACGTGGGAAACCACGGCAACCTCTTGGAGGACTCCCGCGACAACTGCCGCTTGGTGAAGCTGTCCACCCCGATGCTCGACGCGCGCTCCTTTTCCGCGCTCGTCGGCATCAAGCGCCAGGGCTTCAAGTCGGCGCTGCTGTCCGCCGTCTACGGGGCAGACGCCGGCCCGCATGCGCTGGCAGATGCCCTCGAATCCCTGTGCGCGCGCGCGGAGCAGGAGGTCGCGGGCGGGGCGAACATACTCGTGCTCAGCGACCGCGCGGCGCAAGGCGAGGTGCCCGTGCCCAGCTTGCTCGCGTGCGCGGCGGTGCACAACCGGCTTTTGCGCGCGGGGCTGCGCACGAAAGCCGACATCGTCGTCGAGGCGGGAGACGCCTTCACCCCGCACGATTTCGCGGCGCTCGTGGGATACTCGGCCTCCGCGGTCTACCCCTATCTCGCGCACGACACCATCCGCGCGCTGGCCGACGAGGGCAAGCTTTCGCTGGACGCCGACGCCGCCATCGCGAACTACAACCGCGCCGTCACCGCCGGCATCGTCGGGGTGATGAGCAAGATGGGCATCTCGACGATGCAGGGCTACCACAGCGCCCAGGTCTTCGAGGCCGTCGGCCTGGCGCCCGAGCTGGTCGACGAGTACTTCACGGGGACCGTCAGCCGCGTGGGCGGCCTGTCCATCGACGACGTGCAGCGCGAATGCGACGAGCGCCATGCGGCCATGCGCGCGCTCGCGCACAGCCCCGCCCCCAACCAGCTGCCCTCTTCCGGCATCACGGCATGGCGGCCGGTGCACGGCGAGGAGCACATCATCACCCCCGAGGTCGTGCATCTGCTGCAGCGCGCGGTCCGCGAGGACGACTTCGACCTGTTCATGGAATACAGCCATGCGCTGCACCCCCAGGGGCGCACGGTGCAATTGCGCGACTTGCTCGAGTTCGCGTGGGCGAAAAAGCCCGTGCCGCTTTCCGAGGTCGAGCCCGCCGGCGAGATAGTGAAGCGCTTCAAGACGGGCGCCATGAGCTACGGCTCGATCTCGCGCGAAGCCCACGAGTGCCTCGCCGTCGCGATGAACCGCATCGGCGGCAAGTCGAACACGGGCGAGGGCGGCGAGGACATCGCCCGCGAGGCCACGCTGCCAAACGGCGACAGCATGAAGTCGGCCATCAAGCAGGTGGCCTCGGGGCGCTTCGGCGTGACGAGCCGCTACCTGGCAAGCGCGCGCGAGATACAGATAAAGCTCGCGCAAGGCGCAAAGCCGGGCGAGGGCGGCCATTTGCCCGGGCGCAAGGTGTGGCCGTGGATCGCGTCCACGCGCCGCTCCACGCCGGGCGTCGGATTGATCAGCCCGCCGCCGCACCACGACATCTACTCCATCGAGGATTTGGCCGAGCTGATCTTCGACATGCGCAACGCCAACCCCGACGCGCAAATCAGCGTGAAGCTCGTCTCCGAGACGGGCGTGGGCACCATCGCCACCGGCGTGGCCAAGGGCGGCGCGCACAAGATACTCATCTCCGGCTCCAACGGCGGCACGGGTGCCGCGCCGCGCGACTCCATCTACCACGCGGGGCTGCCGCTCGAGCTGGGTCTGGCCGAGACGCAGCAGACCCTGCTGAAAAACGGCCTGCGCTCGCGCGTGATGCTCGAAGCCGACGGCAAGCTCATGGACGGCCGCGACGTCGCCATCGCGTGCCTGCTCGGCGCCGAGGAGTTCGGTTTCGCCACCGCGCCCTTGCTCGCGCTCGGCTGCCTGATGCAGCGCGACTGCCAGCAAGACACCTGCCCGGTCGGGATCGCGACGCAAAACTGCAAGCTGCGCGGGCGTTTTTGCGGCAGACCTGAGCACGTGGCGAACTACATGATGTTCGTGGCCGAGCAATTGCGCCATATCATGGCCCAGCTGGGCATGCGGACCGTCGAGGAGATGGTGGGGCATCCCGAGCTGTTGCGGCGCGGGGGCGGCGAGCACAACTGGAAGGCCTCGCTCGTGGACGTGGAGCCGCTGCTGTTTCAGGCGCGCGCCGAGTTCGGGGCCGACATCGCCGGCGCCGCCGAGCGCCACCACGTGCCCGCGATGGCCCCGCAAGACACCCTGCCCGAGACCTTGGACGCGACCTTGTTCGTGCCCTACACGAAAGACGCGCGCGAGCGCCTCGAGCCCATACGCTTCGACGTGGACATCTCGAACGTGAACCGCTGCGTGGGCACCTTGCTGGGGCATGCCGTCACCTCCGGGCACCCGGACGGGCTGCCGGGCGGGTCCGTGGCGATCGACTGCGCGGGCTCGGGCGGCATGAGCTTCGGCGCGTTTCTGCCGCACGGCATCGAGCTGTCCATACACGGCGACGCCAACGACTACTTCGGCAAGGGGCTCTCCGGCGGCGTGCTCTCCGTGGCGCCGGCTCCCGGCAGCGCCTACCGCCCCGAGGAGAACGTCGTCGTCGGCAATGTCGCCTTCTACGGCGCGACGGCCGGGCGCGGCTTCGTCAACGGCCTGGCCGGCCAGCGCTTCGCCGTGCGCAACTCGGGCGCGACGCTGGTCGTCGAGGGCTGCGGCAACAACGGCTGCGAGTACATGACGGGCGGGCGCGTCGTCGTCTTGGGCGAGGTCGGGTTGAATTTCGCGGCCGGCATGAGCGGCGGCATCGCCTACGTTTTCGACGGGGAGGCGACTCTGGAGGCGCGCTGCAACAAGGACATGGTGGACCTGAAGGAGCCTGACGCCGACGGCCTGGCCTTCGTGCACAAGGCC
>CAVFDV010000138.1:0-3652 GCA_963621315.1 Oscillibacter sp. MSJ-31
GGCCACCTACGACCTGCAGCCCGAGATGAGCGCGCCCAAGGTCACCGACAAGCTCGAGGCCGCCATACGGGCCGATGCGGCAGACGTCTACATCGTGAACTACGCGAACTGCGACATGGTGGGCCATACGGGCGTGGTCGACGCGGCGCGCCGGGCCGTCGAGGCCGTGGATGCCGGGCTTGCGCGCGTCGTGGGCGCGGTGCTGGAGAAAGGGGGCGCGGCGCTCGTCACCGCAGACCACGGCAACGCGGAGAAGATGCTTGCCGACGACGGGGAAAGCCCTTGGACGGCGCATACGGTAAACCGCGTGCCGCTCGTCTTGTTCGCAGACGATGCCGCGCTTTCCCTGGCCGACACGGGCGGGGGGCGCCTGGCCGACGTGGCGCCGACGCTCGTGGATTTGCTCGGGTTGGAGCAGCCGCGCGAATGGACGGGAAAATCTCTGCTCGTGCGCGCCTAGCTTGTGCTACACTTTCGAACTCGCGGCGCGGCATTGGGCGCCGCGCGGACCTAAAAGGAGTTTTTGCACGTGGAATCAGTCATCAGCTTTCTGCAGTCGGCGCCGGTGGTCATCGCCGTCACGGTCGTCTGGGCCATCTCGGCTGTGGGCCTTGTGGTCTTCGTCTTGCTGCACTCCGGCCAGGGCACAGGCGTGTCCGACGCCATCATGGGCAGCGTCTACGGCACGGACACGGGCTCGAGCATCATCGAGAAGAACCTGGACCGCATCACCGTGGTGTTCGCCGTCCTCTTCATCGTGTGCCTCCTTTTGATGATGGTAATATACCCGCAGGGCACGGTTGGCAGCTCCTCTTCCTGAGGGCTTGCCTCCGTGGCCGGTTTTTCTCCTTCGTGTCGGAGTGGCGGAATGGCAGACGCGCTAGCTTGAGGTGCTAGTGCCCAATTTAACGGGCGTGTGGGTTCAACTCCCATCTCCGACACCAGCAAATCCTTCGAGGCGGCCCGCAAACGCGGGTCGCCTCTTTTTCGCCTTGGGGCGCGGGTGAGGCGCGAGGGTGCGTGCGGGGCACGAGGCCGGATGCGCCTTGTCGCTTCGTCTGCCACCAGGCCCGCTGCTGCCGGGGCAGACGCGCGCGGGCGCCTCGTTTGCCTGCAAGCCCGTTGCCCGCTGCAAGCGTTGCCCGTTGCCGCCCGAAAGGCGCGGCGCTCCCCTGCGGTTTTGCACGCTTTTGCGCTATCCTTGTGCACGTTGTTTTTCACCGCATATGCCTGACGTCCACATGTGAGGAGCGTGCCCGCCATGCCCGCCTTCGACTTTGAATCGCTCATCGCCGAGATACCCGACCACCCAAGCCCGGGCGTCACCTTCAAAGACATCACGCCGCTCATCGCCGATTGCGCAGGCTTTGCCGCCGTCGTCGACGCGATCGCCGGGCATTTTGCCGACGCGCACATCACGAAGGTGATCGGCGCCGAGGCCCGCGGCTTTCTCGTGGGCGCGCCCGTGGCCTGCCGTCTGGGCGCCGGCTTCGTGCCCGCCCGCAAGCCGGGCAAGCTGCCGCGCGCGACCTACTCCCAGTCCTACGAGCTGGAATACGGCAGCGCCTCGCTGGAGATGCACGTCGACGCCATGGGGCCTGGGGATGTGGCCCTCGTGGTGGACGACCTCATAGCGACGGGCGGCACAGCGGCGGCGTGCGTGAAGCTCGCGCAGCAAAGCGGCGCGCAGGTGGCGGGGCTTGCCTTCTTGCTCGAGCTGGTGCCCTTCAACGCGCGCGAGGCCCTGGCGCAGACGACGGACGCCGAGTTTTTCAGCCTGGTGAAAGTCGAGGACTACTAGGAGCGTGTGTCGGGGATGTCGCGCCCGCATCGCGCGTGACGGGGCGGCGCGTCTGCACCGCGCGTGACGGGGCGGCGCATGCGGCAAACGGGGCGCCCGCACGACGTTCGCGAAGCGCCCCGAAGCGCCCCGAAGCGCCCCGCAAGACGCTTGCGAGACGCACCACGAAATGCCCCGCGAGATACCGCCTAAGTGAGGAGAACACATGGCCCGCAAGAGGAAATTCGACTACTTCGACGCGTTCGTGCAGATCAGCGCCCATGCCGTGACCTATGCCGAGGAAATGGTGAAGTGGCTCGAGTACAACTACGAGGAGGGCGCCAGCGGCAAGGTGGGCAAGGTGGAGGGCTCGCTGAAGGCCTACGAGAAGTTCCACGCCATCGAGGAGGCCTCCGACGAGATCACCCACGAGATCGCCTCCCACCTCGTCACCGAGTTCGTCACCCCCATCGAGCGCGAGGACATACTCACGCTGGCAGGCGAGCTGGACAGCGTCGTCGACCACATCGACGAGGTCTTGCAGCGCATGTACATGTACAACGTGAAAAACGTCTCGCACGAGGTCGTGGACATGGCCCACATCGTGCTCGAGGCCACGCAGGCCCTGCATGCGGCCTGCGAGCGCTTCGTCGACTACAAGCAACCGGGCGCCTTGCGCGATTGGATCGTGAAGGTCAACGACTACGAGGACGCCGGCGACCACGCCTATATCCGCAGCATGCACGAGCTGTACAAGCGCGCCGAGGAATCCGACGACCCCAACACGAAGATCGACGCCTTCGGCATGGGCGGCGTGCTCTCGGCGCTCGAGAACTGCTGCGACTCGGCCGAAGACGCAGGCGACACCATGCTCATGGTGATCATGAAGAACTCCTGAGGGATTCGACCGGCAATCAAATCAAGAGATTTTACGTTACCCATGGGCGATAGGGTTGAAGATGCCGCTGCATGGGCCTTCACCCGCGGTATTCGTCCCATAGCTCCTGAAACGCGCCCAGCGCCTCCCTCACCGTGGCCTCGTCGCAGCAATACCCCGCGCGCACCCAGCCCGCGCAGCCGAACTCGTCGCCCGGCACGAGCAGCAAATCGTGCGTCTTCGCCCTCTCGTAAAACTCCTGCGCGTCGCCGCCGAGCGCGCGTATCCACAGGTAGAAGGCCCCTTGCGGGCGCACGTAGTCGTAGCCGATGCGCTCGAGCCCCTCCATGAAGAGCAGGCGGTTTCTCGCGTAGGGCGCCGTGTCCGGCATCACGCCCGCGCACTCGGCCACCACGTGCTGGAACAGCGCCCCGGCGCATATGTAGCCCATGGCCCGTCCTGCGCCCACGACGGCGTCGTAGACACGCCGCGCATCCTCGACGGCCGGCGGCACGAGCAGGTAGGCGATGCGCTCGCCCGGCAGGCTCAGGCTCTTCGACCAGCTATAGGCCACGAGCGTGTTCTCGTAGAGCGCGGGCACCCAGCACGGCTTGTCGGCCGCCTCGTAGAACAGCTCGCGGTAGGGCTCGTCGGAGAGCAGGTAGACGGGGTGCCCGAACTCGGCGCTCTTGCGGCGCAAGATCTTCGCGAGCGCGGCCAGGTCCTCTTTCGGGTAGACGACGCCCACGGGGTTGTTCGGCGTGTTCACGACCACGACGGCGGTCTTCTCGTCGATGGCGGCGTCTAGCGCGCCCAGGTCCATCTGGAAGTCGTCGGCGCGCGCGGGCACCTCCACGAGCGCGGCGCCGGCGTTTTCAGCCCAGGTCTTGTACTCGGTGAAGTACGGCGCGATGGTCACGACCTTCTCGCCCGGCAGCGCGAGGGCCTTCAACGCGATGGCGATGGCCGACGACGCGCCGCTCGTGAGGTAGAGG
>CAVFDV010000138.1:3662-4321 GCA_963621315.1 Oscillibacter sp. MSJ-31
AAGCGCTCGTTGAGGTTTGCGGCGATCGCCGCGCGCACGCCCTCGAGGCCGGGCGAGGGGGTGTAGCCGTGCACGGCGCTGCTGTCGCCTGCGGACAGCAGCCGCGTGATGGTCTCGGCCACCTCGCGCGGCGCCGGCACCGACGGGTTGCCTATGGACAGGTCGAAGACCTTGTCGGCACCCACCTGCGCCTTGCGGGCCAGCCCGAAGGCGAATGTCTCGCGTATCTTGTTCGGCGCCGCCCCCAGTGCGCGCATCTCCTCGTTCACCATCGCGAAGCGCTTCCTTTCGTCGTGCGTGATGTTTCTCGCATGGGTGAAGTCTAGCGCACTTGCGCGCGCGGGCCTGCGCGCACGGGCCGCCGTTGCGCGCGCGTGTTAAAGTGCGCCACCGCTGCCGCCCGGGGCGGCACGTATTGCACGGCACCGCTGCTGCCCGGGGCGGCGCGTGTTGTGCGCCACCGTCGCCTCCCGAGGCGCCGCGTTTTGCACGGCACCGCTGCTACCCGGGGCGCCGCGACCCGAAACGTCGTGGTAGAGTGGGCGCCGCGCCGGCGCGGACGTGCGGGCGCGGAAGAAACGGTCGGCGAGGACGCGAAAGGCGAGTGGGCAGCGACGTGAAGACATCGAGAACCGTGGTCGTCGCCATCAACGTGTTCC
>CAVFDV010000139.1:0-4316 GCA_963621315.1 Oscillibacter sp. MSJ-31
GGCCCAAGGCGTTCCCAACCTGCGGGGAGGCATCCACGTGCGCGTGGAGGCTGCAGGCAGCGAGGTCCAGCCGCAACATGATGTATCGCAATAGGCTCGAGCAGGCAACGATGAGAGGGCGGCCCGTCTTGGTAAAGGTGAACAGACGCGTCGAGCAGGCGGTCTTCGCCATGATGGTGATGGCCGTGCAGCTAGATCATGCGCCGATGCCGAGCAGCACGCCGAGCGCCATCCTGGAGGTGTCCGACTCCTACCTCAAGAAGACGCTGAGAAAGCTCGTGAGAGCCGGTCTCGTAACGTCGGCTGCCGGCCACGAGGGCGGTTTTGCCCTGGCACGCCCGGCAGACCAGGTCACCCTCGGCGACGTATGGCGCGCCGTCGAGATGGAGGAGCAGGTCCCCTGCTGCACCGGGCTCTCGGAGAGGGCGTTCGTGTCATGCCCGGATGTGGCCAGGAAAACCCCCGCCGTGCAAGACGCTTTCCGCGAGGCGAGCGACGCCTACGGCAGGTCGCTTGACGCTCGCAGGCTCTCGGACTACCTGGACGACGCTGCCTGGAGGGAAGGCGCCATGGATTGGAGCCTCGGGCGCCGCGCGTCCCCGCGCGTTCCCCCGTCCCCCGCATAGGCCGCGCGCTTTGCTATCATTTGCGCCATGTCACTTGTAGTAGCCAAATTCGGCGGCACCTCCGTCGCCACGCCCGAGCGCATCATGAACGTCGCCAAGCGCGTCGTCGCCCGCAAGCGCGCCGGCGACCGGATCGTCGTGGTCGTCTCGGCCATGGGCAAGTCCACCGACGACCTGATCAAGCTCGCCGCGCAGGTGAGCGACAACCCGCCCGCGCGCGAGATGGACACGCTTTTGTCCACCGGCGAGATGGTGTCGATGTCGATGTTGGCCATGGCGGTGAACGCGCTGGGCGAGCAGGCCATCAGCTTGAACGGGCGGCAGATCGGGCTGGTCACCGACAACGTGCACGGCAAGGCCTCCATACGCGAGATCCACGCCGGGCGCATCACCGACGCGCTCGAAGAGGGCAACATCGTGATCGTGGCCGGCTTCCAGGGCATCGACGCGGCCGGCGACATCACGACGCTCGGGCGCGGCGGCTCGGACACGACGGCGGTGGCCATCGCGGCCGGCATCCAGGCCGATGTGTGCGAGATCTACACCGACGTCGAGGGCGTCTACTCGGCCGACCCGCGCGTCGTGCCGCACGCGCGCAAGATAGACACCATCTCCTACGAGGAGATGCTCGAGATGGCCGCCTCCGGCGCGGGCGTCTTGCACAAACGCAGCGTAGAGTTCGCGCGCAACTTCAACGTCATCGTCAACTGCCGCTCGTCGTTTAGCGACAACCCCGGCACCATCGTCAAGGAAAAGGACATCGACATGGAAAAGGCCATCGTCTCCGGCGTGGCGCACGACCTCTCGGAAGCAAAGCTCACGCTGCGCGACGTGCCCGACACCACGGGCGTGGCCGCCACGGTGTTCGGCGCGATGGCCGACGAGGGCCTGGCCGTGGACATGATCATCCAAAACGTCTCGGAAAACGGGCACACGGACATCTCGTTCACCACGCCCGTCTCGGACCTGCCGCGGGCGCGGGAGGTCATGCAGCAGCTGGTGCGCGAGCTGGGGGCGCGCGAGCTGATCGTCGCCGACCAGGTGGCCAAGATCTCGATCGTGGGCGCGGGCATGAAGGTGAACTCCGGCGTGGCGGCGCTGATGTTTCGGACGCTGGCCGACGAGGGCATCAACATCACGATGATATCGACGTCCGACATCCGCACGAGCGTGGTGATCCCGGCAGACCGCGCCGAAGACGCGGTGCGGCATTTGCACACGGCGTTCGGGCTGGACGCGAGCGAGACCTTCGAGGAGACGCAGCTGTCGGCGGCCGAGATCGCGGCGAAGGCGGAGAAGGGGCGCTAGGGCGCTGAAGCGCGGCGCTCGCGGGCGCGGCGGGGGCGGCCGGGCGCGCGTGGTGAAAGAAGCGGCGGCACATCCATGGAACGCAAATCGAATATACGCCTGACGCTTGACGAGGGCCTGGCCGTCGCGCGCGACGTGCAACCCGACGGCAGCTCGGAAGCGCTCGCGCACATGCTCGGGGTGCAGCGCGCCTACCTGCTGCGGCGCTCGGTGGACGCGCGCCATCGCGACGACGTGCATTTCGTGGCGACGGCGGGCGTGTGCGGCGGCGAGCGGGGCAGCGGTGAAACGGACTGCGGTGAAGGGGGTCGCGAAGGTCGCGGGACCGACGGTGAAGAGGAGCCACGTGCGGTCGTGCCCTTCGCCGCGCGTCCCGTGCCCGACCTTGCAGGCGGAGCGAGTGCGGATGGCGCACGTCCCATCGTCGTCGGCGCCGGCCCTGCCGGCCTGTTTGCGGCGCTCGAGCTGGCGGAGGCAGGATTGCGCCCGCTCGTCGTGGAGCGCGGGGCATGCGTGGAGGAGCGCCGCGCGGACGTCGAGCGCTATCTGGGCCGCCGCGTGCTCGATCCGGAGAGCAACGTGCAATTCGGCGAGGGCGGCGCCGGCACCTTCAGCGACGGCAAGCTGACCTGCGGCAAGAACTCGCCGCTTTCGCGCCGCGTGCTGGAGGGCTTCGTCGCGGCCGGCGCGCCTGCGGAGATCTTGTGGCAGGCAAAGCCCCATATCGGCACCGACGTGCTGGGTGCCGTCGTGCGCGGCCTGCGCGAGCGCATCGTCGCCTGCGCAGGCGAGGTCTTGTTCCACACGAGGCTCGTCGGCCTGGAGGCGCCGGGCGGCGTGCTGCGCGCGGCGCTCGTGGAGGGGGCGCACGACGGGCAGCGGCGCATCGAGTGCAGCCGGCTCGTCTTGGCCTGCGGGCACTCGGCGCGCGACGTCTTCGAGATGCTGCGCGCGGCGGGCGTGGAGATGGAGCGCAAGCCCTTCAGCATGGGCGTGCGCATCGAGCACCTGCAACGCGCGGTCGACCGCGCCCAATACGGCAAGGCGGCGGGGCATCCGGCGCTCGGGGCGGCCGACTACAAGCTGAACTGCAAGACGGCGGCCGGACGCGGCGCCTACACCTTCTGCATGTGCCCGGGCGGCGTCGTCGTGGCGGCGGCAAGCGAGCAGGGGGGCTTGTGCGTGAACGGCATGTCCGCGCATGCCCGCGATGGGAAAAACGCGAACTCCGCCCTGCTCGTGGACGTGCGGCCCGCGGACTTCGGCGGAGATGCGGACGACGTGCTCGCGGGCGTGACCTTCCAGCAGCATTGGGAGCGGGCCGCCTTTGCAGCAGGCGGCGGCGATTGGAGCGCGCCCGTGCAGCGCGTGGGCGATTTCCTCGCGATGGCCCGCGGCGCCGGCGCCGGCGCCGCGGGCGTCGCGGTCGCGGGCAGAGCCGGGGCGCACGCCAAGGACAAGGGCGGGCGGCAGCGGGCGGCAGAGTCCAGTCTGCGGCGCGCTGCGCCGATGCGCGTCGAGCCGAGCTACCCCTTGGGCGTGCGCGAGACGGACTTGCGGCAATGCCTGCCCGGCTTCGTCGCCGACGGCATCGCCGAGGCGCTTCCCGTGCTTGGCCGCCGCCTGCGCGGATTCGACGACGCGGGTGCGGTCTTGACGGGCGTCGAGGCCCGGTCCAGCTCGCCGGTGCGCGTCGTGCGCGACGCGGCCACCTTGCAGTCTCCGAGCATCGCCGGCCTCTACCCCTGCGGCGAGGGGTGCGGGCACGCGGGCGGCATCATGTCCGCCGCCATCGACGGCATCCGCGTCGCCCGCGCCCTCATGCACGTGCCTTCTTGAAGGCGGCGACGCGCTCCTCCTCGGCGGCGCAGGCCTCGCGCAAGAGCGCGGCAAGTCCGCCGCCGCGAACCGCTTGGACCGCAACTTTGCCGGCCATTTGAGGCGAGCGCTGCGTAATGAGGCGAGGGCCGTGCAAAGGCGCAGGCCCGGGCGATGCCGCCCGACTGGAAAAGCCGCCCGGCTATTCGGCGAGCTCCTGGCGGCAACGCTTCATGCCCGCCCGCGCGCCCGCGCCAGCGCGAGGCGGCGCTTCGACCTCCTGGCCGCTATCTGCCATTTCAGGAGGTCGTTTTCCAGATAGCCTATCTTTGTCGCATATTCCGCTTCTATCTGCGGGTTTTGTTGAAGGACGATGTCGTCGATTTCCAGCAGGAGATCTGCGATGCGCGCACGTGCCTCGCAGATCTCCTTTTCGATACTCGCTTTGGCGTCTCGCATTCCGGCCACCTTCTTTCTGCTATGATGCCGTCTTGTTCGTTTCGACGCGGAGAGCTGGCCGAGTTGGCTGAAGGCGCTCGCCTGCTAAGCGAGTATAGGAGAATT
>CAVFDV010000140.1:0-4314 GCA_963621315.1 Oscillibacter sp. MSJ-31
GGGGTGGGCAGGGCGGCGGTTTCAGGTCGCGTATAGATTTCGTTCAGGTTTTGCCCGGACTTCGTTCGGATTTCGCTCCAAATCCGCTTTGCGTTTTGTCCGGATGCGCCTGCCATCATGCAATGCACGGAAAGGGCCGAGCAGGAGGCGGGGCGATCCCATTGACCATCCACACAGCAAACCAGGAAAGAGCATATGCCGCAGGCACGCATGCGCGCTTGGCCGCGAGGCTTCTCTCGGCCGTCTGCGCGGCGACGGCATTTGCGTTCATCCTCTTCCCGGTTCCGCTTTTTCCTCTCGCTCCGGCACTCTCTTTGCCGGAAAAAGCCCAGGCCTCTGGCGTCTGGCCGCTGCCGTCCCCTCGCCTTTCCGTCGATCTCGGTTTCCTCGAAAGCTACGAGTTCTCGGGTACGGCCTATACACATAGAGGGGTGGACATCGAGGCGGATGCAGGCGCGCGCATCTGCGCGCCCGTCGGCGGCACGGTCAGCTTCGTCGGAAACGTCCCTGCGGGGGACGCGGCTGCGGGCGGAGGGGACGCGGGCGCGACCATGCAGGCGGTCTCCGTGAAAACAGACGACGGACGCACCGTCACGTTCATGCCCGTGCAAGATACGCTCGTGAAAGAGGGAGCGCAGGTCTCGGCAGGCCAGGGGCTTGCCTTCCTTGCCGCCTCGGGAGACAGGTCGTCGGCGTCGACGCACTTGCACATGGGTCTCAAGCGCAATGGCAGCTACTACGACCCGCTCTCGCTTTTCGGCCTGGAGGGCGCGGCAGGCGCCGGCGTGGCCGCGCAATCGGAAGAGGCGCAGGCGGGCGCATCGGCATCGGGAGAAGCACAGGCGGGCGCATCGGCATCGGGAGAAGCACAGGCGGGCGCGGGTGCCGGCGCGATGGCGGCGGCGGAAGCATCGGCGCCCGCAGCGCAGGGAGCCGCGGCTGCGGCACAAGGGGCCGCGGATGCAACGCAGGGCAGCGCCGTCGAGGGAAGCGCCACGGCACAGGGCTGTGGCGCGCTGGGCGCCGAAGCGCAGGCAGAGGCGGCAGGTCTGGACGCGGCGGCGGACAGCTTCGGGACCATCAGCTCGGGAGATGCGGCGGCAAACGGTCTGGAGGCGGAGTCGGGCACGTCGCCTCTAGAGGCCGCCCGCTCTTCTCTTTCCTCGGCCTTCGGGGCATGCGCGCAGCAGCTCGAAGGCTTGTGCCGGGCATGTGCAGCCCTTGCCGCCAGCCCGTGGTTTCCCGCCGCGGCATGCGCCATCGGCGGCGCGGGAGCCGCGTGCGCGGCAGAGATCCGGCGCCGTGCGGCAAAGGACGCGTCCGAAAAACCCAAAGGTCTCCGCCCGCGCCTCGCCCGTCTGCGCGCCCGTCTTTGCGGCGTCCTTTCCGGCCTTCCCTCGCGGGTGGGCGGCATATGCAGCGCATGCGCTGCCAAGAATCCACTCAAGCGCATCTCCGCGCACCATTGCAAATCTTTGCCTTGTGAAAGGGAAAGCGGGGTGGTAGGATAGTTCGGCAATTTTTCTCCTGCTCCGGGCTTTCCTTCAACATGTCCCGGGGCCGCGAAGTCCGAAGGAGGTGAAACATGAAGGATTACGAACTGCTGTTCTTCGTCAGCCCGAGCATCGACGAAGAGACGCGACTCGCCACCGAGAAGCGCATCGACACGACCATCACCGAGCAAGGTGGCAAGGTCGTCAACGTCGAGGAGTGGGGCAAGAAGAAGCTTGCCTACGAGATCGACGGCCTTCAGGACGGCGACTACACCCTCATCGATTTTCAGGCCGAGCCGCAGTCGATCGCAGAACTCGATCGTGTTCTGCGCATCATGGACGCCGTCGTGCGCCACATGATCACGGTTCGCCCGGCAGCTGCCGGTTCGGTCAAAGGCGAGTAAGCGCGCCGCAGACCATTGAAAGGAACTTGCTATGAGCATCAACAAGGTAATAGTCACCGGCAACCTAACGCGCGACGCCGAGCTGCGGTCCACGCCCAGCGGCACCCAGCTGCTCAACGTCGGCATCGCGGTGAACGACCGCCGCAGGAACAGGCAGACCGACCAATGGGAGGACTACGCGAACTTCTTCGATTGCACGATGTGGGGCGAGCGCGCCCAGAAAATCGCGCAATACCTGACGAAGGGAACGAAGGTCGCCATCGAGGGGCGCCTGCATTACAGCTCCTGGGAGGACAAGAACACGGGGCAGCGCCGCAGCAAGGTGGACATCACCATCGACAACATCGATTTCATGTCCTCGCGAAACTCCGGCGGCGCCAGCCAAAGCTCCGGCGGCTATGCAAGCAACAACGCCCAGCAGCAAGGTTCCGACACCTATCCGCAAGGCTCCGCGCCTTCGGCATACAACGACGAGGACATCCCCTTCTAGGGAGTGTCGCTCGCAGAGATTTCGATTAGGAGAGACCATGGCTGAATACGCACGTCAAGCCAGCCGCAAACAGTGCCCGTTTTGCAAGGACGATGTCGACTACATCGACTACAAGGACACGCAGACGCTGCGCCGCTACGTCACCGACCGCGAGAAGATCAAGTCTCGCCGCGTCACGGGCGTGTGCACGCAGCATCAGCACAAGCTGGCACAGGCCATCAAGCGCGCACGCGAGATGGCCCTCATCCCCTACACCTCGCGCATCGCCTCGAACAGCGCCGGCAGGCGCGGGCGCTCGTAAGGAAACGGGACGCGGCAAAAGCACTTGAGGGTGGCGCGGCTGACACGCGCTGCCCGAGAACGTAGAGGCACTTGCACATGTGCAAGCAGTCCCCGCCATAGTGGGGCACACTGAAGGATATGAACATGAAGGTTATCTTGCTCAAGGAACTAAAAGGGCGCGGCGGCGAGGGCGACGTCATCGACGTGGCCCAGGGCTTCGCGGTCAACTACCTGCTGCCGCAAGGCATCGCGCTCAAGGCGACGAAAGGCGAGCTGAAGCAGCTCGAACAGCGTCGCGGCAACACGCAGGCGTCATCAAAGACGCACTCGACGGCAAGACGGTCGAGGTCACGGCAAAGGTCGGCGAGGAAGGCCAGCTGTTCGGCTCGGTCACCCCGGCCATCATCGCAGAGGCCATCACCGAGCAGATCGGCGTGACGGTCGACCGCAAGAAGGTGGACCTCGGCAAGCCGATCAAGGTCGTCGGCGTGCACCAGGTCGCCGTCTCCATCTACCGCGAGATCAAGGCGACGGTCAACGTCAAGGTCGCCGGCGAGGGCGGCGAGCTCGAGATGCTCGACGAGGCCCTCGACGCCCTGCAAGACGGGGACACGGCGCCAAAAGACGCTGCCGACGAGGCCGTCTCGCCCGCCGAGCAGGCAGACGAGGCGGCTGCGCAGCCCGCCGCCGAAGACGGGGACGCTGCCGCCGAGTAGCATCATCTCCCCCGCATGCGCCTCCGCACGGCGCGTTCAAGGGCATGCAAAAAAGGCCGTCTCGTCCGAGGCGGCCTTTTCCTTTACTACAATGCGCAGGGAAACGGGCTTTTGCGCACGGCGCCTCGCGCCGTGCGGGCCCGCCGTGACCGTTCGAGGAGCATGCCATGACCGCAGCCACATCCGACATCACCGGCCTGAAGGCCAACGCCGACGCCGTCATCTTCGACTTCGACGGCACCCTGGCCGACTCGATGTGGGTATGGGAGCATGTGGACAGGGAGTTCTTCAACAGGCACCAGCTGCCCTACGATCAGGAATACGCGGAGATGATCGCCGTGCTGGGCTTCGAGAGCGGCGCGGACTACACCATCAGGAAATACGACGTGGCCGCCACCCGCGAGGAGATCATCGAGGAGTGGAAGTCGATCGCGCAACACGAGTACGCGACCAAGGTGCGCCTCAAGCCGCGGGCAGAAGAGTATTTGCGCAAGCTTTGGCAGGCGGGCGTGCCCCTGGGGATCGCGACCTCGCTGCAGCGCAACCTGCTCGAACCTGCTCTGAAGAACAACGGCGTCTTCTCGCTTTTTTCCGCCATATCCGTCTGCGACGAGATCGTGGACACGGGCAAATCGACGCCTGCCGTCTACCATGCCTCGGCGTCTGCCCTCGGCACGCAGCTGGAGCATTGCATCGTCTTCGAGGACGTCGTCACGGCCGCCAACAGCGCCAAGCGCGGCGGCGCCTACGTGGTAGGCGTGTTCGACGAGCACAAGCAGCAGGCCACCGACGAGCTGCGCGCGACGGTAGACGAGTTCGTCGAGGGCTACGACCAGCTGCTCTAAGCACAGGGTTATGGCTCAAAAAGTAAGTGGAGGCTTCGTGAGTTCGTGTGGGTGAAAATCACGCCGTCCCCCTTCCCGGCAGCG
>CAVFDV010000141.1:0-4193 GCA_963621315.1 Oscillibacter sp. MSJ-31
GGTACACAGACGAGGCCTGCACCGAGGCCTGGGACTGGGAGGCCGACGTGGTGTCTGGCGACACCGTCCTCTACGCCAAGTGGACGGCGGCCGCCGCAGACGACGGGGAGGACGCCGACGCGGAGACGGATGCGGACACGGGCGACGATAGCGGCGCCGCGAGCGCGAACTACGGCGAGACCAAGAGCGTGGACGGCGCGGACGCCAGCGCCAACAAGACGGCCGACACGGGCGACGAGTTGGCGAACTCGCCCCTCATGAGCGCGCTGACCGCCCTTGGCCTGGCCGCCCTCGCGGGCTGCGTGGCATCCGCCCTCTATACCCGCCGCCGCCTGCGCGAGGAGGAGAGATAGGGCGCGCTGGCGCCCGCGCGGCCTGACGCGCCGGGCATCAAACGCCTCGCGCGACACGGCCTGACGCGCGCCACATAGGGTTTCGATTGCGGGGGAGCGCACGTGCGCTCCCCCGTTTTTCGCGTTCGCGTGCGCTTCCCCGTTTTCGCGTTTGCGTGCGTTTTCCCGCATCCGCGAGGAGGGCTGAAACACGCGCTTGTGCTAGAATCGGGCGGTTTGATTTTCACCACGCACAACAGGAGGAACTCCATGCCCGCAGCAAGCTCGAAACACCGTCTGCGCAAGTTCACAGCCGTCGCGATAGCCCTGATGCTCGCAAGCCTCGCATGCGCCGCGTTTCTGGTCGCCCGCGCGCAGGCCGTGCAGGTCATGGCCTACTCCGTCGACGCGCAGGGCGCCAAGACGAACTACTACACCATAGGCGAGGCGATACGGGCCGCCTACGCCGACGAGAGCACGGTGATCGTCATGGCGTGCGACTGGGAATCGGACAGCATGATCGGCATCGCCGACAGCAAGCACGTGACCATCGACATGAACGGCCACAAGATCACGAACAACTGCAACAACCGCATCTTCCGCGTGCATGAAAAGGCCCATCTCACCCTCAAGTCCACCAAGACCGCGAAATTCGACTACGAGGGCTACAGCGAAGACGGCGTGATGTCCACCTTCACCGTCCAAAGCGGCGGCCTTGTGACGGGCGGGAACACGACAAGCAACGGCGGCGGCATCTGGGCGGAGAACTGGACGACGGTCACGCTCGACAACGTGGCCATCGCGGGCAACAAAGCCGAAAACGGCGGCGGCGTGTGCATCGAAAAAGACGCCGAGTTCAACATGAAAAACGGCGCGGTCATTCAAAGCAACGCGACGTACCAAGACGGTGCCGGAATCTACGTGAACAGGGCCGACACGAACATCCACATGGACAACGCCTCTATCGAGAGCAATTACGCGGGCCAAGACGGTGGCGCCATCTACTCTGATGCCGATGGGACCAGGATCAGCATGGAGAACAACTCCACCATCAGCAACAACTCCGCCATCACGTGCGGCGGGGTCTACTTCGACTGCTCCTATTGCAACATCATCTCCAGCGACAAGACCGCGACCATTTCAAACAACGTGGCGCGTGCCGGTGAAGCCGGCGCAGTCAAGTTCAAGAAATGCGCGGGCACGACCGAAGGCGAGCTGAACGGCATCACGTTCAAGAACAACTCTACCCAGCTCGAGGGCGGCGCGCTGTTCATCCAGCAAAAGTACGTGCGCGTGATCAACTGCACCTTCACGAGCAACACCGCCGCCCATACCGGCGGCGCCGCGTTTGTCGGCGACAATGCCGGCGAGGGCGGCTTTTACAACTGCACCATAACGGGGAACAACGCTTCGAGGGAGGGCGGCGCGTTCTACCTCAAGTCCCACAACTACCTGGAAAACTGCACCATCACCGGCAACTATTGCGGCGGCGCCTATGAAGGCGGCGGCGTGTTCGTCTATTACGACTACGACGTCAGCGTCAAGGGAAAGCTGGTCGTGAAAAACAACACCCGCGGGAGCAGCGGTTCGGCCGACGACCTGTTCTTGAGCGCGGGGGGCTACGGCAGCAGCGCCTATATCAAGGGCAGCGTGGACGCGGACTCCAGCATCGGTATCCGCACAAATGTCACGGGCGACAGGCTCGTCGCCAAAGAGGTCTCCACCTACGCCGACGGCAACTACTTCATGGACCTGGACGGCTACTATGTCACGCATGGCACCGACCACGACGGCGACGTGTGGCAGCGCAAGGGCGAGACCCAGTTCTCGGTGAAGCTGAACGGCACGCTCGTGGGCAACTTCAAGCCGGACGCCAAAGTCGCGCTGAACGGCGCCAGCACAGACGACGGCAAGGTGTTCTGGCGCTGGTCCGAGCAAAGCTCGACGGGGCTTGCGCCTTTCAATGACTACGTGACAGACATATACAGCCCGACGCTCACCTTCTTCATGCCGCAAAACAACGTCGATCTGGTGGCCGACTACGTCCCCTACGCAGACGACTTCAAGGTCACGATCGCACGGCCCGTCGCAGGTGAAAGCCTGCCCACGACGGCGACGTTGAGCTACACCAGCGCAGGCGTTGCCAAGACCGCCACGATTGGAAACATCCGCTGGAAAGACAGCACGGGCGCGACGGCGACGACGGCCGCCTACGACGCGAAATACCGCTTCGACTTCTCGCTTGCCGACGACAAGGGGGCCGGCCTCGCGTTTTCCAGCGACATCGACAACACGAAAGTCGAAATCGCCTGCACCGATGGTGGCGCGGGCGTGGGCGTGCAATATGCGGGTCGGGACGGCTCGAGCTACCTGAAGCTCACGTCGGCCTACTTCAAGACCGCCCTGCCCGAGATCGAGAGCGTGGAGGGCGCGAGCATCAAGGTGACGGCGGGGACGGCAAAAGACGCCCTGGAGGCGCTTTTGCCCGGCACTGCCAAGGCGAACGTGCAAGGCGGCACGACCGTGGAGCTCGAGATCGACGACACCACCTCCATCTCCTGGCCTTCCGGCCTGATCAACGGCGACGACGTGGTCGCCGACCCCGCAGGCGACAGCCAGGACTACACGCTGCACCTGCCCCTGAAAGACTCGGACAAGGTCGCGGGCGCAGACGGCAAGGAGCTGGTCGTGACGATCACGGTCTTGCCGAAAGGGCGCGTGGCAGACCCCGTCTTGAACCTCATCTCCGGCACCTACACCAAGTTCAACGACATGATGCGCCTGGGAGAAGACAACACGCTCACGGTCAAGGCGTCGTGCGCGACGGACGGCGCGAGCATCAAGTACACGGTAAACGGCGGCGAGACGAAGGACTACAACCCGGACGCGGGGATCGTGCTCACGTGCCCGCAAGACGACAGCGAGTTCTACGAGCTTTCCGTGTGGGCGGTGCGCGGCGAGGTGGAATCGGACAAGGTGCCTGGCTCCTACCATCTCGACGACACGCTGCAAAAGACCATCCAGATCGGCTGCACGGACACCGCGCTTTACGGTGAAGGCGACACGCGCTGGTCGGCCACCATCGACGTGACGGCAGACCTCGGCGCCACGACAACGGCCACGGCGCCCGAGCAGACCGGCAGGGTCTTCAGCCACTGGGTGTGGGACGAGTCGCTCAACGATAAATGCAGCGTCGACAGCACGCAGACGACCATCACGATCGAGGATTTCTCGTCTGCCTACGCCGACAAGATCTTTGCGGTGTACACGCCCGTGATCTCGAAGATCGACGTCGGCTTCGACGCCCCGCAGGCGCACCAGCCCTTGTCGGCCGCGGCCTCGTGCGTGCAGATCGGCACGGCGGACGCGGAGACGATGCTCGACGTGACGAGCTACTTCAAGGACAAGACGGAAGCGGGCGTCGCCCTTTCCTGGTTGCCCACCGGCTCGGGCGACGACGGCGAGGCCGTGCACCTGACGAGCTACACGGCGTCGCTGCCCTTGAACCTCTCGCTTCCCGAAGGCGTCAGCTACAAGCTGGCCGATTCGGTGGAGGTCTCGTTGAACGAGGTGGGTCTCGACAAGTCCCTGGCCTACGTGGCAAAAGACAGCGACGGCACGCAAAAGCTCTACGTGAACTTCGCGAGCACGGGCCCCTACGAGTACCAGTCGTATACCCAGCCGAGCGACGTCGAGATGACCTTCCTGGACGCCTGCACCTACCAGCAAGAGCAAGACGACGGGAAAAAGCCCGATTGGAGCCTGCCCCGCACGCTGGAGCTGACCTACGCCTGCGGCGAGAAGGGCCTCGTGGACATCTCCTGGCAGGCGCCGCAGGGCTTCGACAAGGACAACCCGACG
>CAVFDV010000142.1:0-4179 GCA_963621315.1 Oscillibacter sp. MSJ-31
CAGGCGCGGCGCTTCAGCCCAGAAAACCCTCCACGGAGGCCTCGAGGGCGTCCACGTCGCCGTCGATGACGTCGGTGAAACGGATGGGCGCGTCGTCGAGGGCGTCGAGCGCCGGCGGGATGGAGCCGCGCCCGCCGCGCAAGTCCACCACCGCGCGGTTGAGGGCAGGCCCTGTCAACCCCGCGACCTCGGCCGGCAGCGGCTCGCCTGCCGCGATGCCCGCAAGCGCGCGGTAGACGTCGGCGCCGAACTTTGCCCAATGCGCCGTGCTGGCCACGAGCAACGGGTTGTCCGAGCGGTGGTGCTGCGCGACGGCCCAGGCCACGGCCGTGTGCGGGTCGAGCAGGTAGCCGTGCTCGGCCTCGACGGCGCGTATCGTCTCCAGGCACTCGGCGTTGGAGACCGAACCGCCGCGGTACTCGCGCTGCAGGCGCGCGAAGGTGGCCTCGTCCACGGAAAAGCCGCCCTTTTCCTTCAAGTCCTTCATCCACCCGGAGATCCGGCGCGCGTCGCGGCCCGTCAGCTCGAAGAGCTGGCGCTCGAGGTTGCTCGACACGAGGATGTCCATGCTGGGAGACGGGGTCAAGACGAAATCGCGCCCGGCCACCGTGTAGGCGCCCGTCTCGATGAAGTCGGTGAGGACGCGGTTGGCGTTGCTCGCGCATATGACGCGGTCGATGGGAGCACCCACCTGCTTGGCATACCAGCAGGCCAGGATATTGCCGAAGTTGCCCGTGGGCACGCACACGTCGATCGGCTCGCCGGCCGCGACGCGCCCGTCCGCGACCATCTGCGCGTAGGCCGACAAATAGTAGACGACCTGCGGCAGCAGGCGCCCCCAGTTGATGGAGTTCGCGCTGGACAAGGCGATGCGGTGCCCGGCGGCCAGGCGCGCGGCGAAATCCGCGTCCGCAAACATGCGCTTCACGCTGGTCTGGCAATCGTCGAAGTTGCCGCGCACCCCGAAGACGCGCACGTTGGCGCCCTCCTGCGTGGCCATCTGCTTGTACTGGATGTCGCTCACGCCGCCGTCCGGGTAGTAGACGACGATGGAGATGTGCGCGCGGTCGGCAAAACCGCGCAAGGCCGCCTTGCCCGTGTCGCCGCTCGTGGCCACCGCGATGAGGTAGTCGTTTTGCAGCTCGCCGGCGCGCTGGCGGCGCTCGACCGTCTCGGAGAAGAACACCGGCAGGCATTGCAGGGCCATGTCCTTGAAGGCGCTCGTCGGCCCGTGCCACAGCTCGAGCACGTAGGTGTCGCCCACCTGCTCGATGGGGCAGATGGCGGGCGTGTCGAAATTGTCCGCGTAGGCCGTCTTCATCAGGCGCGCCAGCTCGTCGTCGGAGAAGTCCACCCCGAACCAGCTGTAGACGCGCGCGGCCCGCTGCGCATAGGGCAGCTCGGCCAACGCGAGCACCGATCCGAGCGTGGCCTGCGGCACGACCTGCGGCACGAACAGGCCGCCGCCGGGCGCGAGGCCTTGCAAGAGGGCGTCGGAAAACGAGACCGGGTCTTTCACCGTGCCCCGCGTGTCCGTGTAGCGTATGTCCATGCCTGCCATATCCACATCCTCCTGCCGAAGCGCACGCCGCGTAAACGCCACGATGGTACCATGTGCCCCGCAAGGAGGAACGCGCATGACCGTATATCTGCTGATGGGAAACGAGGCGCTGGGGCTGGGCGCGCTGCATGCCGGGGTGAACTTCGCGGCCGGCTATCCCGGCACGCCGTCCACCGAGGTGCTCGAGACCGTCGCCGCGCACAACGACGGCTCGGTCCACGTCGAATGGTCCACGAACGAGAAGGCGGCGCTCGAGGCGGCGGCCGGCGCGTCCATGGCCGGTGCGCGCGCGCTCGTGACGATGAAGCAGGTGGGGCTCAACGTGGCCTCCGACCCGCTGATGACGCTCTCGTATCTGGGGTGCAAGGGCGGCCTCGTGCTCGTCGTGGCAGACGACCCGGGCCCCATATCGAGCCAGACCGAGCAGGACACGCGCGCCTTCGGGCGCTTCGCGAAGGTGCCCGTGCTCGACCCTGTTAGCGCAGGCGAGTGCTACGGCATCGTGCAAGACGCCTTCGAGATCTCGGAGCGCTACGACACGCCCGTGATCGTGCGGCCAACGACGCGCGTGTGCCACGCCTGCGGCACGGTGAAGACGCGCGGCGGGGTGGCCGATTGCGCGCCCATGGAGACGTTCAAGCACCCCGGGATGGGCCAGGACGACCCCTATTGGGAGCAGTTCCGCCACGAGGCGTCCGGCTTCGAGCGCGACGCGGCCCGCTGGGTGGTCTTTCCCAAGACGAGCCGCGCCAATCACGCGCGCGCCGAGGCCCGTGCGGCGCAGATCGCCCGCGACTTCGCGAACGGCTGGCACCCGAACCGCATCGAGATGGGCGGGCAGCACCACGCGCGCGGCACGATGGCGTTTGCCCAGAGGGCGCGGGGCGCGCAGCCGGGCACGCCTGCGGCGGCGGCGCATGCGGCTGCGGGCCTCGGGGCGGCCTTGGGGGCGGCCTTGGGGGCAGCGTCGGGGGCGGCGGCGCAAGGCGCGCAGCCCTTCCCCCTCGGCATCGCGGCAGGCGGCGTGTCGTATCACTATGTGAAAGAAGCGCTCGAGATGGCGGGGCTGGACGTGCCGCTGTTGAAGGTGGGCATGCCCTACCCCTTCCCCGAGACGCTCGGGCTGGAGTTCCTCGACGCGTGCGAAGAAGTGCTCGTCGTCGAGGAGCTCGACCCCGTGATAGAGCGCGAGCTGGTCTTTTTGTGCGGGCGGCGCGGCTGGAAGCGCACGGTGCACGGCAAGCTCGACGGCACCTTCCCCTACGAGGGCGAGCAAAGCGTCGAGACGGTGCTCGCGGCGCTGGAGCGGCTGGCAGGCGCAGGAGATGGTGAAGATGCCGGCGGCACGGGGGATGGTGAAGACAGCGGCAACGCGGGGGATGGTGATGGCGACGCCGCGAAGACGGCGCTTGCCTCCGCAGGCGCAATCTCCCCCTTCACCAAGGACGGCGATGCGGGCGAGAACGCGAACGCAGGTGCGCCGGGCGAAAGGGACGGCACCGGGACTGCGGCGGCGGGCTGCTCCGCGCCCAAGCCCGAGCTGCCCGCGCGCCCGCCCGTGCTATGCGCCGGATGCCCGCACCGCGCGAGCTTTCTGGCCGTCAAGCGTGCGGTGGGGACGCGCAAGGCGGCGTTTTGCGGCGACATCGGCTGCTACACGCTGGGCAATGCCGCGCCGCTTGAAATGGTCGACACCTGCGTGTGCATGGGCGCGGGCTTCACCGTGCCGCAGGGCATCTCGTGCATAGACCCCGAGACGCTGGCCTTCGGCTTCGTGGGCGACTCGACCTTTTTCGCGAGCGGCATCACGGGCGTCGTGAACGCCGTCTACAACCGCCACAAGCTCGTCTTGTGCGTGCTCGACAACTCGACGACGGCCATGACCGGGCAGCAGCCGCACCCGGGCACGGGGCGCACCCTCATGGACGTGGGCGGCGGTGCGGCGGCCGGCGGTGCGGTTGCGGGTGGCGGAGCTGCGGGCGGCAAGGCGAGCGGCGGTGCGACAGACGGCGCCCCGGATAGTGCGGCAAGCGGCGGCCCGGACGGCGCGGCGCTTTCCATCCCGCGCGTGCTCGAGGCGCTGGACGTGCCCTGCACGCTCGTCGACCCATTCGACCAAGCGGGCGCGATGCAGGCGGTGAAAGACGCGGTCGGGGCGGTCGATGCGGGCGGCGGGGTGCGCGCGCTCGTCTTCAAGGCGCCGTGCATCTACGTCGACCCCGAGAAGCGCGCGCCCCTGTTCATCGACCAGGGCGCGTGCGTGCGCTGCCATGCCTGCATCGACCGGCTGGGCTGCCCCGCCCTCTTTCTCGAAGACGGCGCGGTGAAGATCGACGCCGCGCTTTGCAACGGCTGCGGGTTGTGCCCGCAGGTGTGCCCGACGGGTGCGATCAAGGCGCCGGACGCAGGGGACGCACAGTCGGATGCGAGGGACGCACAGCCAAACGCGGCGGCGGGTGCAAAAGGCGCGGGCAAGGCGAATACGGGCGCCGATGCGGACGCCGACGTGCCCGCGGGCGCCAACGCCGGCGGGCCTGCAAACGAAGGCGCGGAAGGAGGCGGCCATGCGCACGCGTGAACGAGAAGGCCTCGACCTCGTCATCTGCGGGGTCGGCGGC
>CAVFDV010000143.1:0-4174 GCA_963621315.1 Oscillibacter sp. MSJ-31
GCGACCAGAGGGCCTACGGTTTGCACGAGCGTGATGCCGAGGAAGAGGAAGACGATGCCGTTTAAAGCAAACGAGAGCACCTCCCACAGGCTGCTCGACGCGAGGTGCACGCGCGTCTCGTGGACGGTCTTGCGCGCGCCCGCCGGCTTGAGCTTTTGCGGGAAGAAGGCGACGAACAGCCCGCAGGCCACGACGCCCAAGATGCCGCTCACCCCGATGTGCTCGCATATGAGGAAGGTGGAAAACGGCAACAGGATCTCGAAGAGTATGTGGATGGTGGCCGACTCGAGCCCGAGGCGGCGCATGTTGCGGATGATGACGAGGTAGAGCGCGCCGATGGCCACGCCTATGACGATGCCTCCCATGAAGTCGATGGCAAAGGTCGCGCTTGCCTTGGCGATGCTGAACGTGCCCGTCGTGGCCGCCGCGATGGCGAACTGGAAGGACACGACGCCGGACGCGTCGTTTAGGAGCGCCTCGCCGGACAGCTGGCTTTTCTGGCGGCGCGAGAGGTTGATGTCGCCGCCGAGCGCCGCCACGGCCACGGCGTCGGTAGGGCCTAGCGCGGCGCCGAGCGCGAAGGCGGCGGCAAGAGGGATGGAGGGGTGCACCACGTTCAGGGTGAACCCGACGCACAAGGTGATGACGATCACGAGGCCTATGGCCAGCGAGAGTATGCCCTTGAGGTTGGCCTTCATCGAGGCGTAGTCGGCGTTGCGCGACTCGTCGAAGAGCAAAGGCGCGATGAAGAGGATGAGGAAGAGCTCTGCGTCGATGTCGGTCAGGTTCACGGGAAAGACGGAGAACAGCCCGACGACGACGCCGATGCCCACCTGCACGAGCGGCAGCGACACGCGCGGCAGCACGGAGTCGAGCACCGCCGAGACGATGATCAGGGCAAGGAGTATGAGAAGTATCTCGAGCAGCTCCACGAAGGCCGCCTCCCGTCGTGATGTCGTTTCGCCCCCGCGCGCGTTCCGCGCCGCGCCGAAAAGGTCGGGGGGCGGAGCTTGCGGCGCGCGGGCGCGCGCGTCCTTTATTCAGGCCCTACATATAAGCACAAGCCGCCCGCGCGCGCGCACGTGGCGCGCGCTTCGTTTACCACGTGAAACGAAAAAGGTGTCCCCCGCCGGCCTGCCACGCGGCGCTCGCATGTCCATTCGATGCGTTCAGGCGATATGTCGCCCCGCCCGCCCCGCCGAGGCGCTACCATATGCGCGGTATGCGCTCTACGACGCGGCGGGTCGGCCATGCGGCCGTACCTGACACGGCGCCGGGCGCGGCATTTGCACCGGACGAGTCGGCAAGTGATAAGGAGAGACAAGGTGTCTGATACTCAGCAGCGCGTGTTTGCATTCGGCCACGACGCGCAAGGCAACAACGTCACCGAGGGCAACAAGGACATGAACTACACCCTCGGCGGCAAGGGGGCCAACCTGGCCGAGATGGCCAACCTCGATCTGCCGGTGCCCCCCGGCTTCACCATCTCGTGCCAGACCTGCGTGGAGTACGCGACCAACAACAACACCTTCCCCGAAGGCGCCGTGGACACCATCCACGAGTACCTGCGCGACCTCGAGGCGCGCGTGGGCAAGAAGCTCGGCGATGTCGACGACCCGCTGCTCGTCTCCGTGCGCAGCGGCGCGCCCATGTCCATGCCGGGCATGATGGACACGGTCTTGAACCTCGGGCTAAACGACCGGTCCGTCCAGGGCCTGATCAAGCAGACGGACAATCCGCGCTTCGCGTGGGACTCCTACCGCCGCTTCATCCAGATGTTTTCCAACGTGGTCATGGGCATCGACGGCGACAAGTTCGAAAACGCCATCACCGCGATGAAGGCCGGGCGCGGGGTGAAGGAGGACACCGAGCTGTCCGCCGAAGACCTCCAGGAGCTGGTCGCGACATTCAAGCAGATCTTCACCGACAACGTCTCGGGCGAAGAGTACCCCGAGCTGGTGGCAGACGGCGCCGTGCAGTTCCCGCAAGACACCGACGTGCAGCTCATGCTGGCCATCCAGGCCGTTTTCGGCTCGTGGATGAACGAGCGCGCCATCATCTACCGCAAGCAAAACAAGATCTCCGACGATTTGGGCACGGCGGTAAACGTCCAGACCATGGTCTTTGGCAACAAAGGCGACACGTCTGCCACCGGCGTGGCCTTCACCCGCGACGCCGCCACCGGCAAGAAGGTCTTTTACGGCGATTTCCTGGTGAACGCGCAAGGCGAAGACGTCGTGGCCGGCATCCGCAACACCTCGCCGATCGCCGAGCTGAAGACGCGTCCGGGCCTCGAGCAGGCCGGCCAGGCCCTCGAGGACATCTTCGGCGTGCTCGAAGACCACTACCGCGACATGATGGACATCGAGTTCACCATCGAGCAGGGCAAGCTCTACATGCTCCAGACCCGCGTGGGCAAGCGCACGGCCACGGCCGCGCTGCGCATCGCCATCGAGATGGTCGACGAGGGCATGATCGACAAGAAGACCGCCGTCACGCGCGTCGCCCCCGAGCAGCTCGACCAGCTGCTGCACCCGCAGATCGCCAAGGGCGCGGCTAAAAACGTCATCGCCACCGGGCTGAACGCCTCGCCGGGCGCCGCGGTGGGCGAGGCCGTGTTCTCCTCGGACGCGGCGGTCAAGGCCGCCGAGGAGGGACGCAAGACCGTGCTCGTGCGCTGGGAGACCACGCCCGACGACCTGAAGGGCATGATTGCGGCAGAAGGCATCCTCACCAGCCACGGCGGCAAGACCTCGCATGCCGCCGTCATCGCGCGCGGCATGGGCGCGCCGTGCGTGTGCGGTGTCGCGACCCTCGACATCGACGCGGACAAGAAGCAGGCCGCCGTCGCGGGCACCGATACCGTCATACGCGAGGGCGACGTCATCTCCATCGACGGCCTGACCGGCGAGGTCATGCTCGGCGCCGTCGAGCTGGTCGAGCCGGAGATGTCCGGCGATCTGGGCACGCTGCTTTCCTGGGCAGACGAGTTTAGGCAGCTGGGCGTGCGCGCCAACGCCGACAACCCGGCCGATGCGCAGCTCTCGCGCGACATGGGTGCCGAAGGGATCGGCCTGTGCCGCACCGAGCACATGTTCCTGGGCGAGCGCAAGCAGTTCGTCGCCGACATGATCTTGGCCGACAACGGCTCTGCCGCCTACGAAGAGGCCCTGGACAAGCTCTACGAGGCGCAGGCAGGCGACTACTACGAGATGCTCAAGTCCATGGACGGCCTGCCCGTGATCATCCGCCTGCTCGACCCGCCGCTGCACGAGTTTCTGCCCAACCCGCGCGACTTGGCCGTCGAGGTGGCCGTCGCAGAGGCTGCCGGCAAGGACTGCGCCGAGGCCAAGAAGCTTCTGGCCGCCGCCGACGCGCAGGCCGAGGCCAACCCGATGCTGGGTTTGCGCGGCTGCCGTCTGGGCATCGTCATGCCGGGCCTGTCGCAGATGCAGGTGCGTGCCATCGCCACGGCATGCGCCAAGCTGCTCAAAGAAGGCCTCGACCCCAAGCCGGAGGTCATGATCCCGCTCGTGTCCATGGAAAAGGAGCTTGCCTACGTGAAGGCTGAGGCCAAGACGGCCATCGCCGAGGTCGAGGCACGCGAAAGCGTGGACCTGTCCTTCATCCAGATCGGCACGATGATCGAGACGCCGCGCGCGGCCGTCACGGCAGACGAGGTGGCCGCCGACGCCGACTTCTTCAGCTTCGGCACCAACGACCTCACGCAGATGACCTTCGGCTTCTCGCGCGACGACGTGGAGGGCGCCTTCTTCGGCGACTACGAGGACCTGGGCATCATGAAGGTGAACCCCTTTGCCACCGTCGACGACGGCGTGGTCAAGCTCGTGAAGATGGCTGTCGAGGGCGGCCGTGCCACGAACCCGGGCCTGACGCTGGGCGTGTGCGGCGAGCACGGCGGCGACCCGGACTCCATCGCGAAGTTTGCCAAGGCAGGCCTCGACTACGTGTCCTGCTCGCCGTACCGCGTGCCGGTGGCGCGCCTGGCGGCGGCGCACGCGGCCATCAAGGGCTAGGCCGCACGGGCTTCTTCCGCGCAAACGCGTGTAGCGCGCGTCCCCTTTTGGCAGCTTGCCGAAGGGGGCGCGCGTTTTGTTTGAGGCTTCGGTAGTTTGTGTGGCAGAGGGCTAGCTTAGGCGGCAACGGTCTTCGC
>CAVFDV010000144.1:0-4070 GCA_963621315.1 Oscillibacter sp. MSJ-31
TTGCGATTTCGCGAAGTCCTCCACCGAGGACACTTCGGCGAGCATGCTCTCGCGCGCGGTAGTGGCCTCGGAGTCCTCCGTGCTGTCGGGGCGGGCCTGGGCTATCTGGGTCGCGGGCAGCATCGAGAACACCATCGCGGCGGTAACGGCGATGCATGCGGTCTTTCCGACGATGCGGCAGGCTTTCGCTTTCACAGACATGGGTACCCCTCGTTCGCTTTTGAAATCAAGACGAACGCATGATACTCGCGCGCATGTACGCAGAAGAAGGGCTTGCGGTCTCGGAGGGGAAAATTTACATACCTGAAAACGGGGGCGCGGAAGCCCGGCCGGCTATCCGGGGCGGCCGGGCGCGCCCGGCTCCAAGCGGCGCAACGCGGCGCTACCAGACGCGGCAGGCGCCGAAGTAGTCGCTGCGGCTCGAAAGGCTCGAGATCTTCACCACATCGCCCGTGCGCGGCGCGTGGATATAGAGGCCGTCGCCTATGTACATGCCGACATGGTGGATGTCGCTGCCGAAAAAGACCATGTCGCCCGGCTGCAGGTTGGAGCGCGAGACGGGCGTGCCGTCGTAGTACTGGCTCGACGAGACGCGGCTGATGGAGATGCCCACCTTCGCGAAGCAATATTGCATGAGGCCCGAGCAGTCGAAGCCCGACGGGGTTGTGCCGCCCCACACATAGGGCACGCCCAGGTAGTTCATCGCCACGTCCACCGCCGCCTGGCCGGCGCCCGAGTCCGAAGACGAGTCCGCGCCGGCGTCGTCGGGCACCTCGGGCTCGTAGGAAGGCGCGGGCGCCACGGGCGCGACATAGGTCTCCTGCTCCCGGGCGGGGTCTTGCCAGCCGGTGTCGTACGCGCCGTCGTCGCCTGCTGCGGACGTCTCCGCGTCCACGACGTCGTTTCTGGCGTTCACCGCCTCTCTTTGCTCCTCGGTCAGGCCGTCGAGTATGGCCTGCTGCTGCGCGACGCTTTCCTCTGCGGCGCTCTTCTTCGACGCGGCCTCCACCTTCAGCTGCTGCTGCTCGTCGAGGGTGGCCGAAAGCTGCTGCTCGGCGCTTTCGAGGTCTTTTGCCAGCGTGGTGACCGTCTGGATCGTGTCGGCGCGCTTGGACGCTATCTTGGAGAACATGTAGAAGCGCGTGGAGAACTCCTCGAAGCTCGCGGAGTCGAGCAGCACGGACAGGTACGAGACGCTGCCGTTTTTATAGACCTCCTGCACCGTGGCGCCGAGGTTTGCCTTCGCGTCTTGCAGCTCCTCGCGTTTTTGGGCGATTTCCTGCTGCGTGCCCTCGATCTCGGCCTTCGTCGAGTCGATGCGGCTTTCTATGGAGGCGAGCGCGACCGCCGCCGACTCCGCCTGCGAGGACAGCTCGGAGAGCTTTTGAGCCGCCGCGCCTATCGCGTCTTGGGAGCTTTGGGCCTGGCCGGCGTCCGCGGCCTCGGGGTCCGCGTGGGCGGCGGCGGGCACGAGCGAGACGGCCAAGACCGCGGCGCAGGCAAGCGCGACACCCCGTTTCACCAGCATACGGGCTTGCTTTGCGCGCAGGCGGCGGAGGTGGCGGCGCGCGGCGGGCGTGCCGCATGCGTCGGGCGTGCCGGCCGGGATATGCAATCGCGTCTCGTGCGTCGTCTCGTGCATCTTCTCGCGCCTCCCTGAAACGAGCGCTTTGCAGGCGAAATTTTGCTTCACGTAGCCCGTAGCCTATGCGCAAACTGGGATTTTTGCAAGGGGCGCGCATGGCGGGCGGCGCGGCGGATGGCGCGGGCGCGAAAAGACGGGCGCGGGCGCAGCTTTAGGCGCGCATGCCACGAGCGCGGGTGAAGAGCGCGGCGGCGGATGCGGGCGGAGCCAAAGCGCGCCCCTGACGGGTGCGGGCAAAGCCAAAGCGCGCACAAGCGGGTGCGGGCGGAGCTGCGGCGCGGCGCGCGTCCGCATGCCTAGAGCGGGCGGCATGCCCCGATCAAGTCGCTTCGGGCCGAGAGGTTCGAGATCTTCACCACATCGCCCGTCTGCGGCGCATGGAGGAACTGCCCGTCGCCGATGTAGATGCCCACGTGGTGGATGGCCTCGACGCTGCTGCCGAAGAACACGAGGTCGCCCGGCATGAGGGCGCTGTAGGCGATGTGCTGGCCGCAATCGTATTGCGAGCGCGCGAAATGCGGCAGGTCGATGCCGAGCTGCGCGTAGACGTAGAGGACCAGCCCCGAGCAGTCGAAGCCGCCGGAAGGCGAGGCGCCCGCCCACACGTAGGGCACGCCGAGGTACTGGCGCGCGATCTCGACGGCGGCCGGATGCGAGCCTTCCCTGCTCGTCGAGTCGCCCGCGTTGCTGTACCAGCTCTCGCTCGCGGACAGGGCGTCGGAGATGGCGCCCGTGTGCGTGCCGACGGAGGCCGCGTAGTTGCCGCCCGTCACGCCGTCTAGCTCGCGCGCCTTTTCCAGCGTGGACGAGTCGAGATTTTCCAAAAGCGTGGACTGGTCGGACATGGCCAGCGCGACGCTCACGCCCTTGCGCGTGGCTTCCAGCTGCAGCGAGCTTTGCTTTTGCTGCGCCGTGGAGAGGAGGTTCTTCTGGTTGGTGTAGCTGCGGGACAGCTCGCCTGCCTCGCTGATCGCGTCTTGCCAGCCGGAGGCGACCTTGTTCAACAAGAAGGCGTTCGAGATGAAGGCCTCGAAGTCCGTCGAGCCCAGCAAGACGGACAGGAAGCTGCTCTCGCCGCCCGTGCAATACATCTCCTTGGCCGTCGTGCCGAGCGCCGCCTTGGCCTCTTCGAGGCGCCGGCCGGTCTCCTCGATCTTTTGCTCGAGGGACGCTATCTCGTTTTGGGTGTCGGCGATGTCCTTGTTTATCTGGTTCAAGTCCTCGTAGGAGGTCTCGAGGTTGCTCGCCAGCTCGGACAGGCGCGACGCCGCCTGGTCGGCCTTGCCCTTCAGGCTCTCGGCCTCCTCCTTGAGCTTGGCCTCGCGCTCTTCGGCAGGCATGTCGTCGGAGAGCTGTTCTTGCACGTTGTCTTGCGGGGACGCGTCGCCGCCTTGCGCAGGTCCGTCCTGGCCGGCCGCGTCTTGGGTCTGCGTCGCGTCGTCTGCCGCGCCCGCGCCGTCCGCGCTGCCCGTGCCGTTTACGCCGTTTGCCGTCGTGTCCTTTTTCGTGGCATCGCCCGCCTTCGAGGCGTCCGCGCCGTCTTTTTTGGCCGCGCTGCCCTGCGAGGAAGCCGCCGTGTCCGCGCTTTGGCCGGAGGCGGCAGACGAAGAGGCGGCCTTGTCCGCGTAGGCAAAGGCCGGCGGCAGCGAGAACGCGCAGGCCAGGGCAAGCGCGAGGGCGCAGCGCAGTGATGCGCCAAGGGTAGTGCGCAGCGATGCGCCCGATGTGCCGCGCACAGCGCACGCGCCGCGCGCGCCTTTTTCCTTCACCGTGGTATGTATGCGGGGGCAATGCATCGCCGGGGTGTGCTCATGCCCCCTTTTGCGAGGCCGGGACATGCACGTAGACCATGTCGAAGGTGCCTATCTGCACGTTCGTGCCGGGCACGAGCGGGGCGCGGTCCACGACCTTGCCGTCCACCCAGGTGCCGTTGAGCGAGCCTTTGTCGGTGATGGTCGCGCCCGCCTCGTCCACGTGGATGGTGGCGTGATGGCGCGAGACGGTCATGTTGGAGAGGAAGAGGTCGCACGACGGGTCGCGGCCTATGGTGAAGTCGCCGAGCCCCATGCGGAAACTCTCACCCGCATACGGGCCTTTCAGCACCTCGAGGGCGGGGACCACGTCGGCCTTTCCCTGCTGCGCGGACGCGCCGGCGCCGCCCGCGCCCACCGGGGCGAAGGCCTGGGTCTTTCCGATCAGCTTGAAGCCGCAGCGCGGGCACTCGCTTGCCTGCGTCGCGATCGGCTCGCCGCATATGGGGCATGTGGCCGAGGTCTCGTCCATGTGGTGCTCGCCTTCCTGCTCGAATGCACGTCGTAACCCGCGATTTTAGCACGCCTTCGGCGCTTCATGGTGAAAAGGGCGGCGATGGTGCGAGTTAAGTTATTCAGGAAAAGGGGCGTCTCGCGCCCGTCCTCAAACCGGC
>CAVFDV010000145.1:0-4009 GCA_963621315.1 Oscillibacter sp. MSJ-31
ACACGAAGCAGTCGTTGCGCGGCATCGACATCTACTCCGGGGAAGGGGATGCCGGCATCGACATCTGGTCGGTGGACGCGGACTTCATCATCGTGAAGGTCTCGCAGGGCAAAAGCTACATCAACCCCTATTGGCGCGCGATGGCAGACGCGACGCTGAACTCGGGCAAGAAGCTCGGGCTGTACCACTACGCGGCCGGCAAAAGCCCCGAAGACGAGGCGAACTTCTTCGCCGACCAGGTGGCCGACTACATCGGGCGCGCCGTGCTCGTGATCGACTGGGAAAGCGAGCAGAACTCGGCGTACTCCGAAAACGGCTCGTGGTGGACGGACAGGTGGCGCGCGCAGGTGAAAAACCGCACGGGCAAGACCGCGTGGACCTACGTCAGCCAAAGCATCTCGCGCTACTACTCCGGGCCGCTGTGGATCGCGCAATACGCGAACTACGACACGACCGGCTACCAGGACACGCCGTGGAACGAGGGCGCCTACTCGTGCGTGTGCCGGCAGTACACGAGCCAAGGCGACGTGAGCGGGTATAGCGGCCTGCTCGACTTGAACAAGTTCTACGGGTCCAGGCAGGACTGGGACGCGTGGGCGCAGGGGCGCAGCGCGTAGGGTGAAGGCGACGCGGCGAGCCGCAGGCATATGCACATGGTGAAAACGCCTCGCCGCATGCGGGGCGTTTTCCTTTGGGGTGCAGACACGGCGGAGATGCCGGCGCTGCGTCACGCGGCGCTGCGTCACGCGGCGGTGCGACGCAGCGCCCGGGTGAAGGCAGCGACGCGCACGGGCTAGTACAGGGCGCACGGCTCCTTCGCGTCCGCGTCGAACAAGCCCACCTCGACGAGAAAGCCGCCCTGCTCGTCGTGGTCGAGCACGTTGAAGGCGACTTGCGGGCAGGTGGACGTGCCCTCCAACGCGGGCATGAACGAAAGCGGGAAGGCCGTCGAGTCCTCCTCCGCGTCGTCGATGAAGTCCGTGCAGCCCGCCGCAAGAAGCGCCGCCTTGCCGCGCGCGCGGTCGAGCCCGAAGAGCTTGCCCGCCTTCAAGAAGAAATCGCCCTCGTCAAAGGAGATGCAGGGCGGCAGGCCGGCCGCGGCGGCCGCGCTATCCGAGGCGGTGCCGTCCCCTTCACCGCACACTCCCCCGTTGCGCTGGCGCATCTCGCTGCGGTGCTTGTTTTCCAGCGAGCAATAGTGCATGCCGAAGGACAGCCCCGCGTCCATGCCCCACAGCATCAGCTCGAGCGCCAGCTCCTCGCTGCCCGCGATGGCAAGGCCGCCCGAGTAGGCGTAGTCGAACATCACGGGATAGGGCGGGTTGCGCACGGCAAATCCGCGGCGGGCGAACTCGTTCCAGCGCGCGAAGGGAAAGCAGAACTCGAGCAGGTTCATCCCGCGTATGCCCGCCTGGTCGAAACGGGCCATGAGCGCGCGCATCTGCCCGCCTGTGCCGGGGACGACGGGCATCTCGACCATCACGTCGTCGATGAAATCCCCGGCCAGCGCCATGTTCTCCAACACGCGCTCCTGCAGCTCCGGCGGGTCGTCGAGCTTCACGGAAAAGCGCAGCTCGGACAAGCCGGCCTCTGCCAGGCGCGCCGCGCAAGTCCCGTCGAGCAGGTCGCCCGAGGTATACATGCGCATGTGCGCGTCCGGGAACCTCTCGCGCGCCTCCTCGACAAAGCGCACGGCGGTGTCCGGGTCCACGAGCGGCTCGCCGCCCGTCAAGGCGACGCACGCGAGCTTGCCCGCGTTGTCTGCCGCAGAGCGCGCAAGCTCGGCCTCCCAGGGGCAGCCCTCCTTGAAAAAACGCTCGTAGTCGGCCAGGTTGCGGTTGAAGCAGAAATAGCAGTCGCGGTGGCATTCGAGGGTCGTCGAGAAGGTCTCCGAGCCGCCGCAGCCCGTGCACTCCACGCATGCCTTGGACAGCCACCCCGAGACGATGGAGGCCCCGTCGTTTCTGAAGGCGGCGCCGGCGTCGCGCAAGGCCTGGCGCAGCTCGGCGCGGCGCTCCTTTCCCGCCCCCTCGGGGGCAAAACCGATGCCCTTTGCCGCAAGCGCGGCCACATAGCGTCTTCGCGCGGCGCGAAAGCTCTCGCGCGCCCGCTCCAGCGGCTCGTTCACCACGTCCACAGCACAGCTCCTTTTCCCTCTCGGCACGCCACGCGCGCGCGGGGCACCGGTGCCTTTTTACCGGGCGCGCTTTGGCAAATCGGCGCGCCTTCATCAGACAACCCCCGGTTAGGCGCACGCGCTTTCACCCGGCGCGCTCCTACTAGGCGCACGCGCCTTCACCCGGCACGGCTTCCTTCGCCCGCCCGCGCGCGCCAGCCCCTCCGCCCTTCGTCTTCTCGCGTCGCAATTATAGAGGGCCTGGCGGCGGCACTTTGTATAATTCAGGTGCCTGCGGTGTCTGAGGGTCTGGCGCAGGCGGCTTCACGACATGTGCCTGCAAGGAGGGAACCGAATATGAAAGCATGGAAAACGGTCGTCTACAGCTTTTTCCTGGGCGGTCTTTTCGCGTTGATCGCGCAAGCGCTCCTAAGCGTCACCCAAGCCACGCTCGGGTCCGGCCCGTTCGCGTTTTTCACCGGCGGGTCGGTCCTCGTGCTCATGGGCTGCATCGGCTGCGTGCTCGGCGGCCTGGGCGTCTACCAGTGGCTCGAGAAATGGGCCATGTTCGGCTCGCTTCTCCCCTTCTCCGGCTTCGCGATGGCCGTCGGGATGAAGATGCTCGGGCCGTGGACAAGCCCGGAGCGCGCCTCTACGGGCAAGAGCATATGGCAGGGCGCCTGGCTTGTCATCTGGTTCAACATCGTGGGCGCCGCCGTGTGCATAGCGTTCGGGTACGCCTGCACCGCCGCCGGCGTGCAGGTGCCGGCCGTCGAGAAGACGACGAGCTGGCTGGTCTTTCCCTACGCCTACCTTCTGGGCGGGGCGTTGACGGCGTTTTTCCAGGTGGTCTACCTCGTGGTGAAGCGCGCGACCGACAAGGCCAAGCCGGTGTGGATCCTCATGCTCGCGTGGTGCCTGGGCGCCGTCTTTGCCCCGTGCGGGCTGTCCGGGTGGATGGCCGGCGTGTGCGGCGAGGGCTTTTCGGTGATGATCCCGGTCGGCGGCTATAACATGTACAACGTCGGCGCGGCGTTTGCCGCAGGCGAGATGGGCGAAGGGCTCGTGCACCTCGGGTCGTTTCTGCTGGCCGTGTTCTTCCTCTTCTTCACCGGGCTGCTCACCTACCTCATCTACCGCGCGAAATACGGGCGCATGCACATCGCGCAGGTGCACTACGAGCGGGTGAAGGCGGCGGCCACGGAGCTTGCGCCGCACGTGGACGACCCCGAGTTCACCATCGACAGCAGCGGGCAGCCCGCCTAGGCCCCGCCCGGGCAGAGCCCGCCTAGGCACCTCGCACGCGCGCCCGCGCGTGGGCGCGAAAAAGCCTCCCTCCCGAAAACCCCGGGGAGGGAGGCCGGAAGGCGCGGACTATTTCCACAGCTGCGAGAAAATGCCCGCCATGTCCTCGTTCGACAGCTCCCACGTGTCGCCGTTTTTGACGACCTGCATCTCGAAGCTCTTGCTCGCGGGCGCCTCGCTTTGCGCGCGCTCGTAGGCCTTGGCGCCTATCAACTTGTAGACCTCGTCTGCCGTCTCGATGTTTTGGAACTCCGTCGAGGAGACCGCCTCCTTGGCGACGGTGGTGATGCAGTCCTGGAACTGGGACAGGTCGTGGCACGTCGCCTTCACCGTGACGATCGCCTTGTTGCCCTTCTCCTCCAGCTTCGTCACCTGGTAGCTCATGTCCTTTTGCAGCCACGCAGCAAGCGTGCCCATCTCGATGCCGTATTTCGAGAGGTCGGTGCTATTCGAATCGCCTGCCGACGACTCCTCGACGAACTCCGTCACGCTCGCCGTGCTCGCGGCCTTCGCGTTGTCCAAGGCCTTCTCCACCACCGCGACCGACTCGGTGTCGGGGACCTGGTGGGAGCCGAAAAACCCGATGCC
>CAVFDV010000146.1:0-4001 GCA_963621315.1 Oscillibacter sp. MSJ-31
TGAGCGTCGGCGCGCCGCTCTGCGCGTCGGCCTTGGCGGCGTTCACGTTGTCCGCGTACGAGACCGTGTAGTCCTCGTTTTCAACCAGAGAGATATTCCCCGTCGAGGTGGCATGGACGACGGAGACGGCCGGGCGGCACTCGTTGCCGCTGTAGCTAAACGAAGCCGGGGAAAGCGTGACCGAGATGGCCGAGTCCGAGAGCGCCCCCCCCTTCACCACGATGGTCGAGGTGGAGCTTTTCGCGCCCGCCGTGCACGTGAGCGTCGTGATGCCGGGAGTGCTGCCCGCGACGACGTAGCCCTGCGGGTCCACGGAGGCAACCAACGGGTTCGACGAGGCCCAGTGGACGTAGTAGGACGCGTAGGCAGGCGTCGCGCTGCCCACGGAGACCGTCGTCGTCTCGGCAAACCCCAGCGAGGCGGATGCGGGCGTGACGGAGATGGAGCTGATGCCCGAAGCCGAGGTCTGGGCCGCCTTCACGGTCGACCACGTGGAAGACGTGTAGGAATCATAGGTGGTGTCCGTCCCCGCCTCCCCTTCAGGCGACCACTCGCTGTGCCATTTGTGCAATTCGTCACCCGACGGGTTGGCCTTGAACCAGGCGTCGCTTTTCATGAAGTACTTGGTGTCGGGCGTGTGGTCGAAGCCCTGGTCGGTCTCGCCCGAGCAAAGGGGGTCGTCGTGCGTCACGTCGACGTTGTACCACTTGCCGTTCACCTTCACCCGGTTCCACTCGTGCCCGGAGTTGCCTATCCACTGCTCGACGCGGGTGCATTCGAGGCCGAGGCGCTGCATGGCCGCCTGGAAGGCCTCCGAGTAGCCCTCACACACGGGGCTTTTGTCCACGAGCGCGCCGTAGGCGTTCCAGGGAGACGGGCCGTAGGTGCTCAAGCCCTGCTCTGCCGCGGCCATGTTGTAGAGGCAGTTGCGCACGAGCCAGTCGTGCACGGCCTTCACCTTGTCCGGCGTCGAGGCCGAGGGCGGCACCCACGACATGAGGTCGTCCATGCCCGCGTTGTACTTCACGACCATCTGGGGGATATCCGATGCCGTGTACGCGAGGCGGAATCTGACGGAGCCGAGGACATGGCCGCCGGCAGCGGAGCTGTAGGTCGCGGTCCAGCCGTATCTGTTGCCCAGATAGAAAAAGTCGGGAAAAGAGTTCGCGCACTCGTAGGCAAGCTTGGCGCCCGCCTCGTAATCGGAGATGGAGAGGTCCTCGAAATCGACGACGGCGTATTCGACGTTGTCCTTGACGGTCACGCCCTGGCCTGCGCCCACAAGGGACAACGCCCTGTTCACGCGCTGCTTGATGGTCTCCGTGTGGTCGGTAGACGTCGAGGCGGCAGAGCCTGTGGCAAGCATCCGCGGCCCCACAGCATCCGCGGCGTCGGCATCTTGCTGCTGCGGGTCCGGCCGGGACAGCTCCACGCCCTGGTAGAAGCCCGGGGCTATCTCTTTTTGCCCCGCGCCGCCCTGCGCCCACGCGGCATTGCCCGCCGCGAAAAACGCGCAGGCGCACGCCACGCCCACGGCAACGGCAAGCGACGCTAAAAGAGCGATGCGGGCAGATTTTCTCGAAGACGGCATGGCTTCATCCCCTTCCCATCGCGGCGCGCCCGAGACAGGCGAGGCAGGCGGCGCGCCGATTGCGGTCCCTACTCGAACTAGTCGGGGTGAATTCTAACATCCGGCCTGCCCGTCGCCGGACGGGAAACGGGCGCCGGCGCCGCATGTGCGGCGTGCACGCGAAAAACGCGGGCGACACATGCGCGGCGCGTGCGGCGCGCATGCCTATAATTCACGTACGGCCACGATGGCCCGCCCCGCACGACGCCCCGCGCGAGAAAGCGAGAACGCCCCATGGCATTGGACAACAAACTCGGCATCGAAGACGGCATGGAGCTTGCCCGCGCCGAGGAGCGCCTCTCGAAAGCCCGCGCACTCGAGCTGTTCGAGGACGGCCTGCTCGACACGTTCGAGACAGGGGCCTTTCGCGGCCTCGCGCGCATCCACGCCCACCTGTTCCAAGACGTCTACGCTTTCGCGGGCACGAGGCGCGAGGTCGATATCTCGAAGGGGGGATTTCGCTTCGCCTCGGCGCTGTACCTCTCCGCCGCGCTCGACGCCATCGACGCCATGCCGCACGGCAGCTTCGACGAGATTGTCGAGAAATACGTCGAGATGAACGTCGCGCATCCCTTTCGCGAGGGAAACGGGCGCAGCATGCGCATATGGCTAGACGCCATGCTCAAAGAGGGGACCGGGCGCGTGGTCGACTGGAGCCGCGTGGACCGGGAGGACTACCTGCTTGCCATGGAGCGCAGCCCCGTGCGCGACACGGAGATAAAGGCGCTGCTCGAAGCGGCCTTGACCGACAGGACCGACGACCGCCAGGTGTACATGAAGGGCATCGACGCGAGCTATAGCTACGAGGGCTACAGCGCGTACAAGACGGAAAACCTCAGCTGAGGTCTTTTGCAATGGCGCGCGGCAGGGGGATGGCCGCGCCGATGGCGGCCGCCGCGATCATGATGACGACGCCGCGCAGGGGAAAGCACATGAGCAAGAGCAAGGCCGCCATGACGGGCTGGCGCATGACGGCCCCCATGCAGCCTGCGGTGCACGCGGCCACGCACGAGACCGGGTCGGCACCCGTGAGCAGGGCAAACCCGTAGCCGATGCTGACGCCTGCAAAGATGAGCGGGAAGAAGTGCCCGCCGCGCCAGCCCATGTGGATGCAAAAAGGCGTGAGCGCCGCCTTCACGAAGCCCGTCGCGATCAGGACGCCTGCGGGGATGGCGGTGTAGGCCTCCATGAGCATGTGCGATTGTTCCTCGCCCGCAAACATCGTGTAGGGCAGCGCCATGCCGCAGACGGCCAGCACGAGGCCTGCCGCGACGGCCTTTGCGACGGAGCGCTCCCCGAGGCGCGCGGCAAGCTTTTCCGACGCCTTGCCCGACGCGTGAAAGACCCAGCCGCAGGCGCAGCCGGCGCACGCGAGCGGGACGGCCAGCGCCAGCTCGCGGCCGCCGGCGTCCATCTCGGAAAAGCGCGGCAGCCCCATGCCGCCGCCGAAGAGGTCGCCCAAGACGATGAAGGACGCGAGCGCGCCGACGATGGCGCACAGGTAGACGAAGGTCTTTTGCGCCTTCGGCAGCTTGATCTCGATGCCGTCGTCGCCGCCGATGTCGCTGCCGCCCCCGCCGTCGCGGCTTTCACCGTGCGAACCGCCGCCCGCGCCGGCGCCTTCATCTGCGGCCGCGCCGCGCCCCGCGCGCGAGGCCAAGGGCGCCACGAAGCCGTAGAAGGGCGCCGTGAACACCGCCGTGAGCGCCGCCTGGGTGCCGAGCATGGTGAGCGCGCGGAACTCGCCGCCGAAGCGGCGCATCCTGTCGCCCACCCAGGTGCACAGCCCCGCGATCACGCCGGTCAGGCCGGCCTCAGGGCCTATGGATCCGCCGAACAAAAGCGGCAGCAGCGCCGCTATAGACAGCTTCCCGATGCCGTCGTAGGGGTAGCGCCCCTCCTCTTTCACCTTGGCCATGACGACGGGCAGGTCCTCGGGCCGCGCGCCGCATCTCGCGTCGAAGGCGCCGATGACAAGCCCGCCCACGAGGCACAGGGCAAGGGGGTAGGGCACGAAACCGAACGGGCCTGCCGCAAGCGCCGGCGCCCATCCGGACACCGCCTCGCCCAAAAGGCGCGGCAGCGTAGACCACAGAAAATCGATGCCGCGCCCCATGAGGAAGAAGAACGCCCACACGAACGCGCCCGCGAGCGCGCCCGTCGCGACGACGCAGACGACGAAGAGCACGCGGTTGACTGGTTTTGCAAAATTCGGCACAGGGAACGCCCTCTCCAAAGGGGACGGGAAAACATCGGCTCCGGCAAAGCGGATTATACGCCGCCGCCGGTGCGCCTGCGGCGGGGTGCGTTTTCACGGCGAAAAGGCCGGGGCGGGCGGGGCGGCGTGGGTGCGGGCGGGGCGGCGCGGGTG
>CAVFDV010000147.1:0-3949 GCA_963621315.1 Oscillibacter sp. MSJ-31
CGAGCAGTTCGAGATGCGCACCCACAAGCGCCTGATCGACATCGTGGACCCGACCGCCAACACGGTCGACTCCCTGATGCGCCTCGACTTGCCGGCAGGCGTCGACATCGAGATCAAGCTCTAGGGTGAACGTCCGCCCGCCGCGCACGGACCGTGCGCGGCGGGCGCTGCGGTGCGGTGGCTGCGGCGCGCGGCTCATGGGCTGCGCTCCGCACCGGAAACCGCGCGTGGCGCACGAGCCGCAGCGCTACGCGCCGTATGACGCGCGAGCCGCAACGCCGCCGCACCGCACCGCAACACGCTCGACCCCTTTGGCTTTCGTCGAAGGGGTCGAGCTACGAGGCCCGCGGGCGTTTTCGCCCGCGGGCCTCGTCGTGCCCGCACCTGAGGTTCTTCACTCGCGCCCTTGCTCTGCCGCGAAATCCATTTCACATCCATTTCACCTGTGCGGCTCTGTTTGCCTTCCAGTCGATTGTCCCCAGCCGGTTCATCGAAATTGGGCGCATTTCGCAATCGGTGGGTTGAAAACTTCGCAATCGGCGGGTTAAAATCCTCGCAATCGGTGGGTTGCACGGGAAAGCCGCAGGATATGCCGCAAAAGAAGCTCAACGCGAAAAAGTACCTTCCGCGCCTGACGGACACGCTCGTCCAGCGCAAGCTCGGCTATGCGGGGGCGGTCGAGGTGCGCGGGCCGAAGTGGTGCGGCAAGACGCAATCGGCGCTGCAGCTCTCCTCTAGCGCGCTCATGATGCAAGACCCCGACAAGAGGGGCGACTACCAGATGCTCGCCTCCACGAAGCCCTCGGTCCTTCTCGAAGGCAGCGCGCCGCGCCTGATCGACGAATGGCAGGAGGCGCCGCAACTGTGGGACGCCGTGCGCTTTGCCGTCGATGGCGACGAGAGGCCGGGGCGCTTCATCCTGACGGGCTCGGCGACGCCGACCGCGCGCCCGTCGCATTCGGGGGCGGGGCGCATCGTCTCGGTGGACATGGGGCCGATGAGCCTGGCCGAGTCGGGGGACTCCACGCGCGAGGTCTCGCTGGCCGCCCTCTTCGACGGCGGCGGCGACGGCGTCCCGGGGCGCCCCGATTGCGACGTCGAGCGCATGGCCTACCTGGTCTGCCGCGGGGGCTGGCCGTATGCCGTCACGCGCGCCAAAGGCGACAGCGCGCTCGACATGGCCTACGACTACCTGGCGACGATCGCCGAACAGGACATATCGCGCGCAGACGGCGTCGCGCGCAACCCGCAGTACGCGCGCCTGGTCATGGCCGAATACGCGCGCCTCAGCTCCTCGCAGGCGACGCAATCGACGATCCTGAAGGACCTGAAGTCGCGCGACATCGACCTGTCCCGCGACACGGTCAACGGGTACCTCGCCGCTCTGCGCCGCCTCTACGTCGTGCAGGAGCTTTCCGCCTGGACGCCTTCGCTTCATGCGAAATCGCGCATCACGAAGACGCCGACGCGGCACTTCACCTGCCCTTCCATAGCCGCCGCCGCCCTCGGGGCCAGCCCGCGCTCCCTGTTGCTGGACACCTCGACGCTGGGGCTTTTGTTCGAGTCGTTGTGCGTGCGCGACCTGCGCGTATATGCTCGCGCCCTCGGCGGGGAAGTGTTCCACTACCACGACGAGGCCGGGCGCGAGGCCGATGCGGTCGTGCAGCTGCGCGACGGTCGCTATGCGCTTTTCGAGGTGAAGCTCGGCGCCGCGTTTGCCGACGAGGGCGCGGCGAGCCTAAAGCGCCTCGTGGAGAAAATCGACACGTCCGCGATGGGCGAGCCGGCGTTTTGCGCGGTGCTGGTCCCCGGGGGGCATGCCCTGCGCCGCGACGACGGGGTGCTCGTCGTGCCTGTCTCCTGCCTGGACGCGTGAAGGCGCGCGGCGCCACGTTGAAAACGTGTCCGCGCGGGTTGCTATAGTGCCCTCTGTCTCGAGTTCGGCGAGAAGGGGCGGCATGTACAGGGCGATAGACTTGTTTGCGGGCATTGGGGGCATACGCCTAGGCTTCGAGCGCGCGTTCGACCAGATCGAGACCGTCTTCACCAGCGAGTTCGACACGTATGCCGCGCGGACCTACGCCCTGAACTTCCCGACGCCCGCAACACCATGCGCCGCCGCCGACCTGCTCATGGACACGGGCGCGTGCCCGCCCTATGTGTACGGCGACATCACGCGAATCGACGAGCGCGACATTCCCGCTTTCGACATATGCTTGGCGGGCTTCCCGTGTCAGGCCTTCAGCCAAGCGGGCAAGCATCGGGGCTTCGACGACGACTATTGCGGCCAGACGCGGGGTACCCTGTTTCGCGAGGTGGTGCGCATATGCGGGCATCACCGCCCCGCGCTCATCTTCTGCGAGAACGTGAAGGGGTTGGTGCACCACGGGCGAGGCCGCACCCTTGAGGTCATCGAGGGGGCCTTCGCGCAGATCGGCTACAAGGTGTTCACCAAGGTCTTGAACTCGAAGGATTTCGGGGTCCCCCAGAACCGCGAACGCGTTTACCTCGTCTGTTTCCGAAAGGACGTGGCGCCGGAGCGGTTTTCCTTCCCGCGTCCGTCGAACAAGAAGGCGGCCATCCGCGACATACTGGACGCGGCGCCCGTCCCGAGCAAGTACTACCTTTCGACACGCTATGTGCAGACCCTGCGTGCGCACAAGGCGCGGCACGCGGCGAAAGGGCACGGCTTCGGCTACGAGATCCGCGACCTCGACGGCGTCGCGGGTGCCATCGTGGTGGGCGGCATGGGTCGCGAGCGCAACCTGATCGTCGACCATCGCGCGCATTCCACCGTCCCGACGACGCGCATCAAGGGCACGGTAAACGGCGAGGACATACGCAAGATGACGCCGCGCGAGTGGGCCAGGCTGCAGGGGTTTCCCGACGACTACCGGCTCGAACTTGCCGACACGCACCTGTACAAGCAGCTCGGCAACAGCGTGACTGTGCCCGTCGTCGAGGCGATTGCCCGGCAGGTCCGCGAGATTTTGGATGCAGGCAGGGTCGTGGAAATGAGGCAGGCGGCATTGCCCCGCCTGGCCTCGATGCCATAGACTCCTTCATGGGAAAAGCACGCGAGCGACGTGTGGGGCAAGGTGGTTTCGCATGAGCAACATCTCTTCTACCGGCATGTTTCCCGGCATGAACGCCCCGGCGGCGGCGCTGTTGTCGGGCGCACAGTTGCGCGCCTATTTGGAGCGCATCGGGCTTGGCGACCTGCCCCAAGACGCGCAACCCACGCGCGAGCTGCTCGACCGGCTCGTCTTCGCGCACCAATGCTCCATCCCGTTTTCCACTGCGGGCATCGTCTCCGAGGGGCGCCCGCCGGCGCTGGACGTGCCCTCCCTTTTCACCAAACTCGTGAAGGAGGGGCGCGGCGGCTTTTGCTTCGAGTTGAACATGCTCTTCGAAAAGCTGCTGCTGGCGCTGGGCTACGACGCGCGCGCGTGCCTGTGCCGCTCTGTGCGAGGGCGCGAGGCGCCGACCGGGATAAACCATCGTGCCGAGCTTGTCTCCTGCGACGGCGAGCTGCTCTTTGCCGACGTGGGCTTCGGCGGCCCGATGTGCGCGAAGGCCCTGCCCGTGCGCGACGGTGCCGAGCTCGACGACGGGAGCCACCGTTTCTTTTGCCGCCGCCTCGGCAAGACGTGGTGGGCCGTCGATCGCGCGACGACAGGCCCGGGCGACATGTTCGGCGACGATTGCGCGCCGCGCCGCCAGACCGAGCTGCTGTTTTGCACGGCTTTTGTAGACGATGGGGACTTCGCCTTGCTGTCTTGCGCCCTCTCGCAGCCGGGGTCGCTCTTCCGCGACCATGTGCTTGTCAACCTGCGCACTCCGGACGGCTACATAGCCTGCCGCGACCTCGAGCTGCGGCAGCGCGGCGCCGTTTCGCGCACGGAGACTTTCGCGACGCCCGAAGAGCGCGATGCGGCGCTTTCCGCGC
>CAVFDV010000148.1:0-3904 GCA_963621315.1 Oscillibacter sp. MSJ-31
GCCATGAACCCGTCCTTTGGCTAAAGCGTCTGGCCAGACGGCCATCCGATGCGCCACCCGCTACGATGGTCCGCGCATCCAGCCGGCCGAGGCGAGCGCTTCTCAAAAGCTTCTTGGAGTTCGAGGCTCGCGCCCTCCCGTTCCCCATGATAGGAGAATTTGTTTTCGTTTGCCGATCACATCCTTCTTGGTGCAATCCCCGCCCTCGTTTACAAATATGCTGATCTGCTTGGCCAAGCGTGCCTTCCGCGCACAAGTATAGAAATGCCGGGGAACAACCCCCGGCTCCTGGAAGCCCTTTCTTGCGAAAAGACCAAGCTCAGTGTCGCACGTATGGTGCACCAAAATCAATGCGAAATCCCAGCGGATTTGCGCGATTTTGCTCCTGCGGGTAAGATAGGTGCCGACGGCAGCCCACGTTTGCGGTACTGGGCAGCGCCGTTGTCGATTTAGAAAAGGTCGCTTCTAGCGGCCTTTCCCTTTGTCCTCCCGGTCACCGTCCCGCGCTTTGGACGAGAACCCCGCCACCGCCGCTGCGAACCCGACCAGAGCGGTCAAGAACTTCACGACTTCAATAGCGAAATCCATCGGGCAACTCACCTCCTTTCTTGCATGGAGGCGCTGCCAGCACGTGGGACTTGACGTCGCCGACACCCGACTTCATCTTAGCGGATGGCACGGACAAGGTAGGCGCAACGTCCCAAAACGCCACATGCGAGACGTGATACCGGGGTTATGCTCAAAAAGCATGTCTCACCGCATGAACTCCGCCGGCATGTGGAACTCGTTCCAATCGGCCCCACCGCCGTGACCGCACGCCCCGTTCGTGCGGGGCGGCGAATGCTAAGATGCGCGGTACCGAAACGCCGAGAGGAGCTGACGCGAACCCCCATGACGCCCTACGAGTACATGAAGCTCGACCGCGCCTATTTCGAGGACTTCGTGTCGCGCTCCACCTACCACTCCAACGCGATCGAGGGCAACACGCTTTCCCTGGCCGAGACCTACGCCATACAGTGGCTCGACAACTCCATAACGGTGCAGGCCACCGCGCGCGAGCTCTACGAGGCGATCAACCACAAATACGCCCTCGAAGCGGCCATGCAGGCGCCCGGCGAAGAGCTTGCCGAGTCCTTGGTGAAGCGCGTCGCCTCGCTAATCAACAAGAACATCCACGAAACGGACGGCTACAGGAACGTCGATGTCGTGATATGGGGGGCAGAGCATGTCCCGCCGCCGCCGGAGCAGGTGCGCGCGCAGATGATGGAGCACGTGCACCTCTACAACCTCGACGTGCGCGCGGGGCGCGACCCCTTCGAGCGCGAGGCGGAGTTCCACGTCAAGTTCGAGGCGACGCACCCGTTCGAGGACGGCAACGGCAGGACGGGCAGGATCTTGGTGCAACGCGGCCTGATGGCCTCCGGCGCCGCGCCGGCCGTCGTGAGAAAAGAGGAGCGCGCGCGCTATCTGGAAATGCTGGCAAGCAGGGACGTCGGCGGGCTTGCCGCGCTCTTGCGCGAGGCCAGCGCCGCCGAGGAGGAGCGCATCGCCGCCTTCGAGAAGGCGCGCGCGTAAAGGCGCGGGCGCGCGGCTCCGAGCGCCGTGCGCAGCTCCGGAACGCGGCTCGCCGCGCGCGGCTCCTATTTACCCTGCAGCCCGGCCTCGGGGCGCATGTGCGGAAAGAGCAGCACGTCGCGGATCGACGCGTTGTCCGTCAGGAGCATGACCAGCCGGTCGATGCCGATGCCGATGCCGCCCGCCGGCGGCATGCCGTACTCGAGCGCGCGGATGTAGTCGGCGTCGTAGCCCATGGCCTCCTCGTCGCCTGCCTCCTTGGCGGCGATCTGCGCGGCGAAGCGCTCCTCCTGGTCCACCGGGTCGTTCAGCTCGCCGAAGGCGTTGGCGTATTCGTGGCCGCACACGAACAGCTCGTAGCGCTGCGTCAGCTCGGGCTCGTCGGCGCATTTCTTGGCCAGCGGGCTGATCTCGAGCGGATGGCGCGTGACAAACGTTGGCTCGACCAGCTTCTCCTCGGCAAACGCCTCGAAGATCTCGGAGACGAGCTTGCCCTTGCCCCACGCCTCTTCCACCTCGACGCCACCGCGGCGCGCGACGGCGCGCAGCTCGTCGATGCTGCGGGTGAAATCGACCGTCTCGCCGGCCGCCTCGCTGGCAAGCTCGACCATGGTCGCGCGCCTAAAAGGTTTGGAGAAGTCCAGCTCGACGCCCTGGTAGCTGCATTGCAGGCTGCCGTTTGCCGCCATGGCCGCCGCGCGGAAGGCGCCCTCGCAAAAATCCATCATGCCCTCGAGGTCCGAAAACGCGCAATAGGCCTCGAGCGTGGTGAACTCGGGGTTGTGCGTGAGGTCCATGCCCTCGTTGCGAAAGCAGCGGTTGATCTCGTAGACGCGCTCGATGCCGCCCACGAGCAGGCGCTTCAAGTACAGCTCGGGCGCGATGCGCAGGTAGACCTCGGTGTCGAGCGCGTTGAAATGCGCGGTGAAGGGCTTGGCCGTGGCGCCGCCCGCGATGGGGTGCAGCATGGGCGTCTCGACTTCTATGTAGCCCTCGCCCTCGCAAAATGCGCGCAGCGCCGAGACGATGCGCGAGCGCTTGACGAAGGTCTCCTTCACCCCGTCGTTGACGATCAGGTCCACGTAGCGCTGGCGGTAGCGCGTCTCCTTGTCGGCCAGGCCGTGGAACTTCTCGGGCAGCGGGCGCAGCGACTTCGACAGCAAGACGACGCCCGTCGGCGCCACGGACAGCTGACCGCGGCGCGTGCGCATGACAGGCCCTTCGGCCCCGATCCAGTCGCCCACGTCGAGGTCTTTCACCCGCGCGAACGCCTCCTCGCCCACGTTGTTGATGCGGATGAAGAGCTGGAGCGTGCCCGTCGCGTCCTTCAGGTCCGCGAACACGACCTTGCCCTGGCCGCGCAGCGACATGACGCGCCCGGCCACCTTCACCACGTCCTCGGTGGTCTCGCCGTCGGCCAGCCCCTCGTAGCGCTGTTCGAGCCGCGCCGCGTCCGCCGTGCGCTCGAAACGCCCGCCGTAGGGGTTCTCGCCTGCCGCAAGCATCGCCGCGCGCTTGTTCAGGCGCACCTCGCGCGGGTCGTCCACCACCTCGGCATGCATCTTCTCTTCATCTGCCATGTTCGCGTCCTAGCCGTTGTCCACTCGTCCTAGCCGTTGTCCACTTTCGTGATGGTGAAGGAGAGCTTGCGCCCGGTCGGGCCTTCGTACTCGATCTTGTCGCCCTTCTTCTTGCCGATGGCCGCCCGGGAAAACGGCGCCTCGTTGGAGATCTTGTTGTCTTCGAGGCTGGCCTCGGCGGCGCCCACAATGGTGAACACCTGCTCTTTGCCCTTGTCGTTTTTGAAGGTGACCGTCGAGCCGACGCCGACCACGTTTTTCACCAAGACGGGCGCGTCGGTGGCATTCGAGAGGATCTGGTTGATCTCGTTGATGCGCAGCTCGTTCATGTTCTGCTCGTTTTTGGCGTCGTCGTACTCGGAGTTCTCCGAGATGTCGCCGAACTCGCGGGCCACGCGTATGCGCTCCGCGATCTCGCCGCGCTTCACCGTCTCGCGCTGGCGCAGCTCGTCTTCGAGCTTCTTGCGGCCTTCTGCGGTCAATATCTCTGCTGCCATCGTGCCAATCTCCTCGTGTCGTCGTTTCCTCGTCTGCGTCCACACGCCCTTACGACAAAAACGACACGTGCAAGCCTGCGCCCGCACGTGCCGCGTGAACCCTATGCAAGCTCGAAGGGGCTACTCGTCGGCCTCGTCGTCTTTCTTGGCCTTGGCCTTGGCGGCGGTCTTTTTCGCCTGGACCTCCTCGCCCACGATCTCGTCGTCGTCGTCGGCTGCCTCGACCTTCTTCGTCTCGGCGTCCGTCGCCTC
>CAVFDV010000149.1:0-3899 GCA_963621315.1 Oscillibacter sp. MSJ-31
GTCATGGACCTGTTCCGCCGTTGGGGCCAGCCTTGGAACACCGAGGAGGGCAACGAGTGGCCCGACGTCAACTGGCAGCTCGACGACTCCATCAAGCTGCTCTCTGACGACGAGTACACCAAGACGTACTACACCGTGGAGAACGGCAAGGTCGTCAACATGGAGCGCAGGGGCAAGCTGCTCAGCGAGCTCACGCCCAAGTACGAGCACTGGGCAGACTACGTGAAGGACTTCGAGACCCACGGCTGGTGGCAGGCCAAGGAGATCGAGCCCGACATGTGGGGCACCTACCGCCGCTACCAGACGGGCGGCTTCCGCGGCCGCGACGCCGTGTGGGCGCGCCTCGACTACACGGCCGGCGCCGGCATCGCCGACTGGAAGCCCGGCTTCTTCACGCCCACGATGAAGCACGAGCTGTGGAGCTGCGTCATCGAGTCCTACATGCCCGACCGCGAGGACCTGTGGCTGCCCAGCTGGCACGAGCCGCCGCACGGCCCCGTCGCCGACCCCGAGCGCGCCAAGGAGTACCCGCTGACCGCCACGAGCGGCCGCCGCATCCCCGTGTACTTCCACTCCGAGCACCGTCAGCTTCCCTGGTGCCGCGAGCTGTGGCCCGTCCCGCGCATCGAGATCAACCCCGTCACCGCCGCCCAGTACGGCATCGAGCAGGGCGACTGGGTGTGGATCGAGACCGAGTGGGGCAAGATCCGCGAGGTTGCCGACCTGTACTACGGCGTCGACGAGAGCGTGGTGAACCTCGAGCACACCTGGTGGTACCCGGAGGTCCAAGACGCCGGGCACGGCTTCCAGCTCTCCGCCGTCAACCAGCTGATCGACAACCATGCGCAAGACCCGCATTCGGGCAGCTCGAACCTGCGCGCCTACCAGGTGAAGATCTACAAGGCGACGCCGGAGAACAGCCCGTTCGGCAACCCGGTCCCCTGCGACAGCAGCGGCACGCCGATCATCCACACGTCCGACGACCCGCGCCTCAAGGAGTGGCTGCCCACCTACGAGGGGCGCGACCAGCAACTCGACACGAAGAAGGGAGAGTAGGTCATGACACATAAAGCGATCATCACCGACTTGAACCGCTGCGTCGGCTGCCTGGCCTGCTCGGTTGCCTGCAAGGCGCTCAACGGCGTGCAGATAGGCAACTACTGGAACAAGGTCATGCGCGTAGGCCCCAACCCCGAGCCGGACGGCTCCGGCAAGTGGCCCGACGTCTACATGTACTTCCTCACCATGAGCTGCCAGCACTGCAAGAACCCCGAGTGCGTGAAGGTGTGCCCGACCCAGGCGAGCTACATAGCCGAAGACGGCACGATCCAGATCGACAAGGAGAAGTGCATCGGCTGCCAGTTCTGCGTCATGGCATGCCCCTACGGCGTGCGCTACCTCAACGACGACGAGCGCGTCGTCGAGAAATGCACCCTGTGCGAGCAGCGCCTGAACCAGGGCGAGCTGCCGGCGTGCGTGGCCCAATGCGGCGGCAACGCCCGCTGGGTGGGCGACATCGACGAGGGCTACGATTCCTTCGTGGGCGCCCGCAACTCCTGCGAGCGCGGGCCTGAGGAAGGCGAGTACCGCAAGATGACGGACTTCCTCGAGCCCTTCGAGGAGTCCGACGTCCATGCCCTGCCCCAGGTGGGCAACGACCCGGCGTTCCGCTTCATCTTGCGACGCCACCACTGGGAAGAAGGTGACAAGTAATGGAGACGCAGTGGCCACTTGTCATATTCACCTTGTTCGTCTGCCTGAGCTGCGGTCTGATCGGCACCGAGTCGGTCCTGAGGCTGCGCGGCAAGGGCGCCGAGATCCACTTCCAGACGCTTGTCGCGTCGGCGGTGGCGCTCGTCATCGGAGGCCTCGGGTCTTTCACCCACCTCCAGCACTGGGAGCGCATATTCAACGGCTTCGGGCACCTCAGCTCGGGCATCACCCAAGAGCTCATAGGGTGCGTGTTCATGGGGCTGGTCATGGTCGTCTGGTTCGTCTTGTGGTACCGCAAGAAGGAGATGGGCAAGGCGGTCGCCATCGTCTCGCTTATCGTTGCGGCCGGCATGGTGTTCGCGACCGCGCACTCCTATCTCATGCCCGCGCGGCCGGCATGGGCGGCGCTCATCGTGTACTACCTGGGCAACGCCTGCCTGATGGGCGGCGTCGGGATCTGGGCCGTCATCGTGGCGGCGAAAAAGGACGCGCTGGTCGGCGTGGGCGTGAAGGCGGCGTTTTGGGGCGGGGTCATAGGCCTTGCCACGACGCTCGTCTACATGGCAAGCCTTGCCATCGTGGGCGTGTGGGACTTCGGCTACTACGCCGACCCCACGGCGATGACCACGACTCCCACGCACGTGAAGAGCCTGTTCCTCGCGGCGATCGCAGGGCCGGGAGCGGTGTTTTTCTGGATATCGCTCGTGTGCGCGGTGCTCGTCTTGGTATGCGCCCACATGGCGAAAGGCGATGCGGGCAAGGGCAAGCTCATGATGATCCTCTCCACGGCATGCATGCTGGTCGCGTGCGTGTGCATGAGGGTGATGATCTACTCGGTCGGCTATGCGTCGTACCTGATGTTCTAGGCGGCCCTAAAGGAAGCGCGCGGGCTTCGGGCTTGCGGTTTGAGCTTGCGGTTTGAGCTCGCGGTTTCGAGTTTCGGGTTTTGGTTTTTGAAGTTTCGGGTTTCGAGTTTTCGGGCGCCTTTCGCACAATGCGTCGCGCGGCATGCGAAGGCAGATGCAAAAGGCGCCGTTTGACATGCGCACCCGCCCCTTTCGGCGAGGCCGAAGAAAAGGGCTTTCCCCCCCTTGACTCTGTCGGCCCTTGCCTCGGCCCGCCGAAAGGATGCGGTGTGCGGCGACGATGAAGTCGCAGTTGGAATTGGGAAGCGACACACACGAGAGGAGCGGATATGGACATGGAGCGGACACAGCACGGGCGCAGCGCCGTGCTCGGACACGCCGGCAAGGCCGGACGCGTCTTCTGCGCCGCCATGCTCGCCTTCACCATAGGCGCGTGCGGCGTGGGCTGCTCGAACAGCTCGACGGGCACGGGGTCGGGCAGCGCGCAGCAGACGAGCACGGAAAAGCCGGAAACGGCAAGCGGCCAGGAGGAGGCGACGAGCCTGTCCGGGTTGAAGGCGGGATCGACGTTTGCCTTCGGCAGCTACCAGGGCAAGAGCATCGGCTGGGAGGTGCTGAAGGTCGACGGCGACAAGGCGCTCGTCATCGCGCAGGAAGGCGTCGACGTGAAGAAGTTCAACGACGAGCGCGGCAAGTACGTCTGGAAGGACTCGACCCTGCGCACGTGGATGAACGGCGATTTTCTGGACAGCGCGTTTTCGAGCGAGCAAAAGGCCAAGATCGCGACCACGAGCGTGGCAAACGAGAAGAACCCCTATTGGGACACGGGCGGCAGCGAGGCCACCGAGGACAAGCTCTTCTGCCTGTCCATCACCGAGGCGGAGGAGTACTTCGGGCGCGACGGCGAGGCGAAGTGCTACCCCAGCGACTACGCGGCAAGCCAGGGCGCCTACACCGACGGCGGCGGCGGATGCTGCTGGTGGCTGCGCGACGGCGGCTACGACGTGAACGCCGGCGAGACCGCGGCCGACGTGAACACGGAGGGCTTCATCTTCGACTCCGGCGCCTACGTCGACAAGGACACGTATTGCGTGCGCCCCGCCATGTGGGTGAACATGAAGTAGCGCCGTGCGGCATATGGCGCGTGCAGAAGCGGCGCGGCTCGACCCTTTCGAGCCGCGCCGCTTTTCGTTGCCTTGGGTTTTGCGGGTTGCGGGCCGGGCTGCCCGGGCCGGGTTGTCCTCCGCGCCCGCCGTTCACGCCGCGCCGCCGCGGCGCCCGCGGCGCACCCCGCCCTAAACGCGCCCGCGCGGGCGCGCC
>CAVFDV010000150.1:0-3405 GCA_963621315.1 Oscillibacter sp. MSJ-31
CCTACTCCCCGGGGACGTCCGCCGGGCCGGTTTTCCTGAATAACTTAACTCGCACGCGGCGATGGATTTCAGCGCGAAGCTCTCGGACGAGATGATCGCAAATGCGTGGTGAGGTCTGGACGGTCTCCGCGAGCGGGTACGCATCGAAACCGCGCCCGGCGGTCGTTATTCAGAGCGACGAGGGTACCCCGGCACATCCCCACAAATCCAAGGGCGCGGCACAACGACGACGACAAGGTGGCAACAAACTTTCCCTCCAACGTGATTTGCAGCAAACGTGCATGGAAGAGGTGAAGAATGGGATGTGCAAATGCCGGCAAATCGGTGATAAACTAAACAAAACGTGGCAAATTGCTGTCATTTCATGGAAAGGAGTCTGGCATGACGGTTCAACTGGCAACCAGAGTCGACGACGAGCAGGCGAAGCGGTTTCGCGCCTACACGGCCGAGCTGGGCACCACCCCAAGCGACGCGCTGCGCATCTTCATCGCGGCGTTCAACCGCAGCAAGGGCTTTCCCTACGAGATAAAGTTGGAAAGCGACTCGCGCTGCAGCGCCCTCCCAAGCGAGGAGGCGGCGATGGATTTCAGCGCGAAGCTCTCGGACGAGATGATCGCAAATGCGTGGTGAGGTCTGGACGGTCTCCGCGAGCGGGTACGCATCGAAACCGCGCCCGGCGGTCGTTATTCAGAGCGACGAGATACAGGGTCTGGAATCGACGATCCTGTGCCTTGTGACCTCGAGGAAAAACGACGGGGTCAACACGAGGGTCGAGGTCAGGCCGTCGAGGGAAAACGGCTTGGAGAAGACGAGCTACATCATGACCGACAAGATCGTCTCTGTGCGCAAAAGCAGCCTGGGGGAAAGAATGGGCAAGCTGGAGGATGCGTATATCGCCCAGATGGACGAGTCGCTGAAAGAGGTTCTTTTCCGCCCCGCCGCGGCGCAGGCAGAAGACGGCGCGGAAAACTAGGCGCTCGCCATAGGCTTGCGGCTTTTGGGGGTGCGGGGGCATGCCCCGTGCTCACACAGTCCTCGCTTTGGCAAACAGCCCACCGGGCTGTTTGCGTCGCTGCGAAAACTGCGCGCGGGACACGCCCCCGCACCCCTTCGCGTCCGTTGTCTGGTTCATGCTTTGCACGCGTTTTTCAAACGCACGTTTCTTGCAGGTAGAGAGCGCTTGCCAAGACCAAGGATGTATAACACCCGAGGCGGTGCAGAAGTTGGTGTGGTTCGTCACAGCTGCAACGTCCCAGCCGGACAAATCGCCTATGGCTGTCAACTTGATGTAGGAGAACATGCATTGCATGTCCGTCGCCGCCGAAGTGTCCCACCCAGCAAGCGGCGAGAGATCCGCAAGGGAGGATCAGGAACGAAACATATAGCCCATGCTCGTCACGGCGGAGGCGTCCAGCTTGGCCATGGAGACGGAGACGAGGTTCTTGCAGGTTGGAGACGGCGCCGTCGGCATCCGCCGCGTCCGCGTCGTCGGCGGCGGCTATCTCGTCGCCTTCCGTCGCGTAGAGCGTGCAGGAGAGCGTGGCGGACGCGCCCTGCGCGGAGTCGGGGACGTCGGCTTTCAGGGAGACGGTGAAGTCCAGTTCGGCACCGCCAAGCCCCCTTTGCGCGGCAACGGGGGCTTTCGTGGAGGAAGGCGCCGGGCGGCGCCAGACGGAGCAGCGGTTCTGCGCACGACGGACAGCGCCGGATAGCAGCTCAGTACAGGCCTATTCCGCCAAGCCTGCCGCCCGGCAGCCCGGAGAGCATGCGCAAGGCGAGCGCGCGCCAAAGCGAGCTGCGCCCGAAAAGCCACGCAAGGTCGTACATGTCGCGGGCGGCGGTGGTCCTGTTGAGCCTCGCGACCTTCTCGGCGATATTCTCCTCAAGGCGGACCGTTTGTATCGCGGGCAGAGGCCCGCCGTAGCACCCATGTACGGGCATGGGCACCCAGGAGGCCTCCAGCGGCTCGAGCCACGGCGGCGGCGAGAAGTCGAGCTTGGTCTGCAAGGTCGGCTCGGGCACGAATGGGCTCGAAAACGTGACGGACCACTTCCCGCGCCTTTCGGCCACGCCGTAGGAAAACGGGCCGACCGCAAGGCCTTCCACCGCAGCCGCAAAGGCAAGCGCCGCCTCTTCACGGCTTTGGCCGATTCGGGCGACGGCGAAGTCGAGGTCCAGCGAGAAGCGCCCCTCGTTTCCCGCATAGAGCTTGCGGATGGCGGTGCCGCCCTTGATGGCCACCGAGGCAAGCGCGCCGTTTTCATGCAGCTCGCGGAGAAGGAGGTCTTGCGCGACGTCGACGACTGCGGCCTCGCGCCCCTGGGCCGCGGCGTTTCTCGGCGTGTGCCTGGCGATGTTGCCCGGCGTTATATTGACCCGGTACCCGCTCATGCCGCACCGCCCATGCATCTCGGATCCCACGGCAGCTGCGCGTCCAAGACCATCCACCTCGCGTCCGAGCGCAGGGAAGGACCTTGGCCGAACCGCGCGACGCCCCTCGGTGCCCGCTCCTCGAAAACGGCGTCGGCGATATCGGGGCGCTCGCCTTGCAGCAGGTAGCCGGCGCGCTGCACCGCAGCGGCCGCCCTGCCCCCCAGCTCCTCGAGGGTGGCGGCGACGTCCATCTCGGCCATGACGTCGGGCAGCCACTCGGCGGCGCTTGCCCACGACCGGACCGACGAGGGGCGCTCGGCCATCTGGACCAGCACCGCCTCGGGCGCAAGCGACAGCGCGCCCTTCGCCTGCCCGGGCGGCAGCCTCGTCTTGTACGTGCACGCGGAGACACCTTCGGGCAAGGCGCGGCGCGGGGCGGCCGGAAACACGACCTCGACGGTAGAGGGAACCCGGTCGGCCAACCCCATAGCCCATGCGGCGGTCTGCCCTCTCAGGAGCAGGCGGGCGCCCGCGTCGGCCGCGGCAACCGCCTTCACGGGCAAGAGCGGGTCGTAGCTGGAATAGGGGCCGGCAAGCTCGGCCGGGGCAAACTCCCACACCCCGCGCTTGCCCGCGGGCAGCAGCCAGCCGCCCCGCTTCAGGCGAGACGCGACGAGTCTGGGCTCGCTGGCCACGCCCTCCTCGGCGCAGATCCTCTCGATATCGCGCAACGTCACGAGCTGGGGTCGGTCGAGCTCGAGGCGTTCCACGACCGGGGCCAATCCCCGCGTTATCATCCTTGCCATTTATACCACCTTTGTATCCAATTCAGATACAAACAGTCTATCAACTGCAATGAATTTCAGCAATGCAACGCGGCGAGGCAATACTACGGCTCAACGACGATATCAAATATTTTCCGACTCTCCCATATATGACATCAGCTCGTCGGCATCCCCAAATCCAGGAGATGTATCCGGGATCAGCCCCATCTCCTTGGCCTCGGCTCCGACCATCGCCCGACGCGTCGTC
>CAVFDV010000150.1:3415-3827 GCA_963621315.1 Oscillibacter sp. MSJ-31
GGCCTCGGCTTCGTCGTCGTCTTTTTCGCGCGTCTTCGCGATGTACTCCACAATCCACAACAAGACGTTCAACCCCACCAGCGCGCCGACGATCTGGTATTTGTTGTCGGCGATCCAGACAAAGCACTCCCCCAGCCCGGGGATGCTGTACCTGCAGATCCCGATGATGTCGCTGTATTTCACGGGGGCGATGTCCGGGTCCTCGTTCGCGTCGCCTTGCGTCGTGACCTTGCGCCCCTCCTCGTCGACGGCGATCGCGCGGTGCGAGACCACGGATTCGCCCGCGTAGAAGGAGACGACCTCGCCGACCTCGGGCGTCGTGTCGTTGGTGTCCACGTAGACGAGGCTTCCCTTCGGGATGGTCGGCTCCATGGACCCGCTCTTGATCGAGTAGGTCTCGTAGCCCACCAGC
>CAVFDV010000151.1:0-3819 GCA_963621315.1 Oscillibacter sp. MSJ-31
GGCTCGTTTCCCCTGCTCAGGCAAGGAAAACGTGCCTCTTCAACTGCAAAATTCAAGATTTCGGTTTTAATAATGCCGAAATTATAAAAATTGTGTAACGCTGTATAACGAATTCAACTCTCTTGGATTATCTGGATTTGAGTTTATACCGTCTGACCTGCAAAAATGTGGTGGGGCATACAGGATTCGAACCTGTGACGTACTGATTCGTAGTCAGTCCCTCTATCCAGCTGAGGTAATGCCCCGCAAACAGCGTTGCTCATGATAACCGCCCGAGCGCGTCAAGTCAACGAAAAAACGAGTCGAAAACCCGCGCGGCGCCTGGTTTTTTATCGCGCGACCTGGCGCTTGACCTGTCCGACGCGCACGCCGTCGGCAACGACAGGGCGCCCGTCCGCCAGCGTGTACGCACCGCACATCTCGAGGATGGGGCGCACCGTGAAGTCGCGTTCGAGCAGGCGCGGGTGCGGCAAAGCCAGCTCCTCCGCGTCGCACACGACGCCCTCGTAGTCGAGTATGTCGAGGTCTATCGTGCGCGGGCCGTATCGCACGTCGCGCACGCGCCCCATCCCATCCTCGATACCCTGCAGGGCCGCCAACAGCTCGCGCGGCGCGAGCATGGTCTGCACGAGGCACACCGCGTTGGTGAAGGCCGGCTGGTCGGAAAGATAGGCAGGCTCGCTTTCCACATAAGGCGACACGCGGTCGACCCATATGCCCGGCACGCGCCCAAGGCGCGCAAGGGCCTCGTCCAGGGCAGCCGGGCCATCGCCCACGTTCGACCCGAGGGCGACAAGCGCGCGCCTCGAGGCGCGCAAGGCGGACAATGTGCCCGCGACGTCGTGCACGCGCGCGACCGACGCCCCGTCCGCGCACACGGCGGCGGCGCACAACGCGGAGGCCGCGTCGCGCCCCTTTGGCTCCTCGATGCCCGTCACATACCCGATGTAAGACTTGCGCGAGACGGCCACCATCAGGGGGTATCCGTGCGCGGCAAGGCGCGGCGTCGCCCGAAGCAGCGCCCGGTTGTGCGCATGCGTCTTGCCGAAACCTATGCCCGGGTCCAGGCAGATGCGCTCCCGCGCGACCCCGAGCGCTTCGAGGGCGCGGGCTGCGTCCAGCAGCTCACCTTCCACCTCGCCCACCACGTCGTCGTAGACAGGGTCGGCCTGCATGGTCTTCGGCTCGCCGCGCATGTGCATCACGACGGCGCCCGCACCGGACGCCGCAAGCGCCTCGCGCATGCCCGCATCGCGAAAACCCGACACATCGTTGACGATGCATGCCCCCGCGCGCAGGCACTCCCGCGCGACAGACGCATGCCGCGTGTCCACGCTCACGGCCACGCCGTCTGCCGCCAACGCCTCGACCACGGGCAAAACGCGCGCCGCCTCCTCTGCAGGCGAAACCTCGGCAGATCCCGGCCGCGTGCTCTCGCCGCCCACGTCGATGATGTCGGCGCCAGCCTCGAGCAGGCCTTGCGCATACGCGATGGCCTCGTTTGGGCGCGCGTGGTCGCCCCCGTCGGAAAAGGAGTCGGGCGTCGCATTGCAGATGCCCATGAGGAGCGGATGCCCTGCGGAAAGCTCGAACGTGAATGTGCCGCATTGCCAGACCATAATGAACACGCCTTCTTCAACTCGAAGCCAAACCTGCACCGCCGCCATGCAGCATGCGCGCATTGCACGGCGGCACCGCCCCCGCACAACGCCGCCGCCGGCTTTCTTCCCGCGCGACGCGCGCGGGCGCACGCGGAGCCGAAAGCGGGCGCGACGCGCGCAAGTACACGCGCGACCCGAAAACCTCAGCGCTGCTCTTTTATCAGGCTCAGCGCCTCGGCCCTCGTCGCCGCGTTGCGAAACACCCCGCGCACGGCCGATGTCGTCGTCTTCGCGCCCGGCTTCTTCACTCCGCGCATGCTCATGCACAGATGCTCGCACTCGACCACGACATAGACGCCCTCGCAGCCCATCTGCTCCACGAGCATGTCGGCCACTTGCGAGGTCAGGCGCTCCTGGACCTGCGGGCGGCGCGCGAAGAGGTCCACGAGGCGCGCGAGCTTGGAGATGCCGCAGATCTGGCCTTGCGCGTTCGGGATGTAGGCGACATGCGCCACGCCGAAAAAGGGCACGAAATGGTGCTCGCAGATCGAGTGGACGGGTATGTCGTGGACGATGACCATCTCCTGGTGGCCCTCGTCGAACTTCACCCGGAACAGCTCGGCCGGGTCGGCGTCCATGCCGGAAAGTATCTCGGCGTACATGCGCGCGACACGGGCGGGCGTGTCGCGCAGCCCCTCGCGGCTCGGGTCCTCGCCCACGCCTTCAAGGATAAGGCGCATGCCCTCCTCTATTTTCGCCTGGTCAAACGCCATGGTGAACTCCCCTGCCGCTTTCCGCGCGCCCGCGTGTCCTAGCGCGCGCCGCGCCCGTGCGGGTCTTCGTCTGCCGGGTCGGCGGGCGGCGTGTGCAAGTCGAGCGCCCCCAGCTCGTCGTCGGCGATCTCGCCAGGAAGCGGCCTGGCACCCGCATCGGCCGTGCCGATGCGGGCGGGCGTGCCGCCCCGCGCACCGGGCGCATCGCCTTGCGCGCAGCCACCCGGCGCCGCAACGCCGGCATCCGCCACGTCGGCGCCCGCCGCAGCAGCGCCCTGCACCGCAGCACCCGCGTCTGCCGTGCCGGCGCCTGCCGCGCCGCCGCCTTGCGTTTCAGCGCCCTGCTCTTCACCGTCTTGCGGCGCGCCCTCTTCCTCGTCGCCGTGCTCGGCCTCCCAGACAAGGTACTCATCCCATTTGTCGGCAAGCAGCGCCTCGACCGCTTTGCCCTCGACCGTCTCGCGCTCGAGCAAGACGCGCGCCATCAAGTCGAGCTGCGCGCGGTGCTCGGACAAGATCTCGAACGCCGTGTTGTGCGCCTGCGTCATAAGGTTGGCGACCTCGGCGTCGATGATGCGCGCCGTCTCCTGGCTGTAGTCGGGCGTCATGGCGAAGTCGCGGCCCAAAAACGGGTTCGCGTCCTGCTCGCCGTAGACCTGGTGCCCGAGCACGTCGCTCATGCCATAGCGCGTGACCATGGCCTTGGCCGTCTTGGTCGCACGCTCCAGGTCGTTGGAGGCGCCTGTCGTGACGTCGCCGTCGTTGACGATCTCTTCTGCCGTGCGCCCGCCCAAGAACATGGCGAGGTTGTCGATCATCTCGCTCTTGGCCTGCAAGAAGCGGTCCTCCTCCGGGATGGACAGGGTGTAGCCCAGCGCCTGGCCGCGCGCGATGATCGAGATCTTGTGGATGGGGTCGGCGTGCTCGAGCAGGTGCCCGACGAGCGCATGCCCCGACTCGTGGTAGGCGATGGTGCGCTTTTCCTTGTCGGTCATCACGCGGCCCTTGCGCTCCGGGCCGGCGATCACGCGCTCCATGGACTCTTCCACCTCGTCGCTGGAGATGGAGGTCTTGGAGCGGCGCGCGGCGAGCAACGCGGCCTCGTTGAGCAGGTTGGACAAATCGGCGCCAGTGAAACCACTGGTCAGCGACGCGATGCGCGCGAGGTCCACGGAATCGTCCATGGGCTTGCCCTCGGCGTGCACCTGCAGTATCTTCTCGCGCCCCTTCAAATCGGGCCGGTCCACGACCACCTGGCGGTCGAAGCGCCCGGGGCGCAGCAGCGCCGGGTCGAGGATGTCGGCGCGGTTCGTGGCCGCGACCATGATGACGGAGTCGCTTTGGTCGAAGCCGTCCATCTCGACGAGCAGCTGGTTGAGCGTCTGCTCTCTCTCGTCGTGGCCGCCGCCCAAGCCGGTGCCGCGCTGGCGGCCCACGGCGTCGAT
>CAVFDV010000152.1:0-3818 GCA_963621315.1 Oscillibacter sp. MSJ-31
TGGGCGAGGTGCGCACCCAGGCCTACGTGGACGTGCCAGCCATCGTGCGCGAGACGGTGCGCAAGATAGGCTACACGCGCGCGAAATACGGCTTCGACGCCGACACTTGCGGCGTGATGAACCTCATCCACGGGCAAAGCCCCGACATCGCGCAGGGTGTGGACGGCACCTTCGCGCGCGCCGACGGCGCCGACGTGGACAAGATAGGCGCAGGCGACCAGGGCATGATGTTCGGGTACGCCTCCGACGAGACCGACGCGCTCATGCCCATGCCCGCCTATCTGGCGCAGCGCTTGGCGAAGCGTCTGGCCGACGTGCGCAAGGACGGCACCTTGCCCTACCTGCGCCCCGACGGCAAGACGCAGGTGACGGTCCGCTACGAGGGCGGCAGGCCCGTCGCCGTGGCCGCCGTGGTCGTCTCCACGCAGCACTCCGAAGACGTCGCGCAAGAGCAGATTCGCGCCGACGTGCTCTCGCAGGTCATCGAGCCGGTGTTTACCGAGGTGGGCATCCCCTTCGACGGGATGAAGCTCTACGTGAACCCGACGGGGCGTTTCGTCGTGGGCGGCCCGCAAGGCGACACCGGGTTGACCGGCCGCAAGATCATTGTCGACACCTACGGCGGCATGGGTCGGCACGGCGGCGGCGCGTTTTCCGGCAAAGACCCCACGAAGGTGGACCGCTCCGCGGCCTACGCGGCACGCTGGGTGGCCAAAAACGTCGTGGCGGCGGGCCTTGCCCGCAAGTGCGAGGTGCAGCTCGCCTACGCCATCGGCGTGCCCGAGCCGGTGTCGGTCATGGTGGACACGAAGGGCACGGGCACGGTAGACGACGCGACGATCGAGCGCGCGGTCGAGGAGGTCTTCGACTTGCGCCCGGGCGCCATCATCGCCGAGCTGGACCTCTTGCGCCCGATCTTCTCCAAGACGGCCGCCTACGGGCATTTCGGGCGCGACGACGCCGACTTCACCTGGGAGAGGACCGACAAGGTCGGGCAGTTGAAGGCCGCCTGCGGCAAGTAGCCGCGCGGCTTTCGCGGATTTCCCATGCGCGCCAGCGTCATCGTCGATGTGCCCGCCCGCTCGATCGGGCGGGCATTCGACTACCGTGTGCCCGAAGCGCTCGCGGGGCAGGCGCACGTGGGGTGCGCCGTGTGCGTCGAGTTCGGCGCGCGCCCCGTCGTGGGCTATATCGTCGCCTTGTCCGAAGACGGGGCAGGCGAGGGCGCGGGGGAGGGCGGCGCAGGCCTCGACGCGTCTCCGAACGCCGACGCGGCGGGCACGGCAGACGCGGCGCCCGATGCGGCGCCTACGCCGGCGCCCGCCGGCAGCGGAAAGGCGCATGCCCTCAAAGACCTGCTCGGCGTCGTGGGCGGCCCGTATTTCGACGAGACGGCCGCGCGCCTTGCCGCCTGGATCTCCCGCGAGTACCTGTGCCCGCTCTCCGATGCGGTCCACCTCCTCACCCCTCCGGGCGCAGCCCCGAAGATGAAGCGCGTCGAGGGCGCCTGGCAGCTCGTCTACCCGGGCACCGGCGCCGTCGACGACCGCTGGGTCGTGCCCCTGCCGAAGGCTGCGGAGTTCATCCCGGCCGCCCGCGCGCACCGCCAGAAAGCCGTGCTCGACGCCTTGTCCGAGGGCGGTATGCGCGTGGCCGAGCTGTCGGCGGAGCTGGGCGCCGTGGACGCCGCCCTCAAGGCCTTGGAAAAGCACGGCGCCGTGCGCGTGGAGCACCGCCGGCGCATGCGCACGGGCTTTCAAAAGGAGGTGCAGCCCGATGCGCCGCACGCGCATCTCACGCCCGGCCAGCAAGAGGCGCTTTTTGCGATAGGGGCGGCGGCGGCAGACCCGCGCGGCGGGCGGGTCGTCGTCGTGGACGGCGTGACGGGCTCGGGCAAGACCGAGGTCTACCTGCGTGCGATCGCGGAGTGCCTCGCGCGGGGCAAGGGCGCCATCGTGCTCGTGCCCGAGATATCGCTCACCCCGCAGACGGTGGGGCGTTTCCGCGCGCGCTTCGGCGACGACGTGGCGGTGCTGCACTCGCGCCTGTCGCCGGGCGAGCGCTTCGACCAGGTGGACCTCGTGCGCCAGGGCGCGGCCCATGTCGTGGTGGGCACGCGCAGCGCCCTGTTCGCCCCGATTTCCGAACTGGGGCTTGTGATCGTCGACGAGGAGCACGAGTCCAGCTACAAGCAAGACCGCAGCCCGCGCTACCATGCCCGCGAGGTGGCCGCGCGCCTCGTGGCCTTGCGGCGCGCGACGCTTGTCCTGGGCTCTGCCACGCCGGACCTCGTCACCCTCTCGCGCTGCGCGGGCGCAGGGCCGGGGGAGACGGGCGCCGAGGAGGACCGTGCGCAAGGACATGGTGAAGGGGAGGGCCGCGCCCTTGCCGATGCGGGCGGCGGCGCGCATGGCGCACGGCGCGGCGCGCATGCCGGAAAACCCGCAGGCGCCGCAAGCGGTGCGTCCGCCGAGCCGCGCGCATCTGCCGCGGGCGGGCCGTGGCGGCGCGTGGAGCTGCCCGAACGCGCCAACGGGCGGCCGATGCCGCGCGTCGAGGTGGTGGACCTGGGCGCGCAGTTCAAAAGCGGCGAGCGCTCGATGTTCTCGCCTGTGCTGGCCGATGCGCTGGCCGACGTGTGCGCGCGTGGCGAGAAGGCGGTGCTGCTCTTCAACAGACGCGGTTTCGCGAACTTCCTGCTGTGCCGCGAGTGCGGCTATACCCCCGAGTGCCCGCATTGCGCCGTCAGCCTGAGCTATCACGAGCGCGGCGCGCGCCTGGCCTGCCACCATTGCGGCCACGAGGAGGCCGTGCCCGCCCGTTGCCCGGCTTGCGGCAGCCCCTACCTGCGCAAATTGGGCGCGGGGACGGAAAAGGTCGAGCAGGAGCTGTCTGCGCTGCTGGCGGGCGCGGCAGACATCGTGCGCATGGACGCCGACACGACGCGCGGCAAGGGCGCCCACGAGCGCCTGCTCGAGCGCTTCGGCGCCACGAGCCCGGCCGTGCTTTTGGGCACGCAGATGATCGCCAAGGGGCTGGACTACCCGGACGTCACCCTCGTGGGCGTGCTGAACGCCGACACCTCCCTGAAGCTGCCCGACTACCGCGCAGGCGAGCGCACCTGGCAGCTGATCGAGCAGGTGGCGGGGCGTTGCGGGCGGGGCGCGCGCGCCGGCCGCGTCGTCGTCCAGACTTATTGGCCGGACCACCCCGCGATACGCGCCGCCGCCGCCCACGACCGCGCGCTCTTCTTGGACGGCGAGCTGCAAAGCCGCCGCGAGCTGGGCTATCCGCCCTTCACCCGGCTGGCCAACGTCCTCGTGTGGGGCCCGGACGAGCAGGAGGTCTCGCGCGCGGCCTCGCGTCTTTCCCTCGCCTTGGAATCGGCGGTGCGAAGCGCGGGGCTGGACTGGGAGCTTCTAGGCCCGGCTCCCTGCTTGCTTTCGCGCCTGAAGGGGCGCTACCGCTGGCATATTTTGGTGAAGGCCGCGCCCGGCGCCGATTTCTCGCGGGTCGTAGGACCTGTCCTTGCCCACGAGAAAAAGCACGGCGAGCTGCGCGTCGCGGTGGACGTGGACCCGGCGAGCCTGTTCTAGGGCGGCGACCCGCCGCGGGCTCTCGTCGCCGGAGCGCGCCGGATGCACGCAGCCCTGCCGCCGCGACCGGCCTTGCCGCGCGGCCCGGCCCTGTCGCCGCGACCGGCCTTGCTGTGCGCGGCCCCTCTTTCCCCTTTCGACAAGCAAGTGACATGGCAAAACGGGGCGGTACCGTCAAGAATCTTTCGCAAATTTAAGCTGACTCCCATATTGCCGTCGGCG
>CAVFDV010000153.1:0-3757 GCA_963621315.1 Oscillibacter sp. MSJ-31
CGTGGCGCAGACCTGGCTTTTCGCCCAGACCGAGTGGCTGTGGGAGGACCGGCCGGTGCACCTGTCCGGCGACGGCGAGCTGGACGCCAAGATCATGGAGATCGCCGATTCGCGTTCGCTTTGGGAGTGTTTCGAGTATGTCCGTTCGATCGCCTACGTGGGAGAGCACCATCTTTCCGCGCCCGGCGCGATTTCCGAATGGGTCGTGAGCAAGGCCAAAGAGCACCTGATCTACGGAGGTTCGAACTGCTATGGCTACGCGAGCGCGTTTTACTGGCTGGCTAAGCGCAAGGGCCTCGACGCGCATGTCGTCGTCGGGCTTGTCCCCAGCGCAAGCCGCGGCATGTCGCCCCACGGCTGGGTCGAGATAAACGGGCTTGTTTACGACCCGAATCTCAGCCGCTCGTATCCCAGCGGGCGTTTCTATGAAGTCAGCTACGGCGACGCCTCCTGTGAGTACGTGAAACAGGAGTATTACTAGGCGCCTTGCGCGCTTGCTGCGCGCAAATGAAAAGCGCGCCGGTAGGCAGATAGGCAGATTGCCCCGCCTTTGCGGCGGGGTGAAAGGAAAGGACGGATTCATGAAAAAGATCGCACAACAGCTCGCGACGTTTGCGTTGTGCGCGGCTTTCCTGTCGTGCGCGTGCGCGTTGGGAGGATGCGCAGGGGCTTCCAACACCGACGAGCAGCAGAAAACCGACGAGCAAGCCGCGCAGCAGCAGACAAACGAGCAGGCAGAGAAAGAGGCGAAGGAAGCGCAGGAGAAGGCTGAAAAAGAGGCGGCCGAGAAGGCCGAGCAGGAAAGGCAGGCCGCCGAGGAGCAGGCGCAGCGCGAGGCAGACGAGGAAGCGCAACGCCAGCAGCAAGAGGCCGAAGAGGAAGAAGAAGACTCCGGCTCGTATAGCTCGAGCTCTTCTTCGCGCAGCTACGACGAGGACAGCTCCTCGGATTCCGGTTCCTCCTCCTCGGATTCCGGCGCGTCCGGCGGGGAAGAGGCGTGCGTGGACGATCTCGTCTTGCGCTAATGCCTTGGCGCGGCGCGGGCGGGCTGAGCCGGGCAAGAAGGGGTGAAGCGGGGCGCCCATATCCCCGCGATGTCTTTGCCCGGCGCGCCTCTGCGCCTTTACCGAGCGCCGTGCGCCCCCGTTTGAATGCCCTGGCTCAGTCGAGGGTGACGAAGGCGTATTCGAGCGTGTCGTGAAGCGTGCGGGCGGTTTGCTCGACGCGGTCGCGTTTCAACTCGCATTCCCAGACGACGAGCACCTGCCAGCCGTCCGATTCAAGCTCGGCGCGCACCCGCTCGTCGCGCGCCTTGTTGCGCTCGAACTTCGCCTCCCAGTACTCGCTGTTTTTCGCCGGCGTGCTCGCGTACTTGCACCCCTCGTGGTGGTGCCAGAAGCAGCCGTGGACGAAGATGGCGATCTTGCGGCCGGGATAGGCGATGTCGGGGTGCCCGGCCGCCTTCTTCCAATCGCAGCGGTATCCCGGCCAGCCGAACGAGCGCAGCATGGCGCGCACGGTTTTTTCCGGCGAGGTGTCGCGGCGCTTGTTGCCCTGCATGGACTTGCGCGTGGCCGCCGAAACCTCGCCGAACTCGTATTTCACCGCATGCTTTTCCATGCCACAAGATGATACACGCGCCGTCTCGCGCCGTGCGCCGCGTCGTGCATCATGCACGACGCGTTCAACCTCGCAACTTTGCCATGCGCCGCGCACGACGCGTCCAACTTTGCAACCTTGTTGCGCGCCGCGCACGACGCGGCAGCCTTGCAACCCTGCTGCTCGCCGTGCACGATGCGGCAGCCTTGCCGTGTGCTATGCCGCGAGCTTTCCCGTCCTTTTGTCACACGTGTCTGCCACGCCGCGGCTGTGCCGCGTGTTTTACCGCGCCCTCCTCTCGGCACTCTTTTCAGGCGCGTGTGGCAAGCTGCCCTTCCTCGCGCGTGCTGATGGTGACGGGGTCTTCTTCACGGGCGGCGGGCTTTAGGCGCAACGAAAGGAGAAGCGATGCGATGGCGAGCACGAGGGAAAAGACGATGCCCCAATGCGCGCCTTGCGCAAACGCGCCCGTCGCAGCCGCGCCGCCCGCTCCCGCGATCTGCGAGCCGGTCGTCACGAGGTAGGTGGTGACGGCCGTCGCGATGGCGCCTACGACCTGCTGTATGGTGTTGAGCGCGGCGCTGCCATCGGTGGAAATCTCGTGCGGCAGGCTGGCGAGCGCATGCGTTTGGCACGGCGACATGGCAAGCGGCACGCCCACGGCCAAGACGATATGGCAGGCGACGACATAGGCGATTGGCGAGTCGGGCGTGATGAACAGCAGCATGACGCAGGCGAGGATGGAGATGCCGAATCCTGCGACGGCGGGCTTTCTTGCCCCGATGCGGTCGTATATGCGCCCGGCCATCATGCTGACGAAGGCGTTCACCACGCCGCCCGGCAGCATCAGCAGTCCCGCCATCCCCACGGCGATCAGCATGGCGTTTTGATAGAACTGCGGCAAAACGTACATGGCCGACAGCATGATGGAGAAGTTCAAGGTCACGGCCAACGCCCCGACGCGAAACCCGTCATGGGAAAAGACGCGCAGGTCGATGACGGGGATTTTCATGGAAAGCTGCCGGCGCACGTAGACGACGAGCGCGATGGCGCCGACGGCAAGCGAGGCCACGACGGGCGCCGAGCCCCATCCAAACGAGCTCGACATCCCCACGCCCAAAACCACGCCGCCGAAGCCGAGCACCGAGCTTGCCACGGAGAGGGCGTCGATTTCGGGGCGTGTCAGCTCGTAGGGGCTGGGCTGGAATTTCACGGCAAACGCAAGGCCGGCGAGCACGATGAGCGCGAAGCTGAAGAAGACCCAGCGCCAGGACAGGCAGCTCACGAGCACACCGCCGAGCGTGGGGCCTATGGCAGTGGCGGACATGACGACGAGCGCGTTTATCCCCATGGCGGCCCCGATCTTGTGCGGCGGCATGACCTCGATGACCATGGAGAACATGAGCGGCAAGAGAAGGCCGGTGCCCACGCCCTGGAGCACGCGGCCGAAAAGCGCCACGGGAAAGACCGTCGAAAACCCGCTGACGAGCGCGCCGGCGAGAAACGCCACGAGCGCGACTACGGTGACCTTGCGCGCGGAGAGCCATTTGAGGAGCAGGCCGGAGAAGGGCAAGACGATGCCGATGGCGAGCATGTAGCCCACGACGAGCCATTGCACGACGGACAGGTCCATGCTGAAGGCAGAGGAAAGCTGGGGCAAGGCCACGTTGAGCGCCGTCTCGCTGTACATGCCGGTGAACCCGCCCAGATACAGGCCCATCATGGCAAGATAGGGGTGGGGATGCGCGTCACGTGCGCGAGGGGCGTCTGCCTTGGCGCGGGCGGCGTCTGCCTTGGCGCGGGCGTGCGGCATCTGCGCGGCGCCGCGCGCGGCGGCCGTGTTTGAAACTTTGTTCACGGATAGTTCCTTTCAAGCGGTTCCCGGTCCAAAAGCCGGGCTGTAGCGCGGGAAGAGGAGAGGGCGGCGTGTCGCGTATATCCGTCGCGGGGCAACAAAAAAGCACCCGCCGGATGTGGAGTAGGCGAGCGCTTCGTACGCAGGCGGTATGCAGGCCCGCCTCTTGCCGATGCGCTGCGTTCATTCAAGCACAAGGCGCGCGAGTTTCGTAAGCGGAGCTTTTGTGAAGATTCGCGGAAGGGTTTCGAGGCCGTGCGTAGTGGTAGGATGCAGCGACGCGCGCCCGCATGTCCGTATGCC
>CAVFDV010000154.1:0-3751 GCA_963621315.1 Oscillibacter sp. MSJ-31
CGTCTGGGGAAACCGGCTCGAAAGCCCGGAAGCGCCGGCGATCCCCGCAGGTTTTCTGCGGGGAGACGGGCGCGGCATGGGGTATAATCCCCGTTGGAAAAACCTCCGGAGGGCTGTCTTCCAACAGCCTTGCCCGAGGGGTTCGGCTTTCAAGGAGACGGGCGGGATACCCATGCCGGCATCCGGTTTCATATCGTATCCACGCGCCCTCATGTGGCGCACCGGCCCGTTTTTGCCCCCGGGCGGCACCTAGCGGCGCCGCCGCCGCAGAAAAAACGAGAACCACTTTTTGTTCATATTGATTTAACGAGAACACTTTTTATCTATTTACCTATTTCGATGAAGGAGAAAGACCATGGCAACGAGAAAGACGAGCACCGCGAAGCGCACGGCGAAGAAGGACGAGGCCGTCCAGGAGCAGACCCCCGAGCAGATCAAAGCCGAGGCCGATGAGCACGCCCGGCAGGAGGCCGAGGTGAAGGACTACCTGGAAAAGGACGCGAGCGAAGAGCTTGCCGCGCAGTTCGACGACACGCCCGAGCGCCAGCCGGGCTACCGCAGCCTGAACATCCCGATGTCGCGCCTGTGGGGCGAGTACGGCGCCAAGCGCTAGATAGGCGAGCTGGCCGCGCCGATCTGCGGCTCCAAGAAGGCACCCGACGGCTCCATGAGGAGCTGGGCGTTCTACAACGTGCCGCTCAACGGTGCCGCACTCAGAAACATCGCGAAGGCCGCGCCCGGCGCGGGGATCGACCCCGGCCAGCCCGGCAAGTGGCGCTTCACCGTCAACGACTACGACGTGCGCCCCCTGCCCGGCACCGACACCGCGAGCGTGTCCATGCGCGAGAACCGCGAGGTGCGCGTGCAGTGCCGCGCGCAGACCGAGGGCGGCAGGTGGGCCACCATCTTCGAGGAGAAGGTCCCCTGGGGCGACCTCTCGAAGGCCGTCGAGACGGCCGAGAAGCGCGCCAACGCCACGATGAAGTGCCTCGTGTCCGAGAAGTACCTCTCCGGTCCTTTCGGCGAAAAGGGCGAGGAGTGCTACATGTGGCGTCTCCCGCGCTTCGCCCAGACCGCAGGTCGCGAGCCGCTTGAGGGCAAGACGGCCTACATCCCCGCAGCCTCGGTCAAGGAAGCCGCAGTAGGGCCTGACGACGCGAAGGCCACCGGCACGCAGCTCGACGACAGCCGCAGCCAGGTGGTGAAGTACGAGGTCGAGCTGCCCGCCGGCAAGAACCTCTCGTTCCAGACGCGCTCCGAGCGCGTCGCCGACGAGAAGACCGGCAAGGAGTCCTGGCAGTCCATCCCGCCCGAGCGCCGCGAGGCGCCGACGGTGCTGAAGTTTTCCGAGGCGGCCAAGATCCACAAGACCGCCCTCGCCGACAACGCGGCCTACTACGCCTCCGGCGCGGCAAAGCGCGACGCGCGCATCGCCGAGCAGATGAAGGCGGCCGACAAGGCGCCCGAGCGCGCCGCGGCCAAGACGGCGGACAAGGAGCCCGCCTCCAAGGGCAAGGCCCGCTAGGAAAAATGGGAACCGCTTCATGGACATGCCCGCCGCCACGATAAGGCTTTCCATCTCCGAAAAGCACCTCTCCGGGCCTTACAACGGAAGGCCCGGAGAGGAAGGCGGGCGGTTCTACATGTGGCATCTGCCGCGTTTCGCACAGACCGCCGGAGGAAAGCCGCTCGCGGGCATGACGGCCTGCATCCCCGCCTCGGCGGTTGAAAAAGCCGCCGACGGCGGCGGCGCAAGCCCGGCGCGGTACGTGGTGGAACTGCCCGCAGACGAAGAGTTCCTGTTCCAGACGCGTTGCATGCGCCGCCCCCCCTGAACTCCATATCTTGAAGAAGGAGGCCTTTGGTAAAAAGGGAAGCAAGATGGAGTCGGAAAAGGGGTTGGTCTAGATGTTTTGCAGCATATGCGGAAGCCCGGTTGACAACGGGTCCGGGTTTTGCCCGAAATGCGGGAAGACCATGGGTTTTGCCGCAGACGCCGACGCGGCGTCCTATACGCTCACGCTCGCCAGGGAAAACCAGTTCTTCGCGGTGAACCCGGCGATCAAGGTCAAGATAGACGGCGGGCAGGAGCACCTGCTCGACAACGGGATGAAGATGGACATACCGGTCACGGCAGGGCCGCACAAGATCTCGTTTTCGTGCAACATCCGCAACAAGGTGGTGGACGTGGACGTCAACGGGGACTTCACCCTGGCCGTCGGCTGGGACAGGTTCACCGGCAGCTTGAAGGTGAGCGAGGTGGAAAGCCTGCGCGTCGGCGACGGCGGTCCCACGCCAACCGCGCAGCAGATGCCGGCTACCGTGCAGAAAGCGCCGTATGAGAAGACGTGCATAGTCGGCCTGGTGGTCTCGTGCGTCTCCCTTCTGGTGAACTTCTTCGGGCTGGTGGGGATCGCGGGGGTGATAGTCTCCACTGTCGGGCTTGTCAATTGCAGGCAAAAGAAGAGAAACGGGATGGCGCCCGCGATCATTGGCATCGTCATAGGCGCGTTTTCGATCGTGTTCTTCATTTTCCGGGTGGTCAACCTGCTGTCGGATTTGTCCTACTACTATTATTACTAGGCGCTGTTTGCGGGGACGCGTGCGGGAGACGCCAAGCGCCCCGCGGGAAGGGAAACACCCTCTTCCCGCGGGGCGCTTCGGTATGTGCCTTACAGCGTTGCGATGAACTCGCGCACGAGGGCAGAGACGCTCGTGTTACGCTCGATGGCGGCGAATTTCAGCTTCTTCTTCTCCTCAAGCGACAGGGATATGAGGACCGTGGCGGGGGCGGACGCGTCGTCTTTCCCGCTGCCTTCGGCCTTCCGCGCCTTCGTGGCCGCCTTCTTTTCCGTTGCCTTCTGCTCGGCCTTCGCCTGCTCATGCTCGCGGGTCTGCGCCGCCTTCGCGAAGATGTTTCCTTCTATCATGGTTTATCACCTTCCATAATTAACTGGTTGATTATATATTGCAGTACATGAATATATAATAGTCTAATTAATAAAGTGTTGCAATGAATTTATATATAACTCAATGAATCTAAGATTCTATTATGTTTTCAGGTTGAAACTATCTAGAAAAATATGATATGATTTCACATCATATCGAAAGGAGACCGGGCATGAGCCAGATAGAGGTTCACCCCAGAATCAGCCAACGTCACCCCGAGGTGAGCGAAGCGGATGTGGCGGCCGCGATGCGGTCGATGATCCGCTACAAGCGGCGAGACTCCGGCGAGTGGATTGCCGTCGGCACGGACTCCCGCAGCAGGTTTGTCGAACTCGTTTATATTTACGATGCCGACGACGATTGCTTTTTCGTTTACCACGGGATGACCCCGCCGAGCGGCAAGGTCCTTAGGGAACTAGGTTTGGAAAGGTGATTAGGATGAGCGTGAAGGATTTCATGGAAAAGCACGGTATCACCGATGCCGACCTCGACCGCATGGCAGCCCCCTACGAGAACGGCAGTTTCGAGCTGGAACCCGGCGGCGAGGTATTCAGCGGCTCGCATCTCGATGCCGTTGGCACCCGCCGCGTGACGGTGGTCTACGACGCGAAGAACACGCAAAAGGTTGCCTCGATAGCCCGCAGCAGGGGCGTGAAGCCGTCTGCGGTCTACAGGGACGCGCTTGACTACTATCTGGCCGCGCAGGCCTGAACGCACATAGTCCCGCCCGCCGCCGGCTCGCCGGTCTGCGCGTGGTTCACCGAGGCCGAGGCGGCCGCCGCGAAGGCGTCGCTTCCCCGCT
>CAVFDV010000155.1:0-367 GCA_963621315.1 Oscillibacter sp. MSJ-31
CCCACGTGCCAGACACCGCCATGCAATGCGGTGATGCCCTCTCTCGTGCCCAGGCCAAGGCGCGTGGCGAAATTGCCCAAGGGCACGATCGCGGCGGGGTGCACGGCGGCGATTTGCCCGGCAAGCCAGGGCGTGCACGCCTCCACCTCCCCCGCGCGCGGGTTCCGGTTGGCGGGCGGGCGGCATTTCAGCACGTTGGCGATGTAGACGTCGGCGCGCGAAAGGCCCGCCGGCTCCAAGAGCGCGTCGAGTTTCTTGCCCGCGCTCCCCACGAAAGGCTCGCCTTGCTCGTCTTCGTTTCTGCCGGGGGCCTCGCCGATGAACATCACGTCCGCGCACGGGTTTCCCGCCCCGACCACCACGTGTG
>CAVFDV010000155.1:377-3676 GCA_963621315.1 Oscillibacter sp. MSJ-31
CGTCTCGCACAGCGCGCACCTGCGGCAATCTCGCATGCGGCGCGCAATGTCGGCCATGGCGGCCTCGCCTTGCGAAAACGCGTTTTGGGCTTCGAGAGCCGCGCGCAGCCATTTTGGCGCGTCGCATGCGTCCCTTGCCTCGACCACCCCGCGCGCCTCGCCCGCCTCGGGCGTCTCATTCACCCCACGCGTCCCATGCGCCTCGCTCGCCTCGCGCGCCTCGGGCACTTCACCCATCTCCCGCACCGCGCATGTCCCACGCGCCTCACGCGTCCCGTGCCCCCCATGCGCGTCGCATGCCGCGCGCGAACCTACGCCCGTCGCCGCGCCGCCGCCGGGTTTTCGCCCCTTCGCGCTCATACATATATGCGCGGCAGGCGCATGCCGAAGGCGCAGACGATCTCGTAGTTGATGGTACCTATCTGGTCGGCCATCATGTCGGCCGTGATCTCCTCGTCGCCTTGCCGCCCCACGATGACGACCTCGTCGCCTTCCCGCACGCCCGTGCCACCCTCGGGGCGCCTGTGGGTGAAGGGGACCTCGACCATGGCCTGGTCCATGCATATGTTGCCCGCCTGCACGCACACCTGCCCGTGTATCAGCACGTCCATGCAATTGGACAGCTCGCGCCGAAGCCCGTCGGCATAGCCCAGCGGCACCGTCGCGATCTGGACCGGCGTGGCCGTGCGGTAGGTGAAGCCGTAGCTCACGCCCTGACCTATGCGCGGCTCGTTCACCGCGGAGACGAGGGCCTTCACGCTCATGGCGGGGCGCAAGTCCTCCCGCCCGCGCAAATTCGGGCTGGGGGCCAGCCCGTACATCGTGCAACCCAGGCGCCCCATGTCGTAGTGGGCCTCCGGATAGCGCATGATGGCCGCCGAGTTCGCGCAATGCACGACGCCCGGGTCTATGTGCGCGTCGTGCATGGCCTGCAGAGCGTCTTGAAAGCACGCGAGCTGCTCGCGGAAATCCACGTCGGTGGTGTCGTCTGCGGTGGCGAAATGGGTGAGCGTGCCCTCCAGCATGATGCCCCGGTGAAACCCGACGGCGCGCAGGAACTCGACGACATCGGCATAGGGCACGCCTATGCGGTTCATGCCCGTGTTCACCGCGAGATGGTAGGGCGCGACGGTGCGCTGCAAGTCGGCCGCCTCGCCTAACGCCAGGGCGAAATCGGTGTTGTAGACCACGGGGGTGAGCTTGTAGGCGAGCAAGTAGGGAATCGAGCGCGTCGTGGGCTGCGAGAGCACGAGTATGGGCACGTCGATGCCCGCTTGGCGCAACTCGGCACCCTCCTCGACGGTGGCCACGCCCAGCCGGCTCGCGCCCGCCTTCAAGGCCGTGCGGGCGACCCGGACCGCCCCGTGCCCGTAGCCGTCCGCCTTCACCACGGCCAAAAGCCGGCGGGCAGGTCCCAGCCGGCGGCGTGCGAGGGCGACGTTGTGGGCTATGGCCGACAAGTCGACTTCGACCCATGCGCCGCGCAACAAAGCCGAACGCGTCGTCTCGCGCGGAATCGGCGCGGAGGTGTCGACGTGGAGAAACTTCGAGGTGGTGGGCTCGTCTGCGGCTTTGCGCCTGCGTATGGGCTCGACCTTGCCCTTCTCGAAGCCCTCGCGCCCGCGTTCGAGGCCGCCCGGCAGATGGGGGTCTGCCCCGAAATAGTTGATGCCGTCGTCTGCCACGCTACACCTGCGCTTTTTCCAGGGAAAGGATGGCAGGGCCTATCTCGTCGACCACGTCTTCGGGCAAGACGGAAAGCGCGGAGGTCTTCTCGGCCGCCCGCGCGCCGCAAGCGCTGTGGAGATGGACGGCGAGGCACGAGGCGTCGAAAGGCCCCAGCCCCTGCGCCATGAACGCGGCGACCATGCCGCCGAGCACGTCGCCCGTGCCCGCCTTGGCCAGCTCCGGGCCTCCCGCCTCGTCCACGAAAAAGGTCCCGTCGGGGGACGCGACGACGGTGCCCGGGCCTTTCAGCACGACGACGGCGTTGAAGCGCGCCGCCAGCTCGAGGGCGTCGTCTTCGCGGTCTTGCACCTCGCGGCCGAGCAGGCGCGCGGCCTCGCCCTCGTGCGGGGTGAGGACGTTCACGCACGATTTGCGCCCCTCGAGCACGTCGGCGTCTTGCGCGATGATGTTGAGCGCGTCGGCGTCGAAGACCGTCGGGGTCTCGCGCGCGCCCGGATGCCCGCCGTCGGCGCCCGCGCGAAACACGAGCCCTTTCAAAAAGGCGGCAGGACCGGCGCATGCGCCCATGCCGGGACCCACCACGAGCGCGTCGCAAGTCGCCACGAACTCGATCACGTCTTCCACCGCGCCGGCGGAGAAAAAGCCGCCGCTGCCCGGGCACTCGTGCACCGGCACGCTCACGAGATGCGCGTGCGCCGCGGCGGCCACGCCCTTGGGGACGCACAGGCGCGTGTAGCCCGCGCCGCAGCGCGCCGAGGCCATGGCGGCCAAGACGGCGGCGCCGGGGTACTCGTGCGAGCCGCCGGCCACGAGGACCTTTCCGCGCGTGTACTTGTTCGCGCCCTTGTCCAAATGCGGGAGAAGCGCCGCCAGGTCGGCCGCTTCGCGTTGTGTTCTCTTGCCCATCGCATCCATCCTCTCGACTGCTCGACGCCTTTTTATCCGCCTACAGTATCTACCTTTCGGGCGGCCGGGTGAAATCTCATGCGCCCGGCGTTGTGTCCGGCGTTGTGTCCGGCACTGTGTCCGGCGCCGCATCCGGTTTCGCGCCTTGCACCGCCTCCGAATCCGCGTCCGGCTGTGTGTGCAGCGCCGCGTCCGGTTCCATCTCCGGTTTCGCGTCCGGTGCCACCTTCGGCGCCGCACCCGGCGCCGCCTGCGGTTTCGCGTCCTCTTCGCCCCGCCCTTCGGCAGGCGGCGCGTCCTCCAGGTCGGCCAGCCCCGCGCGCATCGCGTCTTCGAGGTTGTCGAGCATGCCGCGCAGCTTCTTGAACTCGCAGGCCAGCTCCTCACGCGGCGTGCGCCCCGGCTCCTCTTTGGGCTGCGGGCGCGTCTGCGCCGTGGCGGCCAGCGCGTTGGCCACCGCCGTCTCGTGCGTGCGCGAAAGCGAGAGATGCATCTCGAGCACGCCCTGCTCCTCGGCCAAGGCGCGGGCCTTGCCATGCAAGACGACATGCGGGCGGCCGTTCTCGTCGTGCACGACCTCTATGTCGCGCGGGGCGACGCCTTCGGCAAACCCGGTCCCGAGCGCCTTTGCCACCGCCTCTTTCGCGGCGAAATGCGTCGCGTAATGCAAGTGCGCCTTTTTCTTATAAGCGTCGCAATACGCC
>CAVFDV010000156.1:0-3631 GCA_963621315.1 Oscillibacter sp. MSJ-31
CGAGCGCGGCGTGGTCACCCCCGTGAAGCTGCAAAACCCCTGGGGCTCGTGCTGGAGCTTTTCCATCATCGCGGCCTGCGAGACGAGCATCCTCTCCGAGCTGGGCACCACCTACGAGGAATCGGGGCTGGACCTCTCCGAGCTGCAGTTGGCCTCCTCGGTGTACAAGATCGGCGGCGTCCCCGCCTCCGTCGACTCGTCGCAAGCGGGGGAGGGCTACCACAACACCTCGCAAAACCCCAACGCGGGTATGGACGCCGGCGGCTTCACCGTCTACGGCTCGAGCACCTTCGCATCCGGCACAGGCCCTGTGACCGAGGACAGCGCGCCCTACGCGAACAAGGGCATCGAGGGCGCCGACGGCGACGAGCCCGTCTATTTCTGCAAGGCCGTCTACAAGGAGATAAACCCCACGACTGGCGCGAACAAGGTGGGGCCTGTCAACCTCTCCGCATCGCAGCTCGCCGAGGTGCAGCAGCAGATCGCCGACGGGGACAGCGCATGCGTCTACAAATCCGTGGAAAAGCTCTACTACTCCGGCAACTACCAGGACGCGGACGGCACGGAGGTCTACACCGACTGGTCCGTTTCCGACGACCTCTTCACCAGCTCCGTCTTCAACCTCGAAGACGGCAACATCTTGCCGGACACGCGCATCCTCGACGCAAACGGCACATGCACGGGCACAGACCTTGCCGCCGTGAAGACCATCCAGGGCGAGCTGCAAAAGGGCAGGGGCGTCTCCATCTCCTATTGCGCCGACCAAAGCACGCCGGACCAGGCCAGCGGGCAATGCGTCTATATCAACGAGAACACCTGGGCGCAATACACCTACAAGACGGAGTACTCCAACCACGTGGTCGCCATCGTCGGCTACGACAACGGCTACAGCAAGGAGAACTTCGGCGGCGGGGACGCGTCCAAGCAGCCCGAAGGCGACGGGGCATGGCTGGTGAAGAACAGCTGGGGCGCCGAGACCGAGGACTTCCCGAACACGGGCAACTGGGGCATCCTCGATGAAAACGGCAAGCACACGGGGTATTTCTGGCTGTCGTACTACGACAAGTCGGTCCATGAGTTCGAGTCCTACGATTTCGACGTCGACACCGACTCGGCGTCCGACGAGTACTACATCGACCAATACGACTACCTGCCCGAGATCAACACGATCTCCGTCAGCTCGAAGGAGCGCCTAAGCTCGGCCAACATCTTCACCGCAACCGACGACATCTCGCTTTCCACCGTGTCGTGCGCGACCCACAAGCCGAACACGAAGGTGGGCTACGAGGTCTACCTGCTCGACGAGGAGGCGTCCAGCCCCACCGACCCGGATCACAGCACGCTCGTGTGCAGCGTGGAGGACAACTACGAGTTCGCGGGCTACCACCGCACGAAGGTTGCAGACGATAAAAGCGGCTGGATCGCCATGCGGGAAGGCCAGCGCTATGCGGTGGTCGTCACGGAGCAATGCCTCGACGACGGGCTGTACTACCAGGGCGTCGCCGTAAACGACGGGATGAAGCCCACGGAGGCGCAGACCGCCGAATACAAGGCGACCAAGACGAAGGCCGCCGAGGACAAATACTACGACCTGACATACCCCACGGTGCTGGCGCAGGTTTCAAGCGAGGTGGACCCGGACACGGGGCAGGTCTACACCGAGGAGAAGGCCAAGACGGTGGCCGACACGAGGACGAGGCAGGCGATCGGGCAAGGCGAGATCGCAGCGAAAATCGAAAAAGAGGTGGCCGCGGAGGTCGACGTCTACGCGAACACCTGGACCGAGTCGGTGGTGAACGCCGGCGAGAGCTGGACGGGCGCGTTGAAAGACGGCGCGGACGCGGCGCAGCCCGCCTCGCAGAGCATGGAGTGGGCCGACTGGAAGACGGAGGTGAAAGAGCCGGTCGAGGAGGCCAAAAAAGGCACGATCGTGGCTGACAACGCGCCGGTGAAGGCGTTTGCCGAGCTCAAGAGCTGGGCTTCTGTCGAGGAGCTGGACCGGCTCGCCGCGGCGATCGACGCGGCGGACGGCGCGCTTGCCCAGGCCAAGACAAGCGTCGACGGGGCCGACGTGGACGTGTCCGAGACCTGGATGACGCAGGAGCGCCGCGACGCGCTTGCCGCAGCCGCCGAGGAGGGCAAGGCGACGCTTGCGCTGGCGGGCGAGGATTACGGGCACACGCTGGCAAATACCACGCCCGACTCCGCGACGGTGAACGCCGCGACCGAAAAGCTCGCGTTCGAGACGGCCGCCGGCACGATGCAGCAGCAGGCTGCAGGCAACAAGGCGATCTCGGCAAGCGACACCGGCGACAATGCGGCAGGCGTCCTCGCCGCGCTCGCGGGCGTCATGGCCGCCGCCGCGGCAGCGGCGCTCGTGTGCGGGTGCGTGCGCCGGCACCACTCGCGCGGGAAGTAAGGGCGGCGGCGGCGCCTGGGCGGTGCCGTTTGCGCGGCGCGTCTGCGCCCGAGACCCCTTTTACGCGACGCGCACTTCCTGGTTTTTCACGCTCACGCGCGAGTGCGGCGCGACGCTCTTCGTCAGAAACGCGCTGCCGCCTATGACCGAGCCCTCGCCCACGACCGTCTCGCCGCCGAGCACGCTCGCATTCGAGTAGATGACCACGCCGTCCTCGATGGTGGGATGGCGCTTCACCCCCTTGAGCTTCTGGCCGCCGCGCGTCGAGGTCGCCCCCAGCGTGACGCCCTGGTAGACGATCACGTGTTTGCCGATCACGCAGGTCTCGCCGATCACGACGCCTGCCGCGTGGTCGATGAAGAAGTACTCGTCGATCTGCGCGCCCGGGTTGATGTCGACGCCTGTGATGGTGTGGGCGTACTCGCTCATGATGCGCGGCACGAGCGGCACGTCGTGGACGTAGAACTCGTGCGCGATGCGGTAGACGAACACGGCGAAAAAGCCCGGATAGGAGAAGATGATCTCCTCCTTGCTCTGCGCCGCCGGGTCGCCGTCGAAGGCGGCCTGCACGTCGGTCATGAGCGTGCGGTGCAGCTCGGGCAGCTTGTAGAAGAAATCCGAGCAGGTCGCGCGCACCACCTCGTCGATCTCGCCGGCGCTTTTCACATGCCCGTCGCGAAACATGAAGGCCGCCGTCAGCTCGCGGTGCAGGTCGCGCTCGATCTGCGAGAGCATGTCGCCGATGAAGTACTTGGGGCCGGCTCCCGTGGGGACCTCGTCGCCGAAGTAGCGGGGAAACATCAGCCGCCGCAGCTTGTCCACGATCTTCACGACCCCTTTTCGGCTGGGGAAGTGCCAGCCCGGGTCGGTGAAGAATATCTCGTCGATGCCGTAGTAGTTCTTCTCGATGGCCGAGACGATGTCGTCGAGCTTCTCGTTGAACATGGCCGCTCCTTCGCGCCCGGGGCGCCGCCGCATCCGTCTGCGGCGCGCCTTCCTTTCCGTTTGCGCGATTCTAGCGTGAAAGCCGCGTGCGCGCATACCGCGCATGCCGCATCGGGGCCTTCGCGGCCGGCGCGGCACACGAGGGGCCTTTCACCCGCACCCTCGCCCACCCGCACCCTCGCCTAGCAGTTCTCCACGCGGAATATCCGGCGGGTGCGCGACGAGGACCCGCCGAAGAAGGTGGGATAGAGCACGTTGCCGACGGTG
>CAVFDV010000157.1:0-2847 GCA_963621315.1 Oscillibacter sp. MSJ-31
TGCGCGGCGCGGGATTGCCCTTCCACGGGGCGAAAGACACGCCCTTGGTGGTGACGGCCCCCAGGCGCGCGACGTCGAAGAAGTCGGCGTACTCCCTGCCCGAGCCGAAGGTGCCCGAGGCGTCCGTGACGGGGTTTTTCATGCGCAACCCGCCCAGGTCCACGGCCAGCGCGGGGGCGTCGGCGGCAAGCTCGGGGGCTGCCGCGGCGGCGCTTCCGCCTGCCGCGTCCGCCGCGCCCGCCGCGCTTGCCGCGCCCGCCGCGCGCGGCCCGCCTGTCTCCTCCATCGCGTTTTCCATGTTCACCAGACCACCTCCTCGGCGGCGAATACCGGGCCGTCGGCGCATACGCGGCGCAAGCCCCCTGTCGTCTCGAGCACGCACGAGAGGCACGCGCCCACACCGCAGGCCATGAGGCGCTCCATGCTCACCTGCGCCGGCACGCCGCATTCCAGAGCAGGCCGAACGACGTTTCTCATCATGGGGTGCGGGCCGCAGACGAAGACCTGCGCGTAGGCACCCGACGCGACAAGGGCGTCGCTTTTTTCCGTGACGAAACCGTGCACGCCCTCGCTGCCGTCGTCGGTCGTGATGAAAAGCGCGCCGCCGGATTGCTCGACAGCAGGCGCGATCGCGTCGCGGCACACGAGCAAGCCCGAGCTGGCCGCGCCCATGACGGCGTCCACGGCGCATCCCGCGTCTGCCAGCTCGTGCGCGAGCATGGTCTGGGGCACGGCGCCCATGCCGCCGCACACGAGAAGCGCGCGCGCATCACCACCATCGCCGCCTGCCGCCGTGCATGCGCCGAGGTCCCATCCGTTGCCCAAAGGGCCTGCGACGTCGACAAGCTCGCCTCCTTCCAGCTGCGAGAGCCTGCGCGTGCCCTCGCCCACCACCTGAAAGCACACCTCGACCGTGCCCGCCGCACAATCGGCGCGCCACACGGCAAGGGGTATGCGCAAGAACTGCACCTCGCCTGCCGCGGGGCGCAGCTCCACGAACTGCCCCGGGCGCGCGCCGGCAGCGATACGCGGTGCGGAAAGCTCCAGGGAAAACACGCCGTCTGCGAGACGCGCGCGCCCCTTCACCTGTGCTCGTTCGTCGTGTTTCATCTCTCACATGTCCTTTTGCGGAAGGTCTTGCAAGGCGACGGGCTCCAGACGGCCGTCCTTCATCGCCGATATGGCCTGGACGAGCGCGTTTGCCGCCGCCAGCGTCGTGACGTAGCACACGCCGTGGCGCACGGCCGAGGTGCGTATGCGGAAGGCGTCGCCGCGGCTGCCCTGGCCGAAGGGGATGTTGACGAGCAGGGCTATCTCGCCGTTGTCCATGAGGTCGCAGATGTTGGGACGCTGCTCCTGGACTTTGCGCACCAGCTCGACGTCTAGGCCGCTCGCCTTCAGCATGCGTCCCGTGCCGCCGGTGGAGACGATGGAAAAGCCCAGCTCTTGCAGGGCATGGGCGATGGGCACGACGGCGCGCTTGTCGCGGTCGGCCACCGAGATGAAGACCTTGCCGCCCGAGGGCAGCGAGTAGTCGATGGCGAGCTGCGTTTTCGCGTAGGCCGCCGGGAAATCGCCCGCGATGCCCATGACCTCGCCCGTGGACTTCATCTCCGGGCCCAAGACGACGTCGGCGCCCGGGAAGCGCCCGAAGGGCATGACGGCCTCCTTGCAGGCGAAATGCCCGATTCCCAGCCCGTCGTCGGTGTCGGGCAGCCCAAGCGAGGCAATGCTCTCGCCTGCCATGATGCGCGCGGCGCACTTCGCCAGCGGCACGCCCGTGGCCTTCGAGACGAAGGGGACGGTGCGGCTCGCGCGGGGGTTCACCTCGATCACGTAGACGCGCCCGTCTTTGACCGCGTACTGGATGTTCACCAGGCCGCGCGTGCCCACGGCCAAGGCGAGCTTGCGCGTGTGCGCGCGCAAGGTGTCGAGCACCTCGTCGGAAAAGGAGAAGGGCGGCGTGCAGCAGGCCGAGTCGCCCGAGTGTATGCCCGCCTCCTCGATGTGCTCCAAGATCGCGCCGATGTAAACGTCCGTGCCGTCGCATAGGGCGTCCACGTCGCATTCCGTGGCCGATTCCAGGAAGGAGTCGAGGTAGACCGGGTGGTCCGGCGTGACGCGCGCGGCCTCCGTGAGGTGGCGGACCAGGTAGCGCTCGTCGTAGGCGATGACCATGCCGCGCCCGCCGAGCACGTAGCTCGGGCGCACGAGCAGGGGGTATCCGATGCGCGCGGCCACCTCGCGGGCTTCGTCGGGCGAGTTTGCCACGCCGGCGGCCGGGTAGTCGATGGAGAGCTCGTCGAGGAGCGCCGAGAAGCGCTCGCGGTCTTCGGCCAGATCGATGGCCTCGGGCTTCGTACCCATGATCTCGACGCCCTCGTCTTGCAGGGTCTGCGCGAGCTTGAGCGGCGTCTGGCCGCCCAGCGTGACGACCACGCCGTCGGGCTTTTCCGCGTCGATGATGTCCATGACGTCTTCGTAGGTGATGGGCTCGAAGTAGAGGCGGTCGGAGGTGTCGTAGTCGGTCGAGACGGTCTCGGGGTTCGAGTTCACCATCACGACCTCGTAGCCGCGCTCGCGGAGGGCGAACGCCGCGTGGCAGCAGCACCAGTCGAACTCGATGCCCTGCCCGATGCGGTTCGGGCCGCCGCCGAGCACCATGATGCGCGGCTTCGCACCCTTCGCGGCGGTCGCCGTCCGCACCGTCTCCCAGCCGTAGGTTCCGTAGTAGTAGGGCGTCTTCGCCTCGAACTCGCCCGCGCAGGTATCGACCGCCCCGTAGGTCGGGTGCAGCCCGAGCGCGTTCCGCCGGGCGCGGACGGACGCTTCGTCCACCTTCAGCGC
>CAVFDV010000157.1:2857-3475 GCA_963621315.1 Oscillibacter sp. MSJ-31
ACGCAGCAGTAGTCGAACTCGATGCCCTGGCCTATGCGGTTGGGGCCGGCGCCGATGATCATCGCCTTTTTCCTGGCGCACGGCGCGACTTCCGTCTCCTCGTCGTAGGTCTTGTAGTGGTAGCTCGTCTCGCTGGCAAACTCTGCCGCGCAGGTGTCGACGGTCTTGAAGACGGCGACGACGCCCAGCTCCTTGCGGCGCGCGCGCACGGCCTTCTCGTCGCTTTGGGTGAGATGCGCGATCTGCACGTCGGACAGACCATAGCGCTTGCCGAGGCGCATGAGGCGCGCGTCGATACCGGAAAGCGCCTTGCCCGAGAACATCTCCTCGACGGCCACCATGTCGGCCAGGCGGTCCACGAACCACACGTCGATGCCGGAAAGCTCGGCCACCTCCTCGACGGGCTGCCCGCGGCGCAGCGCCTCGGCCATGTAGTAGATGCGATGCTCGGTGGGCTTGGATACCATGCTCTGGAAGTGGGCCTCGTCGAACTCGTCGGCGCCGTCGCGCCCAAGGCCGTAGCGCCCGTTTTCCAGCGAGCGCATGGCCTTGCCCAGCGACTCCTCGAAGGTGCGGCCTATGGCCATGACCTCGCCCACGGCCTTCATGCGCGTGGAC
>CAVFDV010000158.1:0-3330 GCA_963621315.1 Oscillibacter sp. MSJ-31
CCATGGTCGTGGGCTTGCCGTGCCCGCAATAGACGTTCACATCGTCGGGGATGGGCGCGAGCTTCTCGCGCATCGACTCGACGATGGCCTCGAAGCTGCCCCGCTCGAGGTCCGTGCGCCCGTAGCGCCCGCCCGCGAACAGGGTGTCGCCCGCAAAGAGCGTCTTTTGCGCGGCGCTGTACAGGCAGATGGACCCCGGCGTGTGGCCCGGCGTCGCGATCACGCGAAACGAGACGAAGCCGACGGTCACGCTGTCGCCGTCGCCCAGGCGCTCGGCCACGGCGGGCAGCCCGTAGGGGCTTTTGCGCACGCTGTCTTTCTCGCAGGTCTCTATGCTGTGCGCGTCGTCGGCGCCGGCCGCGATGCGCGCGCCGGTCTTCGCCGAGAGGCCGGCGGCGGCCCCGATGTGGTCCCAATGCCCGTGCGTCAAGACGATCTTTCTCACCGGGCGTTTGCCCACGGCCGACATGATGCGCTCGAGCTCGTCGCCCGGGTCGACGACGAGCAGCTCGCCGCCCTCCTCCACGAGATAGCAGTTCTCCTCGATGGGCCCTACGACCCGCGTCTCTATCTTCATCGGCCCTTCTTCCCCTTCCCCTTCTTCGCGCCGGGCGCGGGCAACATGCGCTTGGCGCCGAAGACGCCGTCTACCGTGAGCAGGTTGTGCAATATCTCCTCGATGCGCTCCGTGTCCGACATCTCGAACAAAAAGCGCATCTCCACTATATCGTCGTGGTGCGTCGTGGTCGCGCACGAGACGATGTTGACGCCTTGGTCGGCCAAAAAGACGACGATGTCTTGCAGCAGGCGCAGCCTGTCGATCGCCTCGACGAAGATCTCGACCTGGTAGCTCGAGCGCACGTCCTTTTCCCACGCCACCTCTATCATGCGCTCCGGGCTGCGCGTCAGGTCCTTGGCGTTCGGGCAGTCCGCGCGGTGCACCGACACGCCCCGCCCGCGCGTGATGAAGCCGATGATCTCGTCGCCCGGCACCGGGTTGCAGCAATGCGACAGGCGCACGAACACGTCGTCGAGGCCCAAGACCTCCACGCCGGCGTTGTTGCGCTTGCGCCCCTTCTCGCGCGCGGCGGCCTTTGCGGGCACCTTCACCTGCGAGAGCGGGTCGAGCGTGTCGCGCGTGGACTTGGCGCACACGCGCATCACGCGATGCGACACCTGCTTGGGCGAGAGCTTGCCCGCGCCCACGGCCACCACCATCTCGTCGGCCGAGCCGAAGTTCAACTCCGAGGCCACCTCGTCGAGGGTCTTGAGCACCTTCGACGAAGCCATGCCGAGGCCGTCTTTGCGCACCTCCTTCAAGACGAGGTCGCGCCCGCGCTCCAAGTCGTCGTTTCTCGAGGCCTTGGAGAAGTAGGTGCGGATCTTCGCGCGCGCCCTGGGCGTGCGCGCGATGTTCACCCAGTCCAGCGACGGGCTCGCGTTTTTCTGCGTAAGGATCTCGACGCGGTCGCCGTTTTGCAAGGTGTAGGTGAGGGGCACGATCGAGCCGTTCACCTTCGCGCCCACGCAATGGTTGCCCACCTCGGTGTGGATGGAGTAGGCGAAATCGAGCGGCGTCGCCCCGGCGCGCAAGCTGATGACCTCGCCTTTCGGGGTGAAGGCGAAGACCTCGTTTTCGAAGAGGTCCACCTTCAGCGAGTCCATGAACTCGCGCGGGTCTTCCATCTCCTGCTGCCAGTCGAGCATCTCGCGCAGCCAGGTGAGCTTTTGGTCGAAGCTGCGCTTGTCCTTGCCGCCGGCCTCGCCGCCTTCCTTGTAGCGCCAATGCGCCGCGACGCCGTACTCGTTCATGCGGTGCATGTCCTCGGTGCGGATCTGGATCTCGAGCGGGCGGCCGGCCGGCCCTATGACCGTCGTGTGCAGCGACTGGTACATGTTGAACTTGGGCATCGCGATGTAGTCCTTGAAGCGCCCGGGCATGGGGTGCCACAGGTTGTGCACGGCGCCGAGCGAGCTGTAGCACGCCGAGACGGACTCCACGATGATGCGCACGCCGATGAGGTCGTATATCTCGTCGAAGTCCTTGCGGCGCGTGGACATCTTCTGGTAGATGCTGTAGAGGTGCTTGGGGCGGCCGTATATCTTGGCGTCGTCCAGTCCCACGCGGTCGAGCTCGTCGCGCAGGATGCTGACCACGCGGTCGAGGTAGGCCTCGCGGCCCTCGCGCGTCTCGGACACCATCTTTTGCACCTGCTGGTACTTCGCCGGCTCCAGGTAGAAGAAGGCGAGGTCTTCGAGCTCCCACTTTATCGACCCCATGCCGAGGCGGTTGGCCAGCGGCGCGTAGATCTCCATGGTCTCCTTGGCCTTGAAGATGCGGCGGTCCTCGCGCAAGGCCATGAGGGTGCGCATGTTGTGAAGGCGGTCGGCCAGCTTGATCACGATCACGCGTATGTCGCGGCTCATGGCGACGAGCATCTTGCGCAGGGTGCGCACCTGCGTCTCGGACAGCGACTCGACCTCGATGTTGGAGATCTTCGTCACGCCGTCCACGAGCTCGGCCACCGCGTCGCCGAAGCGCTCGCGCACGTCGTCGAGGGTGAAGTCGGTGTCTTCCACCGTGTCGTGCAAGAGGGCGGCGCGCAGGGTGTCCGGGTCCATGTGCAGCTCGGCCAAGATGATGGCGACCTCGACGGGGTGGACGATGAACGGCTCGCCGGATTTGCGGCGCTGGCCGGCGTGGGCGGCGGCGGCGAAGTCGTGGGCGTCGGCGATACGCTCGAGCTCGGCTTCGGAAAGGTAGTCGGCGGCGCATGCCACAAGCTTGTCGAAGCCGTCGGAGGCCTGCTGGGCGTCGTAGGCCCGCGCGCGCTCGACTGCCTGCTGGGCGGCCTGCGCGGCGTCGGCGGGCTTGTCCGTTTTCGTGTTCGTGTCGTGTGGCGTATCCATAGGGCGCGATTCTACCCCGTCTATATGACGTGACGGTTTCAGATGCCGGGCGTGCCGGGCGCGCTAAATGTGCCGGACGCGCCGGGTGCCGCATCGGGCGCCGCAGGCGCCACGTCGGGGGTGCCGGGGGTGCCAGGTGCGGTAGACGTGCTGGACGCGTCCGATGCGCCGGGTGCCGCATCGGGCGCCGCGGGCGCCGCGTCGCTTTCGGGCATCTGCGGGAGTATGGGATGGGTGAAGCGGGCGAGCAAAGTCTGCTCGTCGGCGGAAAGCGCCCACGTGCGAAACGCCGAGAACTCCTCCACCTGCCCGATGCCCTCCCGGTAGCGCACGGACGCGGAAAGCTGTGCATGCGCGGGGTTGTCCGCCATGCGCACCACGCGCTCGTGTGCATCGCCTTCCACCTGCAAAAACCCCAGC
>CAVFDV010000159.1:0-3302 GCA_963621315.1 Oscillibacter sp. MSJ-31
CTTTCAGCACCGTCGAGCCGGGCGTGGGCGTGGAGGTCTTGCTCGCGTAGAGGTTGGCCGGCGTCGGGTAGTCCGCGCTCGTCGTGTGCCGCGTCGTGTTCGTGCCGTTTGCCGGGTCGGCGGCCATCGTGCCGGGCGAGCCGGGGTCGGCGTCGAGCTTCTCGTAGTAGGCCGTGTTGGAGATGAAGGCGTTGGCGGGCGCGTCGTCTGCCACCGCGACGGTCCAGGACACGCTTTGCGGCTTGCCCACCTCGAGGTCTTTCACCACCCACTCGACGTACTTGCGCGCATCAACCCATTGCCCGCCGTTTGCCACGCTCTTGTAGGAGCAGCGCTCGGGCAGGTAGTCGCGAATGCGCACGAAGGGCGCCGTCGTCGCGCCGGTGTTTTCCGCCGTCAGGGTGTAGGTGATGGTGCTGCCGGGCGCCGCGTGGCCGCCGTCGGCCGGGTCTGCCGTCACGTGCACCGCGACCTCGCTGCCGTGCACGGGCGCCGCCTTGGCCTCGATCGGCAGCACGACCACGTTCGTCGCGTTGGCCAGGTCCGCGCCCGACCCCGACCCGCTCCTCTCGCCATAGAGGCCCTGGTTGCGCACCTCGCCGGAGGCCGCCGTCACCTTCACCTTGAAGCTGACGGACTTCGTGGCATGCGCCGCCACGGACAGCCCCGTCCACGCGACGCGCCCGGTCTCCGCGTCATAGGCGCCGCCGTTGTCCGCCGAGACGAACTCGGTCCCGGCCGGCACGTAGTCCATGAGCGCGCCGGCCGTCGTGGCCGTGCCGCCGTCGTTGGACAACGTGAGGGTGTAGCTCAGCTCCTGGTCTTGCAGGACCGTCGAGCCGGGCGTCGGCGTCGAGGTCTTGCCCGCGCTCAAAATCGCCCGCACGGGGTTTTCGGCGCGCGTCGTGTGCTCGAGCATGTTCGTCTTGTAGCGCGGGTCCTCGCCGCCGCCGGCCTGGCCCGGGTCCTCGTCGGTGCTCTCGTAGAGCGCGTAGCTGTCGATCCAGGTCTGCGCGTCGTCGTTCACCGTCACCTTGTAGCTGCGCTCTTGCGCGGCGCCGCTGCCCACCTCGAGGTTCTTCACGATCCACTCGACGTAGCCCTTGTCCTGGTCGTAGTAGCCGCCGTCGGTGGCCGAGCCCTTCACGTAGGTCGTGCCCGGGATGTAGTCGCGTATGCGCGTGTAGGGCATGGTCGCATCGCCGGTGTTTTCCGCCTTCAACGTGTAGGTGATGCTCGAGTTCTTCGCCACCGTCGAGCCGGAGGCCGGGTCGGCGCTCTTCTTCACCGTGGTGGTGAAGCCGCCGACCACCGGGATCTCGACCGGCACGTCGTGGGCCACCACGTTGGTCGTCGAGACGGGGTCCAGCGCCGACTTGGACGACCAGCCGTTCTCGAACTTGGCCTGGTTGGACACCGTGCCCTTCGCGTCGTCGCCCACCCGCACGCTAAACGACACGCTGGCCGTGCCCCCTTGCGCGGCCACGGAGATGTTCGTCCACTCGACGCGGCCCTTGCCGCTGTTGTAGGTGCCGTTGCTCGTGGGCGTGCCCGACAGGGAGGTGCCCGACGGCAGGTAGTCGCACACGCCGGCCGAGACCGTGTTCTTGCCGCCGTCGTTGCGCAAGGTGATGGTGTAGGTGATGACGTCGCCCTTGTTCACCGCCGAGCCGGCCGTCGGGTTCGAGCTTTTCGTCGCCGTGATGATGGCCGGCACCGTCGTGTTCGCGTCCGTCGAGTGCTGCACCAGGTTCGTGGTGTTCTTCGGGTCGGCCGCCACGCTGCCGGCCTCGCCCGGGTACGAGTCGCAGGCCTCGTAGTAGGCGACGCGCCCTATGAGCGTGTCGGCGTCGCCGCGCACGTCCACCGACCACGTGAGGGTCTTGGTCTCGCTGGCCTTCAGCCCCTTCACGAGCCATTCGACGTAGCCGCCCGAGGCGCTGTACATGCCGCCCTCGCTCACCGACTTGTCCACGTAGTTCGTGCCCGCGGGTATGTAGTCGCGCACGCGCACGTAGGGCGCGGTCCGCGTGCCGGTGTTTGCCACCGTCAGGGTGTAGGTGATCTTCGTCGAGCCCTTCGTCACGCGCGTGCCCGATTTGGGGTTGGAGGTCTTGTCGACGCTCACCTCGTACTTGGGCACCGCGGTCTCGTTGTTGATGGGGTGCTGGACGATGTTGGTCGAGTTGGCCGGGTCGCCTTCCGTCGAGAGCGCCGACCAGTCGTTGGCAAAGAGCGCCGAGGCGGACACCGTCGAGATGCTCTCGCTTTCGGGCAGGACCGTCACGCTGTACTTCACGCTCTTCGTCTGGCCCGCCGCCACGGACAGACCCGTCCACGTGACGCTCTTGCTCGAGCCGTCGTACTTGCCGCCGTCGCTGGGCGTGACGTCGTAGTCGTATTCCGCGCCCTCGGGGATGTAGACGCGCACGCCGGCCGACGTCGTGGCCATGCCGCCCTTGTTCGTGAGGGTGACGGTGTAGTCGATGCGGTCGCCCGATTGCACCTGCGTGCCGGGCGCCGGATTGCTCGTCGTCTGCGCGGACAGCAGCGCGGGCACGGCAGTGCTGTCCACATAGTGGATGGTCTCGTCGGTCTCTTTGTCGGGGTCGCCCGCGATGGTGCCCGCCGCGCCCGGGTTCTCGTCGTAGGTCTGGTAAAAGCCCGCGAGATGGTGCTGCCCCTCTTCGCGCACGGTCCTGATGTAGCTGCCTGCGTCGGAGTTGACCGACACGGTGTAGCTCACCTGCTTTTGGCTGTTCGGGGCGATGTCGGCCACCACCCACTCGACATACGACTCGTCGCCTGCCGCCTTGTAGACGCCGCCGCCGGCGACGGACTTGTAGGTCGTGCCCTGGGGGATGTAGTCGCGCACGCGGGTGTACGCGGTGGTCTTTGCCCCGGTGTTTTTCACGGTGAAGGTGTAGGTGATGGTGCTCGTGCCGCGCGCGACCTTCGCGCCGGACGCCGGGCTTGCCGTGCGGTAGACCGTCGTCGTGTCGCCCTTCAAGACCTCGGGGTTGACGACGGGGTGCGTGACATAGGTTGTGGGGAAGTATTTGGGGTCCTTGTTCGTGGTGCTGACCCAGCTCGTGTCGTAGCGGGCTCGGACCGAGACGTTCTCGACGGCATCATCGACTTTAAGCTGAAACGTGATGGTGGCCGTCTGCTTCGCCGCTATCTTTACGCCGGTCCAGTCGAGGCATGCGCCGGACGGCCCGGTGCTGGTGGGGTTGCTGTAGGCTTTGTTGTTCAACGTGGCACTGCCCTGCACATAGCTGGTGCCTTTGGGGATGTAGACA
>CAVFDV010000160.1:0-3273 GCA_963621315.1 Oscillibacter sp. MSJ-31
CCTCCTGGCAGTAGTGCAAGATGCCCGCGCACTCGCTCAGCTGTATGGAGTGGTCGCGCGTGAGGCCGCCTTCGCCCCACGTGCCGTCCTTGTAGTCGCACACATAGCTGTAGTCGGTGGGCATGTACGAGAAACCGAGCGTGCCCCAGTCGAGGTCCTTCTTCTCCAACGAGCTCATCTCCTCCTAATCGCCTTTGCCCACCACGTCGGCCACCGAGCGCACCACGTTGTGCTTGATGGGCTTCCACTCGACCTTCTTGAAGACGGCCACGAGCGCGATGGGGACATAGGTGAGCATGAAGACGGGGAAGGTGAACATGTAGCGGATCTTGTCGCCGGCCTTCGCGTGGATGCGGTGCCACTCGGTCGCGGTGGTGAGCGCGCCGAAGAGAAACATGATGCCCGCGAAGCTCAAGAAGCACGCGCCCAGCGAGAGCACGGAGGTGACGATGGTGGCGCGCGCGTCGGCGTAGCTGATCAGGATATTGGCGTTTGCCGTGTTGAAGCTGGAAAGCGCGTCGCCCTGGAAGATGGAGCCCGTCATCATGCCGATGCCGGCGGTGAGCCAGTTGGCATCGTCGTTCATGGTGAGCAAGGTGCCCGAGCCGGCGACGGCCTGGACCTGGGCGGCCACGGTGGCAAGCTGCACGAAGCCGACGACGCAGAAGATGAAGTTGGCCAGAAAGCTGATGATGGTGAGGAGCATGGCCGGCGCGATGGTCATGAACATGTCGAAGCACGAGAGATGGCCGTGCGGGTTCTTGAAGATGCCGAAGAAGAGGCGGTTGCCGTACTTCAGCAGCACCTGGTAGAAGCCCTTGGCCCAACGCAGGCGCTGGCGCCAGGAGTCGCGCATGGTGGTGGGCTGTTCGTCGTAGATCACGGCGTCGGGGCTGTAGCCGATGGTGATGCCGTTGGCAATGCAGTCCGTGGAAAACTCGATGTCCTCGGTGAGCAGGTGGTGGATCCAGCCGCCGTTTTCCTCGAGTATGTCGGCCGAGATCAGAAAGCCGGTCCCGCCGATGGCGCAGCTGCTGTGCAGCAGGTAGCGCGCGTTGCTGAGGAACTTCGCCTCGCGCAAGAACCACATCGCGCTGCCGGCGGCCACCCAGTTCGAGTCGAAGTTCTTCGAGTTGCGGTAGCTCGTGACGACCTGGTAGCCCTCGGAGTAGGTCGCGTTCATGGACGAGATGAAGTTCGGGTCGAGGATGTTGTCGGCGTCGAAGACGAAATAGCCCGCGTAGTCGGTGCGCCCGTCCTCGTCGCCTTTGAGTATGCGTATGCGGTTCAAGGCGAAATCGAGCGCGTGGCTCTTGCCCACCACGAGGCGGTCGTTGCGCACGAGCACCTCGGCGCCGGCGGCGCGCGCGACGGCGGCCGTGTCGTCGGTGCAATTGTCCGCGACCACGTAGATGTCCACCAGCTCTTCGGGGTAGTCCTGCTCCTTGATGCTGGTGACCAGCTCGCCTATGACGGCCTCCTCGTTGCGTCCGGCCACGAGCACGGCGTAGCGGCGCAGCGGCTCGGTGCGCTTCTTGGGCAGGCGGCGGTGGTCGGCCACGAGCACGACCACGGCATAGACCACCTGGTACATGTAGCAAAGGCTGAAGAGGAAGAAGAGCAGGAGGTTGAATGTGTTGACGAAGTTCGCCATATCGTTTCGAGGACCTCGGCGTCGTGCGGGCGGGCGCGGGTGGCGCGGTATCTGCCGCCCCCCCGGGAGGAGGGCGGGCCGCCCCGTGCGCTTCGCGATGCGAGGAACGCGTCTCCTATCTGTCTTGCGGTCAAGTGGCGGGTATTGTAACCCAAGAAAATACAGGGATTGTGAAGGCTTTCTTTCAGATTAGAATTGCGCGGAAAGGAAGTGTCCGAGGACGCGTGGAAGGCATGCGAAAATGGCGAGGTTGTCGCACATAGAAGACTTCGAGCAAGACGGGGCGGCCGAGGAGGGCGGCGCAGCGGGCAGCGCGGCACGTGAGGACGGGCGTGCGAGGGCACGGGCGCGGGCAAAGGCGGGGGCAAAAGACGTGCCGCCCTCCCTCGAGACGGCCTCCGACGAGCGCGATTTCCACGGCCTGGGCGAGGGCGGCATGAGCGGCGGGCAAAAGCTCATCGCGGCCGTCTCGTTTGTCGTCCTGGCCGCCGTCGTGCTCTATGTCTTGAACTACTGGCTCCACTTCATCTAGAAAACGCCCGCCGGACGGCCTGCGCGAGGCCTTGCGGCGCATCTCGACCGGCGCGGCACGTGGCACAATGCGGGCATGGACATCCGCGCACGCGACATACATGTGGACGGCATCGTGCAAGGTGTGGGCTTTCGCCCCTTCGTGGCACGCCTCGCGCGCGGACGCGGCCTGTGCGGTTGGGTGAAAAACGCGCCCGACGGCGTGGACATCCACCTCGAGGCGCAGTCAGATGCGGGCGCGGCAGAGGGAGCGCTCGACGGGTTCGCAAAGGCGCTGGAGGCGCACGCGCCCGCTGCGGCGCGCATCGTCTCGCTTGAGACGCGGCCGGCGCACGCCGAGGGCTGCGCCGGCTTCGAGATCCGCGTCTCCGCCCACGAGGGCGCGCCCTCGACGCTCGTCTCCCCCGACCTGGCCACCTGCGACGCGTGCCTGGCCGAGCTTTTCGACCCGGCCGACCGCCGCTACCACTACCCCTTCGTCAATTGCACGAACTGCGGGCCGCGCTTCACCATCATCGAGCAGCTGCCCTACGACAGGCCGGCCACCTCGATGCGCGGCTTTGCCATGTGCCCGAAATGCACCGCCGAATACGCCGACGAGGGCGACCGCCGCTACCATGCCCAGCCAAACGCGTGCTTTACATGCGGGCCGTCGCTGTGGTTTGCCGAAGACCCGGATGGAAAGCCGAAAGGCGCGGGCGGCTCGCGCGAGCTTTCCGACGCGTTCATCTCCGCGACGGCACACGCGCTTTCCTGCGGAAAGGTCGCCGCCGTGAAAGGCCTCGGCGGCTGGCATCTGGCATGCGACGCGCGCGACGAGCAGGCCGTCTGCGCATTGCGCGCGCGCAAGCGCCGCCCGGGCAAGCCGCTGGCCGTCATGGTGAAAGACCTCGAGGCGGCACAAGGGCTGTGCCATGTGGGCAAGGCCGAGGAGCGCCTCTTGCTCTCGCCCGCGCGCCCCATCGTCTTGTTGCGCACGCGCGGGGAAACCGGGCTGGCGCACGCCGTGGCAGGCGAGCTGCCCGAGATTGGCATCATGCTGCCCTCCACGCCCGTGCAGCACCTGCTCTTCGGCGCGCTGGACACCG
>CAVFDV010000161.1:0-3271 GCA_963621315.1 Oscillibacter sp. MSJ-31
GATATACGGGCGAAAGTGTACAACATTTCCCCCGTTCGCGCACGTCACCCGCCGCGCGCCTGTTCCACCATACAGGCAATGCGTTTTCAGCGCGTCCGCAGCGGCACGCAGGCGTGTCTTCAGGTCGCGAACAGAAGCTTTCGCAACGCGCCAAAGGCGCCCCGTTGAGTGAAAGTGGCACATGTGCCAAAATCACTCAACGAAAAACTCCAAGGAGGCGAAACCATGCGCATTCACCGGGATCTGTACCTCGACAAGCTCGTCAACCGCATGCACAACGGGATGGTCAAAGTCGTCACGGGCATTCGCCGCTGCGGGAAAACATACCTGCTGTTCGACCTTTTCGGCAGCTACCTGAGAGACGAGCTCGGCGTCGACGATGCCCATATCGTCGAGCTTGCCCTGGATGCCGAGGACAACGCGCGCCTTCGCGACCCCGGCACCCTGAACAGCTATTTGAAGTCGCAGATCGCCGACGGAAAATCCCAGTACTACGTCTTGCTAGACGAGGTCCAATATGCCATTTCCGACGAAGAGCTTGCAGGCAAAGAGCCGCCCCGCCTCTATGGCGTGCTCAACAGCCTGCTGCGCCTGCGCAACGTCGATGTGTACGTCACCGGCAGCAACTCGAAGCTCCTCTCCTCCGACGTCATGACGCAATTTCGCGGGCGCGGCGACGAAGTGCGCGTGCGCCCCCTCTCCTTCTCCGAATTCATGCAGGGTTTCGACGGCGACAGATACGAGGCCTGGGCCGAATACGTCGTCTACGGCGGCATGCCCCTCGTCCTTTCCATGCGCACCGACGAGCAAAAGGCGCGCTATCTCGAACGGCTCTTCACGGAAACCTACCTGAAAGACGTCGTTGCCAGAAACAGGGTTGCCAAGCCCGGGGAGCTTGAAAACCTGGTCGATGTGCTGGCCTCGTCCATCGGCGCCCTTACGAACCCGCCGAAGATCGAGGCGACCTTCAAAAGCGTGCTCAAATCCGACATCAGCGCGAACACGATCGCCGCATATATCGGCTATCTGGAGGAGTCCTTCCTCGTCGAGGACGCACGCCGATACAACGTGAAGGGGAGAAAGTACATAGGCAGCCCCAAGAAGTACTATTTCGAAGACATAGGCCTGCGCAACGCCCGCTTGAACTTCAAGCAGGTCGAGCAGACGCACATCATGGAAAACATCATCTACAACGAGCTGTGCGCGAGGGGGTTTTCGGTCGACGTCGGCTCGATCGACAAGCGCTGCCGTGAAAGCGGCAAGACCGTCCGCAAGCAGCTTGAGATCGACTTCGTCGCCAACCTCGGGAGCAGGCGTTTCTACATCCAGTCCGCCTTGCACCTGCCCGACAGCGAGAAGGAGCGCAGGGAAAAGGCGTCGCTGGTCGAAGTGGCCGACAGCTTCAAGAAAATAGTGCTCGTGCGCGACGTCGTGAAGCCGGGCTACGATGAAAACGGCATCCTCACCATGAGCGTCCTCGATTTCCTGCTCGACCAGAACAGCCTCGCGTGAGCGCGGGGCGTGTGATTGCGGCGCGCGCACGTCTTGTGCAGCGCGCCGCAAGCCGCCTCATTGAGTGAAAGTGGCACATGTGCCACTTTCACTCAATTGAAACTCCAGGGAGGAAGGGCGCCGCGGCAGCCTCGCGTGAGCGCGGGGCGTGGGAACAGCGCGCGGGGCGTCTATTTCACGGGAGAGGTGCCGCCCCTGCTGGGGACGGGGTTGGTCGAGCCGGTCGAGCTAGAGCCGGAGCCGGAGGCAGAGGCGCCGCTGTCCGCGCCCTTGCCGGCGTTCGCATCCGAGTTGCCCCGCGAGGCGCCACCCGAATTCGACTTCGACCCGCTCGCGGCGGAATCGGCCGCGCCGGACTTCTCGGCGCCCTCGTCGGCGGCATCGTCCGCATTGCCGCTTGCGCCGGCGTCCGCGCTGCCCGTGTAGACGCTTTCCGCGAGCTTCTTCTCCGAGCTTTTCACCCCGTCTTTGTAGGAGACCAGGTAGCTTTCCACCGTGTACTCCGAGTCCACGTCGCCGTCCACGATGCGCGCCACGACGTCATATTTCACCGAGGAGTCGGCGGGCGTGCCCACGATGTTCACCGTGATCTTCTGGCCTTGCGCCGTCGCGCGCACGACCGCAGAGGAGTTCAGCGCGTTCATGATCTTCAGGTCCGCCGTGCCGGGCGAGACGACCGCCTCAAGCCCCGTCGAGACATAGCCGGCCGCCGCAGTGCCCGCATGGCGCTCGGTCACGTCGAGGCCGGCCTTCAGAGAGGCGATGTAGAGGGCGCTTGCCGCCTGGTTCACGCCGGGCGCCGGTTTCGCGTCGTCGGCGCCGGCTTGCTCGCTTGTCTGCTGGTAGCGCGCGGAGACGGCGCTCAAGGCGTCGTTCAGGGAAAAAGACCCGCCGCGCTCGACGACCGTGCCGTCGATGGCCTGCGCCGCGAGCGCGAGGTTGGCCGCGCGCGCGCTGTCGCCTGCCTCGGAGACAAGCTCGCTCGTGCCCAGCACGGAGCTCGCGTTTTCCTGCGAGGCGCCGCCTTTGCCCTGGTCTTGGGTGCTTTGGCTTTGCGATGAACCTGCGTCCGGGGATTGCGCCGCGTTCAAGGCCGTCCCACCGCCGAACATGCACACAGCGACGAGCACGCTGCACAAGGCGACGGCGACGATCTGCGGCACGTTTCTCTCCTCTCGGGCTGCGCGGCGTGGGTTGCGCGGCGATGCGCGGACATACATTAAAGGCGGATTGTACTACTTTTGGCTGATGATTGCATTGAGCTTGATGCGGTTTGCGCGGGTGAGGGTGCCTTGGCGCAGCAGGATGCGGGCAAGCTCGCGCGCCTCGTCCATCTTGTCGGCGCGCACGTAGCAGCCCAGCTCCTCGAAGAGCATCTCGCGCCATTGCGGGCGCGCGGGCGCGAGGTCTGCCGCGCGGGCGAACAGCCCTGCCGCCACGAGGTTCTTGCCCCGGTCGCGAAAGCTTTGGGCCTTCTTGCGGTTGGACTCGAACTTCTCCCAGGCCAGCGCCTCCTCCTCGGGGCTGGGCGCGGGCGGCTCGTCGGGCGCGGGCTCAACGGGCGCTTCAGGCTCGAGCAGTTCCACGGTGAAGGGGGTGGCGGGCACAGCGGTGTCCGGCACAGAAGGAGCGGGCACGGCAGGCGCAGCCGCAGGCGGCGCCGGTGCGACGGCCTCGGGCGCAGGCGGCGCCGGTGCGACGGCCTCGGGCGCAGGCGCATCAGGCGCAGCGGGCGCAGCCTCGGACGGGGCGTCCGGGT
>CAVFDV010000162.1:0-3264 GCA_963621315.1 Oscillibacter sp. MSJ-31
CGATCTCTTCCGGCACGCCGCCGTCTGCCAGGGTCTCGGCCGCGCCGCGTATGGCGGTGAGCGGCGTGCGGATCTCGTGGCTGACGTCGCTGACGAACTGGGCTTGGCGCGCCTCCTCGCAACGCATGTCGTTGACCATCTCGCGCACGTACTCGCGCACTTCCTGCGGCACCTCGGCCTGCTCGAAGTAGGCGAGCACATCGGGCGGCAGCTCCTGGGCCAGCACGTCTTCTGCGCACTCGCAATGCGCGCGTCGATGCCGTGGCTTGCGCCCTGCCCCGGCCACGGAAACCGTGGAGGCAGAATTTTGCATCCTCGTTTTTTCCCTTTCTTGCACAGCGTTCCCCCTAAGCCGGCTCGGTGCGGTTCTTCTCGTAGATGAGGCGCAGACCTTGCAAGGTGAGCAAGGGCTCGCGGCGCGTGATGGTCTCCGACAGACCGGCCACGCATGCGGAAAAGCCTCCCGTCGCGATGACGGGAGCCGCATAGCCCAGCTCGGAGAAGATACGCCGCACGAGGCCGTCGATGCGCGCAACCTCGCCGTAGATGATGCCCGCGTGCATGGCGTCGACCGTGTTGCGCCCGATTGCCCGCGCCGGCCGCGAGAGGTCGACTTGCGGCAGCTTGGCCGCGCGGCTTGCGAGCGCGTCGGCGCCCATGGCAAGGCCGGGCGCGATGACGCCGCCGAGAAACGCGCCGCCCTCGTCCACCACCTCCATGTTGGTCGCCGTCCCCAAGTCCACCACGACGACGGGCGCGCCCACGAGCGCGACGGCGGCCACCGCGTCGGCCAGGCGGTCGGCGCCGATCTCGGCGGGGTTGTCGTAGCGCATGGCAAGGCCTGTCTGCACCCGCGCGTCCACGACGAGCGCCGCGCGCCCCGTGACGCGCCGGGCCACCTCGGCCCACACCTGCGTGAGCGGCGGGACGACCGAGGCGATGACGACGGCATCGACTGCCTCGAGGCTCTGCGCGACAAGCCCGAACTGCCCGCTCAGGAAAAAATGCACCTCGTCTGCCGTGTCGGCGTGACGCGTGGTGAAAGCCCAGCTGCCCTCAAGATCCCCGCCGGCAAAGAGGCCGACGCTCGTCTGGGTGTTTCCTATGTCCACTGCAAGCAACATGTCCCATAGGGTAGCGCACGCACGCCCGTCCGCCCGCGGGCATTTCCCATCGAGACGAGCGTCTTCACGGGCGTGGACGCGCATCCAGTGCGCCGGCATCTCCCGCCTGGCGCAACGTGCAAGGCGGCGCGGACGCCGCTTGCGTACGCCTCGTCCAGCCTTCCGTATTCCTCGAAGACGTCTGCCACAGGCAACAACCCCAACCATCCGGCCGCTTTCCATCCGCGCCGAAGACCCGACGCTCCAAAGGCGCCGCCCGATGCACATCCGGGCCTCCGTCCATGCGCAGATGGTATCAAAGGGGCTGCGAGGCAGAAGGCCGCCATCGCCACGTCGCCGTAGAGGCGCTAAGGAAAAGATGAGCGACTCATCTTTTGCCCCATGTCTCGCGTTTCGCGCGGCCGGCCCATATCGTGGAGCGCATGGAGGCGGCGCCGGCAAGGAGCGTCGTGAAAGAGAGAGGAAACGACCATGAAATCCACCGCATATGCAAAGACCGTGAAGACCCCGCAGGGGCTTTCCGTGGAAAACAGTGTGCGCGGGTTTTCCCTCGTGTGCGACGAGCCCGTCGAGTCCGGCGGGACGGACACGGGGATGAACCCGGTCGAGGCGCTGCTGTCGGCGCTCGGCAGCTGCATGACCATCGCCGCGTTCTACCTCGCGGAAAGCCAGGGCATCGAGCTCGAGAGCTTCGGCGTCGAGCTTGAAGGCGACATCGACACGGACGGCTTCATGGGCGTGAACCCCGACGTGCGCTGCGGCTTTTCCGAGATCCGCGTCACCCCGCACATCAAATGCAGCGCCGACGAGGCCAAGGCCAAAGACTTCGTCGCCTTCGTGAAGAGCCGCTGCCCGGTCAGCGACAACGTGGCCAACCCCACCCCCGTCGTGGTCAGCGGCATCGTCGTCGAATAAAGGCGCAGCCTGTCGAGGGGGCTTGCAGGACGCTCGGGGAAACAAGGGCACGCGCGCACCGCCCGCCCGCACCCCCTGCGGGCGGGCGGTGCGCCCTTTCATCCACACGGCGCCGCACCCTCTACCCCTTTCTATTCAAGGAGGAGAAGGACATGGCATCGACAATCATGGGCCAGATGGCCGGCTTCGCGCTCATGCTTGCAATCGGCTTTCTCTGCGCGCAGGCAAACATCGTCTCCCGTCCGTCTTTGTCGACGGCCATCACCCTTTCAACCAAGGTCTTCCTGCCCGCGATGCTCTTCTCGATCATCTGCGAGCGTATGGACGGAGAGCTCGTGCGCGCCCAGCTGCCCATGACGGCCCTCGCGCTCGCCTTCTATCCCGCGGTCATTGCCGTCATGAAGCTGCTGGCGTGCGCGCTGCGCCTCGAGGGAGAGAAATCGGCCGCCTTTCGCCTCGTGTTCATCTTCGGCAACACGGGTTTCATCGGCCTGCCCGTGCTCGACGCCGCGTTTCCCGAGACCGGCGCGGCAAACCTCGTCTTCTTCGCGATCGTCGACCAGCTGGCGTTTTGGACCTACGGCGCCTCGCTTGCCCGAAAGGGGAGGGACAAGGCGGGTTGGAAGGCGATGGCGAAGGGGTTTTTCAACATCAACATCGTGGCGATGGCGCTTGCCCTCGCGCTTATTGCGGTCGGGGCGCCGGTACCCGATGCCGCAGTCGGCTTTCTAGACATGCTCGGCGCGGCCGCGACGCCCCTTTGCATGGTCTGCCTCGGGGCATTGTGCCGTCTCTCCGACATGAAGCAGGTGCTCCGGGAAAAGGAGGTCTACATCGGCACGTTGGTGAAAATGGCAGCGCTGCCCCTGTGCGCGGCGCCGCTTCTCGGGATGCTGCCCCTAGCCCACGACGTGTACGCGTCGATGGTCCTCATGATGGGGATGCCCCCGACGGCCCTCGTCCCCCTCGTCGTCGAGGCAAACGGAGGGGACGGACCGTATGCCACCGCGCTGTCGGTCGTCGCCATAGCCCTTGCCGTGCTGACACTGCCGCTCGTCGCCCGGCTTACAGGAGCATGAGGCTCTCTTTTGCAGGTTTTGAGGCTTCATGAGTTCATGTGGGTGATAATCACGCCGTTCTCCTTCCCGGCAGCAGCGGGCGGTGCCGGGTTGCGGCCAGGGTCGTCCGCGAGGGGTACTTGGAGACGCTGACGTACACGCAGTTC
>CAVFDV010000163.1:0-3260 GCA_963621315.1 Oscillibacter sp. MSJ-31
TTGCCACTCCTGCCCGGACGGCACCTCGATCTTCGGCATGACGGGCGTGCCGCCGAAACTTGCCACCGGCGAGATCTACGTGCTCTTCCACAAGGTGGTCGATGCGCCGGCCGCGGCCAAGATGGTGGGCGAGCGCCCCGTGCTGCCGCCGAACTCGCGCCGCGCCACGCTCGTCGAGCCGCTTTCCAAGACGACGCGCGTCCCCGAGGTCGTGGTCTTCACCGGCAACCCCGAGCAGATGATGTGGCTGTGCATGTCCATGTCCTATTTCGACGGGCACCGCCACGATTTCCACGCCTCCGGCTTCAACGCGCAATGCGTCGAGGCCACGCTCCTTCCCTTCGTAAACGACGAGCCCAACATTTCGTTTGGCTGCTACGGAGGCCGGGCGTCAAGCGACATCGGGGAGGATATGATGTACATGGGCGTGCCGGAAAACCGGCTGGACACCATCGTGGAGGGCTGCACGGAGCTGGCCAAGAAGGCCATCCCGCAAAGCCGCATGAAGATATACGTCCCGCCGATCATGTAGAAAAGGGGTGAAAAGCGTGGAAGAGCCGCCGTTTTCCATACGCGACGCCGTCGACGCGGACCTGCCCCTGCTGCGCGAGCTGTTTGCCGGCGAGGGCTTTTCCGATTTGCCGACGCCTGACGGCGTGCGCGTGGCCGCCTCGCCCGACAACACCGTCTTCGGCGCCTTGCGCTGCGAGCAGGGGGCAGACGGCGCCTGGTACGTGCGCCCCGTCGTCGTCTTCGACGCCGTGCAGCATCGCGGCGTCGGATCTGCGCTGGTAGACGACGCGCTGTCGCTGCACGCGGACCTGCGCCTTTCCAGCAGGGGCGACATGGGGCCGTTCTACGAGAGCTGCGGGCTGGTGAAGTGCGGCTGGGAGGACATCACGCCGGAGTTTGCCCGCGAATGCCTCGAGCTGTGCCCCGACCGCGCGGCGTGCGCGCCCCAGCCCTACCGCTCCGTCGTGCCGCGCTACACCCTCACCTTCCTCGGCACGAGCGCCGGCTGCGGCGTGCCGGCGTTTTTCTGCCATTGCCCGGCGTGCGAGGAGGCCAGGCGCGACCCTGCCAAGCGCCGCAGCTGCACGGGCGCGGTGGTGCGCGGCAACAAGACGACGCTCATCGACGCGCCGCCCGACTTGCGCGCCCAGCTCGTGCGCGAGGACATCGACCGGATCGACCGCCTTTTCCTCACGCATGCGCACTACGACCACATGGGCGGCCTGGGCGAGCTGGAGTACTTCATCCGCCTGCACCGCAAGGCGCCGCTCGGCTTTAGCGCGAGCGCCTATGCCCTTTCCGAGGCCATGCGGGAGTTCTCCTACATGGAAGACGCCTTCGAGCTGGACGCGGTGGAGGATTTCGGGTCCCGCGCCTTCGACGGGCTTTCTTTCCGGGCGCTGCCGCTCGAGCACTGCCCGGGATGCGTGGGCTGGCTTATCACCACGCCATACGGCACGCGCACCTTCTACGCGCCGGATACCGCCGCCTTGAAACCCGAGGTGGTCGAGGCGCTGCAGGGCGTGGACACCCTCGTCATGGACGCGACTTTCTGGAAGAACATGGGCACGCACCGCACGCACCATCTGGTGAAAGACACCATAGCCGAGGGGCTGGACCTGCTGGGTGCCGGGCGCGTTGTCTTGCAGCATCTCGCGCCCCACATGTGCGATTCCGGCGTAGACGAGATCGCCGAGATCTGCAAGTACGCGGCGCGCTTTGACGGGCGCGTGATAGTGGCCGAAGACGGAATGGAGCTTGAGATATGAGCATTGGGGAGACGTTGCGCATATGCGACGAGGTCGCGAGCGCGTGCGTGGGCTGCGGGAAGTGCCTTGCCGCGTGCAGCTCTTTGACGCGCGCGGAGATGAACCTCGGGCAGGCGGCGCAGGCCTTGCGCGGGGCGCTTGCGGGCTGTGGTGCGGATGATGCGGACGGTGAAGATGCCGGCACGCACGGTGAAGACGGAGGCGCCGCCTTCGACGCGCAGGAGGCGGCGGTGCGCATACTCGGGGCCGACGGGCTCGTGCAGGCGGTGCGCGGCTGCTTTTTCTGCACGCGCTGCGTCGCGCATTGCGAGGCCGGCATCGACGTGTGCAAGCTCTTCTACGCGGGCCGCGAGGCCTTCCAGGAGTGCGGGCTGATCGAGCGCGGCGCCTGGAGCAGCGTGCAGGTGGATTTGGAATGGGACGTGTTCACTGCCTACCGCGCCGTCTATGGCATAGGCTATGCCGACCTCACGCGCCATCTCGGCTCGCAAGGACACGCCGCCGAGCACGATTGCGAGGCCGTGTTCTTCCCGGGGTGCTCGCTTGCGGCCTACAACCCCGAGCTGACGCGCGCCGTGTTTGCCGAGGTCGAGCAACGCTGCGGCAAGACGACGATGCTCGACGCCTGCTGCGGCTCGCCGTTGAAGAGCGCGGGTTTCCTCTCCCGCGCCGCCGCTTTGGAAGAGCGCATCGTAGACGAGGTCGCGGCAAGCGGCGCCCGCAAGGTCGTCTTCGCATGCCCCGGCTGCCTCAACATCGTGCGCGGCGCGCTCGCCCGCCGCGGGATGGAGGATGTGGCCTGCTGCACGGTCGCCGACCTGCTGCAAGGAGACGCGCCTGTCCACGTCGCCGGGCGCATGCGCTTTTTCAGGGCATGCCAGGACCGCGACGGCTCCTACCTGGCCGCCGTGCGCGGGCTGCTCGCGCCCGACGAGGAGGCGCCTGCCATATGCGGCGGGTGCTGCGGCGCGGGCGGGGCGGTCTCGCCTTTTTCGGCCGAGCAGCAGGCGGCGCAGGTGGACGCCGTGCTCGCCGCGTGCGACGCCGGCGACGTGCTCGTCACCATGTGCCCGACCTGCACCTACACGCAGGCCTTCGCGCTCGTGCAGGAAGGCCGCGACGACATCGTGGTGAAAAACTACCTCGAGCTGCTCTTCGGCTGCGAGTTCGACTGGCCGGACGTGTTCGCGCGTCTCCAGGGCATGTGGTCCGGCGAGTACGCCGCCTGGCTTGCCCAGGTCTTGAGCTGAGGGGCGCGCGGCGCGCGCCATGCGGCGCACGTTCGGCGCTCCTTGCGCGCCCATGGGCGCGCTGCGCCGCGCGGCGTTCTCGCGGCTGTTCTCGCCCCCGTTTCCGTAACGGGTTTTTGCTGACGCGCCCGCATCGCCTCGCGCACGCCCGCGCGCCGCGCGTTCGCGCGCGCCATGTTTCGCGGTATCCTCGGAGGCGGCATGCACATACGCGTTTAGGAAGGTGTTT
>CAVFDV010000164.1:0-3178 GCA_963621315.1 Oscillibacter sp. MSJ-31
CAATACGCCTGCTCGCCGTCTGTGTAGACGCGTTTCTTGAAGCGGGGGGTGCGCGCGAGGACCTGCCTCATGCGCTCGATGGCGACGATGTCGACGCCCAGGCCCGCGACGGGCAGCTCGGATGCCGCGGCAGACGCGTCGCCCGCACCGGGCGCGGCAGACGCGTCGTCCACGCCGGATGCGCCGGGCATTTCACCATCTCGCATGCCCATCCCCTACTCCACCGTCACGCTCTTGGCCAGGTTGCGCGGCTTGTCCACGTCGCAGCCGCGCGCAAGCGCCACGTAGCGCGCGAGCAGCTGCAGGGGCACGCTGGCCGTGATGGCAGAGCACCAGTCGCGCGCGCGGGGCACGGACAAGACCGCGTCGGCAATGCCCGCCACCTCCTCGTCGCCTTCGCTGGCGACCGCGATGATGGGGCTGTTGCGGGTCTTGGCCTCGACGATGTTGCTCACGGCCTGCGCGCGCGTCGGGCTGTCGCAGACCACGGCCACGACCGGCGTGCGCTCGTCGAGCAACGCGATCGGCCCGTGCTTCATCTCGCCGGCCGGGTAGGCCTCGGCATGCAGGTAGCTGATCTCCTTGAGCTTCAACGCGCCCTCGTTGCACACGGCAGACGCGATCCCGCGCCCGACATAGAGCGCCGAGTGCGCCCCCTCGAGCAGCTTGGCCGCCGCCTCGATGTCGCCTAAGTCCTGCAAGATGTCCTCGATCATGGACGGCGTCTCGCGCAGCTCGTAGTACAGGCTGTTCACCTGCCGCGTCGTCAGGCGCCCCTTCTTCTGGCCGAGAAACATCGCGATCAGCGCCAGACAGGCGATCTGGGCGAGGAAGCTCTTCGTGGCCGCCACCGAGATCTCCATGTTGGCCTTCACGAACAACGTCGCGTCGGACTCGCGCGTGATGCGGCTGCCCACGCAATTCGTGATGGCGAAGACCCGCGCCCCCTTGCTGCGCGCCAGACGCACGGCGGCCAGGGTGTCGGCCGTCTCGCCGGATTGGCTGATGGCGATGACCAGCGCCGACGAGCTGACGATGGGGTTGCGGTAGCGGAACTCGCTGGCCACCTCGACGGTGGTCGGGATGCGCGCCCAGCGCTCGATTAGCTCGCGGGCGACGAGGCCGGCGTGGTAGCTCGTGCCGCAGCCGATGATGTAGACCGTGTCGATGGCCTCGATATCGTCTTCGTCGAGGTCGAACTCGTCGAGCAGGACGCGCCCGTTTTTCACCTTGCCCGCGATGGTGTCGCGCACGGCGCGCGGCTGCTCGAAGATCTCCTTGAGCATGAAATCGGGGTAGCCGCCCTTCTCGGCGTCGGCCACGTCCCAGTCCACGTGCGTGACAGGTGGGTCGAGCGGGGCGCCGGCGGCGTCGAGATACGAGATGCCGGACGGCTCGAGCAGCGCGAACTGCCCGTCTTCGAGAAAGACCACGTCGCGCGTGCGGTCGATGAAGGCGACGACGTCAGAGCCCACGAAGGCCGTCTGCTCGTCCGGCGCATAGCCCACGACCACGGGCGAGTCCTTGCGCGTGACGGCGATCTGGCCCGGGTGGTCGGCGTGCACGGCGGCCAGCGCGTAGGCGCCCGAAAGGCGCTCGACACTGCGGCGCAAGGCCTCCACGATGTCGCCCTCGTAGAAGCTCTCGAGCAGGTGCGCGACCACCTCCGTGTCCGTGTCGCTTTTGAACACGTGCCCGTCGGCGGCCAGCTCGTCGCGCAGCTGGGTGAAGTTCTCGATGATGCCGTTGTGCACGACGGCGATTTTCCCCGTGCAATCCAGGTGCGGGTGCGCGTTGGCCTCCGAGGGCTTGCCATGCGTGGCCCAGCGCGTGTGCCCGATGCCGCAGCAGCTCGTCGAGGGATGCGCGGCGGCGGCGCGCTCCAGCTCGGCGACCTTGCCCGCCCTCTTCACCACCGAAATCGAGCCGTCGTCTTCGGGCAAGGCGATGCCCGCCGAGTCGTAGCCCCGGTACTCGAGTTTCTTCAGCCCCTCTATGAGCGTGGCGCGTGCGGGCGCGACGCCCGTGCAGCCGACTATTCCGCACATGCGCCTTCAGGCCTCCTCGATGCGGCGTGCTGTTCGTCTGGTGAATTCTAGCAGAGCGCCCCGGAAAGCGAAGGCGCCCGCCATGTGCGGCGAGCGCCTTTCCATACATTCTTTGAAAGCCCGAAAGGGCGCTTCACGTGCTGCCGAAAGCTGCGGCGGGTCGGCCCGGATGGGCGGCGTGCAGCTGGGCGGAACAAGAGCCGCGCGACGGCGTGGCGGTCAAGGGGCAGCAGGTGAAGAGGGGTGCGATGCCCTCTTTTTAGGCCTCGGCGGGGATGACGTGCACCTTGCGCTGCTTGCCGCGCGTGTACTTCACCGTGCCGTCTGCCAGGGCAAACAGCGTGTCGTCCTTGCCGCGGCCGACGTTTTCACCGGGGTGGAAGTGGGTGCCGCGCTGGCGGACGAGGATCTCGCCCGTGCCGACGACCTGGCCGCCGAAGCGCTTGCAGCCCAGACGCTGCGCGCGGGAGTCGCGGCCGTTGCGGGAGGAAGCTTGGCCTTTCTTGTGTGCCATATCGCATCAGTCCTTTCCGGGGATGGTACGTGAAACGCGCTAGGCGTTTTCTATTGCCGTGATGATGTCTGCCTTGCGCGCACCCGACTCGAGCTTGACGCCGCGCTCCTTGGCGAGGTCTTTCAGCTGGGCGACGGTCATCTTGGAGAGGTCTTGCGGCGCGTCGGCCTTCTCGGCCTTCTCGTCTTTTTCGGCCGCCTTCGCAGACGCGTCCTGTTCCGGCTCCTGCGCCTTGGCGTCCTCGGCGTCCTTGGCGGGCGCCTCGGCCTTCGCCGGCTTTGCGGCGACGTCCTTCTTGGCGGCGGGCTTCTTGTCGGCCGCCTTCTCCTTCTTGTCGGCTTTCGCCGCGGCGGGGCGCTCCTCGCGCTTCTTGGGAGCCTCGGCCTTCTCGCCGTTCAGCTCGACGATGCAGATGCGGGTGAGCTGCTGGCGGTGGCCGCGCGTGCGCTTGTAGCCCTTGCGCTTCTTGAACTTGAAGACAAGCACCTTGTCGCCTTTATGCTGGTCGACGATCTGCGCGACCACCTTGACGGCGGAGAGCTTTTCCGCATCGGTGATCGTGGTCTTGCCGTCGCGGACGAGCAGAACCTGCAAATCGAGCTTGTCGCCCTCGGCG
>CAVFDV010000165.1:0-3135 GCA_963621315.1 Oscillibacter sp. MSJ-31
GCACGGTGAAGGTGGAGTCGGGCACGTGCACGGGCGGCGAGGCCACCTGCTCTTCAAGGGCCGCGTGCGCGGTCTGCGGCGGGGCTTATGGCGCGCTCGACCCCGACAAGCACGTTTCCGCTGCGACGGACTGGGCATATGACGCGGTCGCGCATTGGCACAAGTGCACCGGCTGCGGCGAGCCCTACCCCGGCACCAAAGAAGAGCACGACTGGGCATGGACGATCGACACGCCCGCCACCATCAGCTCGGAGGGCAGCGAGCACGAGGAGTGCATCTGGTGCAGCCTCGAGAGCGGGAACAAGCGCACGATCCCCAGGCTCAGCGGCGACGCCCCCGTCATCTCCGGGATCAGCGACGGGATGTCCTACGACGGCACCACCACCTTCGAGGTGAGCGACCCCGACGGCGACCTTGCAAGCGTGACCGCCGGCGGCACGGTGCTCAATCCGGGCGCGGACGGGAAGTACACGCTGCCCCATGGCAAGAACATCGAGGTCGTCGCCACGGACGCGAACGGCAACAGCACGAAGCTGACGGTCTCCTCCTACCCGGACCACGAGTGGACCGCGTGGACGAGCCTCGGCGGCACCCACGAGCGCTATTGCACGCACGACGGCTGCACGGTGAAGACCGAGTCGGCTGCATGCACGGGCGGCGAGGCCACCTGCTCCGTACGCGCCGCATGCGCGGTCTGCGGCGGCTCGTATGGCGCGCTCGACCCCGACAACCACGTCGCCGCCGCCACGGAGTGGACGAGCGATGCGGCCGGGCATTGGCATGCGTGCACCGGCTGCGGCGCGGTTTATCCCGGGACCGAAGAGGCCCACAGCTGGACATGGGTGGTAGACGTGCAGCCCACCACCTCCTCGGAGGGAAGCGAGCACGAGCAATGCTCCGTCTGCCTGTACGAGAGCGGGAACACGCGGACAATCGACAAGCTCGACGGCAGCGCGCCCGTCATTTCCGGAATCAGCGACGGGATGTCCTACGACGGCACCACCACCTTCGAGGTGAGCGACCCCGACGGCGACCTTGCAAGCGTGACCGCCGGCGGCACGGTGCTCAATCCGGGCGCGGACGGGAAGTACACGCTGCCCCATGGCAAGAACATCGAGGTCGTCGCCACGGACGCGAACGGCAACAGCACGAAGCTGACGGTCTCCTCCTACGCAGACCACGACTGGACCGCGTGGACGAGCCTCGGCGGCACCCACGAGCGCCGCTGCACGCACGACGGCTGCACGGTGAAGGTGGAGTCGGGCACGTGCACGGGCGGCGAGGCCACCTGCTCTTCCAGAGCCGTCTGCGAGGTCTGCGGCGGCGCCTACGGCGAGACCGACCCCGGAAACCATGTCCATCTCGGCGATTGGGAGCACGACGACAACATCCATTGGCGCGTGTGCGCGGATTGCGGCGGCACCGTCGATGAGGGCGCGCACGACCTTCAGGACGCCTCCGATGGCAGCCACAATTGGCGCGAGTGCGCCACCTGCGGGTTTGTCGAGGTGAAGGCCGCCGCCGCTTCCAGCGCGGGCGCCGCGGACGGTACGGGCGGCGATGCCTCCACGGCAAGCGGGGCCTTCACCGCCCCCTCGACCGGCGACACGCTCGTCTGCGTCTTCAGCCTCGGCTTCGTGATCGTCGCCGCCGGCTCCATCGCCACGATGGCGGCAGGCTCGCGCCGCCGCCGCTAGCCCCGCCCGCCGCCGCTGTCCTTGGGTGGCGTCACCGCCGCTAGCCTCCGGTGGCGCAGGCATCAGCATCAGCCCGCGCCTGCGCTGGCATCTCCCCGCGCCGCCATCAGCATTAGCATTGGCTGGTGCTGCCGGCATGGCATTGGGCAGCGCCATCACCAACATCGCCCCCGGCCGTCGGGTGCGATGTTGGAATATTCCAGCTGCGGCGCGGACGGTCTCCTCCTTTTGCAATACTTGATTGATATTGCATAAAATCATGAATATCGTTAGAATGTGCAATGTGAATAAATTCATCGCACATATCGACGAAGGGTCGGTCCGTGCATCCGAGCTGCCTGATTGGGCGCTTTCGCATGGGGTCGCCTCCTTCACTACAGAAGAAGCGGCCCATCTATGCGGCGTGCCTGCGTCCCAGGTTCCGCAGCGGCTTGCGCCCCTGCGCAAGAAGTCGAGCATTTTCTCGCCCGCGAGGGGACTGTGGGTCCCCGTGCCGCCCGAGTACAGGACATGGGGCGCGCCCGACCCCATGCTCTACATCGACGACATGATGGGCCATCTCGGCGCCGGCTACCTTGTGGGATGGCTCACCGCCGCCGCTCGGCACGGGGCGAGCCATCAGGCGCCGCAGGTGTTTCAGGTGGCGACCTCGAAGGTGTTGAGGAACCGCGACTTCGGGCGTTCCCGGCTGTGTTTTTTCTCGCGTGCCTATGCCGTCGAGGCTCCCTGCTCCACTTGCGAGATGTCGCGCACGGGCGTGAGGGTGGCGATGCCCGGCATGACCATGCTCATGCTTGCTGCAGACCCGGGGTTTTGCGGCGGCATGGGCAATGTTGCTACCGCCGTGGTCGAGCTTGCCGAGGAAAACCCGGGTTACGGCGACGAGCTTGCGTCTGCGGCGGGGTTTTTCGCCGATGCCGCTTCCCGCAGGCTCGGCTACATTCTCGACGAGTTCGGTGGCGGCGCGCCCGAGAGCCTGAGGGGGTATTGCGCGGCCCTTGCGAGCTCGGCTTCGTATCTCGTGCCCTCAGCGCCCAAGGAGGGTATGCTCGACTATGCGTGGGGAATAATCGTCAACGAGGAGGTCGACCCGGACCTATGATCGGGAAAAGCGACATCGTCCGATGGGGCGTCACGCACCCGTGGCAAAACGAGAACCAGGTCGAGCAGGATCTGCTGCTTTCGCGTGCCATGGTGGAGATCGCCAACGACCCTTTCCTTGGATCCGAACTCGTCTTGAGAGGCGGCACTGCTTTCCACAAGCTCTTTTTGCCGCAACCTTATCGCTACAGCGAGGATCTGGATTTCGTGCGCACTACCGGCGGCGGCATCGGCGACGTTATGAAGCGTCTGACGGCGCTGGGTTCGGAGCTTGGTTTCGATGTGCGGACCCGAATGGGCATGTACCCCAAGGTGATATGGCGCTTCGCTTTCGCCG
>CAVFDV010000166.1:0-3063 GCA_963621315.1 Oscillibacter sp. MSJ-31
CGCCTACATGGTCGCCGTGGCCGTCCTGGTCTACCTCGCGTGGCGCCTGTGCTGCAGGTTTCGGGTGCGCCGGGCGCGCGGCACGGCGGCAGACCTCGGGCGGGCGATAGGCGCGGGCGTGCTCGGCGTCCTCGTCTCGGCATGCGTCCTGCTGCCCGTCGCCTTGTTTTTCCTGGGGGGGGGCGTCAGAGCGTCTTGGTTGAGGTGGGGCTGTTCTACAGCCTCGACTACTACGAGAAGTTTCCAGCTGCCATATGCTCGCCGGGGGCGAATCTGACCAACTGGTCGCGGGTCGCCATAGGCCCGGTCTTCCTCTTGGCGCTCGTCTCCCTGGCCGCGCAGCGCGGCAGGGGCGACAGGCAGGTGAAGGCCCTCGCCTGCGTGCTGGTCGCCTTCCTCCTCCTTCCCGTCTGCGCGCATGTCTTCAACGGCTTTTCCAGACCGCTGAACCGCTGGGTGTGGGCCTTCTCGCTTTTCGCCGCCTGGCTCGTCTCGCGCCAGTGGGACGCCGTGGCCGCCGCTGCGCGCACGCGGGCGCGGCACATGGCCGCCGCCCTCGTCTGCGTGTACGCCCTCGCGGCCTTCCTGTTTCTCCTGGCCTGCGGCCCCGAGTTTTCGGGAGAAGAGGTCCTCCAGGCCGGCTCGCTTGTCCCCGGGCTCGTCTTCGCCCTGGCCATGCTCTTCATGCTCTCGCGCACGGACGGACCGCGCCTCGCGGGGGCATCGCGCGCGTACCGGGGCGCGGCATGCCTCGCCTTGCTCGCCGTCGTCGCGAACGGCGCCATGTATTCCGTGTATCTCGGCGGGGAGTGCCTCACCTTCGACGAGTTGGAGCGGGGCGCGGGGGGAAACCCCTACGAGAGGCTCGCCGCCATGCTTGATGAGGAGGGGGAGGCCGGCGGCTTTGCCCGCGCGTCGTGTAAAAGCCACCTCAACGAGCAGCTGACGCAGGGGGTCTCGGCGGTCGGCTACTACTGGAGCCTGGCGCAGGGCGAGCTCGCGCGCTACTGGTCCGAGCTCGCCGTGCTCTCCGGGGGCACGGGAGGGGGCTTCACGAGGTTCAACGACCTCGACGGCAGGAGCGCCCTGAACGCGCTCTCCGGCGTGCGCTACCTCCTGGCTGGCGACGGCGAGGCGCTGCCCGCCGGCGCGCGGGAGGTGGAGGAGGGCTTCTCCTCGGGCCTCGACCTCTACGAGGACGGGCAGGCGCTGCCCTTCGGCTACACCTACAGCCGCGAGCTCGACGCGGGCTGGTACGCGCAGGCAAGCCCGCTCGAGCGCGAGCAGGCCATGCTCGAGGGCGTCCTGGTCGAGGGTTCCGGGGCCGGCGCGGACGGGAGCGGGGACGAAGGCGGAGACGCGGGCGAGGAGGGGGCCTTGCCCGGGACGCGTCCGGCCTCGACGGCCCGCGACGTGCCCTACGGGGTCTCGTGCGGGGAAGGGGTGCGCCAGGAGGGGGACTCCTTCACGGTCGAGAAGGGAGGGGCGCAGGTCGTCCTCTCCTTCGAGGGGGACGCCGACGCGGAGACCTACGTGCAGATGGACGGCCTTTGGCTGCAAGATGCGGGAAACGAAGCCGCCGTCTCCATCGCGTTCTCGGCGGGCACGGCGAGCAAGTTCACCTACTTCTCCCCGGGCCACCAGTACTACTACGACCAGCACGACTTCCTCCTAAACGGCGGCTACAGCGAGGCGGCCCAGACGTCCGCGACCATCACCTTCGCGCAGAAAGGGACCTACTCCCTCGGCAGCCTGCGCGTGCTGTGCCAGCCGCTGTCCGGGCAGGCGGAAAAAATCGACGCGCTCGGGGCGGACGCGCTTTCGGACGTGGACTTCCACGAGGCCGGCGCCTCGGCGTCCACGAGCCGCATCACCGGGCGCATCGAGGTCCACGACCAGCGCAAGTTCCTCCTGGTGAGCCTCCCCTACTCGCGGGGGTGGACGGCGAGGGTGGACGGGCGCGAGGTGGAGCTGCACCGCGCGAACACCATGTTCATGGGGCTTTACCTCGACCCGGGCGCGCACGAGGTCGAGCTGTCCTACGCGACGCCCGGCGCCCGCGCAGGCCTTGCGGCCGGCGCCGCCGGCGTCGCGGGCACCGCGCTGTGGTGCGCCGCCTCTCGCCGTAACAGGGAAGCCGGCGCAGCCGGCGCGGGCGGGCCTGCTTGCGCTGCGTCGTATAATGGAAAGCCGCGAAGACGCGCGGGCGGCGGCGATGCATGCAAAGGAGGTGCGCCATGCTCTACCAGCTCATGAACAAGGACGTGGTGGTTGCCACGTACAGCGAGGAACGCCGCCTCGCCGATTTCCGCTACGAGGAGGTCGAGCGTTTCGACGCGTATTTCCCATATGCTTTCATCGACATAAACGACTGGATAGACGGACGGCAGATCGCCAAGCACCGCGCGTCCATCGAGAAGCTGATGCGCGAGCTCGGCCTTACCACGCGCCACGACTTCATCGGCATGGTCCGTTGCCTCTCGCTCGCCGACACGTTTTGGATGAAGCGCGAAGACGAGCCCTTGCGCTGGGCGGACGTCTCGCTGTTTCGCAACCCCTTCGACGACGTCGTCGCGCGCATCGCATTCGACGGGACGGGGATGTACGGCAGGGAGAACTCGCCGACCTCGCCGGAGTTTGCCACGTCCGGGTCCTTTGCCAAGTGCTGGATACGCGAGGAGGGGCAGATCTCGTTGCTCAAGCGCGGGTCGAGCGGCTTTGCCAACGCCGGGTTCGAGCCGTACTCCGAGGTGCTCGCCTCCGACCTGCTGCAAGCGGCCAAAATCGACCACGTGCCCTACAGCCTCGTGAAGTTCCACGGCAAGCTCGCGTGCAAATGCCCCATCTTCACCTCGGAAGAGCATGGGTTCGTGTCCGCACACCGCTTCTTCAACCGCAATTTCGACATCGACGACATGCTGGCCTTCTCCGCCGAGCACGGCGCCGAGGAGAGCTTTCGCGAGATGATCGTGATGGACGCGGTCATGGCAAACGTCGACCGCCACGCAGGCAACTACGGCTTTCTGGTGGACAACGCCACGGGCGAGGTCGTGCGCATGGCGC
>CAVFDV010000167.1:0-3038 GCA_963621315.1 Oscillibacter sp. MSJ-31
CGTGGCCGGCAACACGGCCATCGGCACCGCGAACGCGATCTACGAGCACGGCAAGGAGCTCTACACGAGCGGGAAAATCAAATCCGGCTGGAGCGGCGACGCCATCGTGGCCACCGCCGGCGGCTACCAGGACGCGCTGTCCATCGCGCCGTACGCCTACGCCAAGAAGGCGCCGATCTTCCTCGCGGGCGGCAAGCCCTCCACGCTTTCCGACAGCACGCTTGCCAAGTTGCGGGCCGGCGGTTTCACCCGCACCATCATCACGGGCGGCGAGGCCGCCGTGGCAAAGTCGGTGGAGGGCAAGGTGCCGGGCGCGAAGCGCCTCGGCGGCAACACGGCCTACGGCACCTCGAAGCTGATCGCGAACTTCTGCATTTCCGAGGGCATGACCGCTTCCCATATGGGCGTGGCCACGGGCAAGAGCTACTACGACGCGCTGGCAGGAGCGGCCCTGTGCGGCAAGATGAACTCCGTCATCGCCCTGGCCGACGACGGGCGCCTCAGCAACGTCGACAAGGTCGTGAAGCCGCACAAGAGCGAATTGCGGGAGAGATGCTACATCTTCGGCGGCACCTCGGCTGTCTCGCAGGCCGTGGAGACGAAGATAAAGGCGGCCAGCAAGTAGCGCTCTTCTTCGATGCGGCGCGCGGAAGAAGGAGACTTCGATGGGAAAAGGGGATGGTCGTGATATGAGAAAGCCCGTGTCCATTGCATGCGCGCTGGCGTTGTGCATCTCGTTTTGCCTGCCGAACGCGCAGGCGCTTGCCGCCTTCTCTTCGGGTGCCGCTTCGGATGCGAAAGCGGAGCCTTCCGAACCTGCGAGCCAGGTGCAGCCAGGGCAGGTGGACGGCCGCTACTACTACAAGACCGTCGAGGAGATGGCCGAGCAGGCCGAGCGCGGCGAGATCGTCGAGATGGTCGAGCAGCTGCCCAAGACCGACGAGGAGGCGGCCGCCGAGGCCGCCGAGGCCGGGACAGGCGAGGGGCGCGCGCTTGCTACGGCAAGCTCCTTGCCGAGAAAGCTCGACTTGCGCGACCGCGGCGTCGTCTCCGGGGTGAAAGACCAGGGTTCCTGGGGCACGTGCTGGGCTTTCGCCGCAAACGCCGCCGCCGAGATCAGCCTCTCGAGCGCCATCGCGCAAAAGACGGGCGCCACGCCGACCGCGCTCGACTTCTCGTCGCTGCAGACGGCATGGTTTGGCTATACCCCGCTTTCCGAAGACGCCTCCACGCTTTTTGGCACGGCGGTCTCGCAGGCAGGCGAGGGCGCGTCTCCGAAGGAAGGCATGCACACGCTCGACCTCGGGGGCTCTGTCTTTTTGGCCGCCTCCGAATTCGCCCAGGGCATCGGCGTCTCGTGGCTCTCCGACACCCCCTACCAAAACTCCGAGGGCAACCGCCGCCGGGCGGGGGATTGGTCGGTTCCGGACGAAAAGCGCAACTACAGCATCGCGCGCATGACCAAGATGAACTATCTCGACCTCTTGCACACCTCGGGCACCGGCATCGACGAGTCGGTGCTGGCCGCGACCAAGGCGGAGTTGAACGCGGGGCGCGGGCTTGCCGTCGCCTACTACTACGATGAGAACTACCTCAACACGCAAAACTGGTGCCAGTACAACAACAGCACCAGCGACACGAACCACCTGGTGTGCATCGTGGGCTACGACGACGACTATCCCGCGAGCAATTTCAACGAGGGCTGCCAACCGTCCGCAAACGGCGCCTTCATCGTGAAGAACTCCTGGGGCTCTATCTCTTCGGAGGGCGAGGACTGCTACGACTGGGGCATCGACGGCTCGGGCTATTTCTACCTCTCCTACTACGACCGCTCGATCTACAGGCCGTGCTCGTTCGAGTTCGACCTCGACTCCTACACGGGCGAGACGATCGATGCGGCCGCAGAGACGATCGACCAATACGACTACCTGCAGGCCAGAAACCGTTTTCCCGTGACGCTGTCCGAGAGCGGCGGCGACGGGTGGTACTCGAACGTCTACACGGCGTCGCGCAAGCAAAGCATCCACCACGTGGGCACGTACTACCTGGGGTCGGACTGCACGCTACGGTACAGGGTCTACAAGCTCGAAGACGACGCGACGTCTCCCGACGACTACGAGTCCGACGTGCCGGCCGCCGAGGGGACCTACAGCGCAGACAGCGAGGGCTATGTGAGCATCGCGCTCGACGAGGACGTGCAGGTGAAGAAGGGCGGCAAGTACGCCGTGTGGTTTTCCCAAAGCGACGCGGACGGCCGTTGCCTGGCGCCATACGGGAGCAATGTGGGAGAGATGGCCGTCGAGGACGGCGCTAGGTTTAACTGGCAGGCGAAAAGCGTGGTAAACGACGGGGAGAGCTTCTACACCTCCTCGCTCGAAAACGCGTGGCGACCGCAAGACGACGAAAGCAACGAGAAATACGTGTACGACAACTATTGCGTGAAGGCCTGCGCGAGCGCCTTGCCCGCGACCTCGGACGTGAGCTTCGACACGCGCGGGGGCAGCGCCGTCGGCTCGTTGACGGGCGTCGCGGACGGCTCGACCATATCCGCGCCGGCCAGCGCGCCGACGAAGGCCGGCTGCAGCTTCGCCGGCTGGTACAAGGACGCGGCATGCACGAAGGCATGGGATTTCGCGACGGACGTGGTGGAAGAGGACATCACCTTGTACGCGAAGTGGATCGCGGCCGCCGATGCGTGGAAGCGCCTTTCGGGCAACACGGCCATCGGCACGATGAAGGCCATCGTGAACGAGGGCTGGGACACGAGCGACTGGGCGATCGTGGCCACCACGAGCGGCTACTACGACGCGCTTTCCGCGAGCGGCCTGGCCGGCTTGCTCGATTGCCCGATCATGTTGGCATCGGACATCCTCCCCAAACCGACCTTGACGCTCATCAAGAGCAAGCAAGTGAAGAACGTGATCGTCGTGGGCGGCACCTCCGCCGTCTCGGACGACATGTTCAACCAGATCAAGGCCCTCGGCGTGGGCGTGGAGCGCGTGGCCGGCAACACGGCCATCGGCACCGCGAACGCGATC
>CAVFDV010000168.1:0-1641 GCA_963621315.1 Oscillibacter sp. MSJ-31
GTCCGTGTTGGGCGCCGGGTCCGAGGTCTTGGTCGCCGACAGGTTCACATCCTTCTTCAGCGGATGATCGACAGGATCCGTATTGGACTCAGGCTTGTCATTGGAAGTCGGCTGCGTCTGGGTCCACTCGTACCAGCCTATGTTCTCGATCTGCTCGAGATCGGAAGCGCACGCCCCCTCGTTCACCTTCACTGCAAACGACAGAACCTTCGGGTCGTTGGGCTGCACGTTTTCCAAAACCCACTCAACGTAGTCGCCTTCGCCGTCGCTGCCCGTCTTGCCGCCATCCGAGATGCTGCTCTTGTCGACGAGCGTCGTGCCCTCGGGCACGTAGTCGCGCACGCGCACAAACGGAGCCGCCCTCTGGGCACCCGTATTGGTGACGGTCAGCATATAGGTGATGGTGCCGCCGTCCTCGACTTCCGTTCCCGCAGGAGGGTTGGCCGTCTTTGTCATATTGACCACCGGCAGATCCGCGAGCGGATGCACCACGATATCGGTTTTGCTGGCCGGGTCGCTTTGCCCGTTCCACTCGTTTTGATACATCGCCTGGTTGCGGATCTTGTTGTCCGCAGGCCACCCGCTGCTGCCCGGGCTGTTCACCCGCACGGTGAAGCTGACGGTCGTGCTCTTGCCCGCCTCAAGTTCGATGCCCTGCCACTGCACGTAGGTCTTGGTACCGTTCGTGCCCGTGACGCCGCCGTTGTCGGCACTCACGAAGCTCGTGCCGGCCGGGAGGTAGTCGCGTATGCCCGCATTTTTCGCCGTCGAGCCGCCCGCGTTCTCCAGCGTAATGGTGTAGGTGATCTGGTCGTCGGCGTTCACGCCGGTGCCGGGCGGGAAGGGGTCGTTGCTCGTCTTGCTCGCATGCAAAATTGCGGGCACGGGGTTGTCGCCCACCTGGTGGATGGTCTCGTCGGTCTCCCTGCTCGGGTCGCCCCCCGTCTCGCCTGGCGTGCCCGGGTCGGTGGAAGTCGTCTCGTAATAGGCCGTGTTCTCGATGAAGTCCGGCGCGTCGTCGTCTACCGTCACGGTATAGCGGCCCACCACCCGTTTCGAGTTCTTGTCGATGTCGGCCACCACCCACTCGACGTAGGCGCGTCCGTCGTCCGTCTCCTTGTAGACACCGCCGTTTTCGGTGCTGACGCTACCCGGCTTATAGGCCGTGCCGGTCGGGATATAGTCGCGCACGCGCGTGAACGGCGCCACCGCGTCGCCGGTGTTTTCCGCCGTCAGGGTATAGGTGATGGTGCCCGTGCCGCGCTCCACCGTCGACCCGGACACCGGGTCGGCCGTCTTGTAGACCGTCGTCTCGTAGCCCTCGGTGTCGGGGATCGTCAGCTGGTTGTGCTCGATCTCGTTGGTCGGGATCTCGGGGTCCACGTCGTCGCCATCGGCAATCGTCCATTTGTTCTCGTAGAGGCCGTGGTTTTTGATCACCGTCGCCTTCGGGTCGGTCACCCGCACCTTGAACGTGATGGTGGTCGAATCCCCGCTGGCCCCCTTCTTTGCAAGCGAGATGCCCTCGAACTGTATGCAGGGGTAGCCACCCAGACCAGTCCCATAGCCGCCCTTGTTGCCGTCGCCCGAATGCACGACCTTTCCGTCTTTGCACAAAGAATCCTTGACATACTCCGTGCC
>CAVFDV010000168.1:1651-3035 GCA_963621315.1 Oscillibacter sp. MSJ-31
GTCCCCGTCTTCTTCGCCCGCAGCTTTCACCCGCACCTTGAACTTGATGGTAGCCGAGTCCTTGGAGCCGCCCGCAGCGTCGAGGTGGATCCCGCTGAATTGTATGCAATACCTGCCATCGACGCTTACGCAACCATTGCCCTTGCCGTCGTCGTCCCTCTTCGTCTCCTCTTTTCCACCTTGGGTGATGGAGATAGAGCCCTTCACGAAAGCCGTCCCCGTGGGGATGTAGTCGCGCATGCCCGCTACATCCGTGGCTTTGTCGCCGTCGTTTTTCAAGACCAGCGTGTACTCGATCTCGTCGTTTGCCTGCACGACGGTGCCGGGAGCCGGGACCGAGGACTTCACCATGTCCAGGTTCACCTCGCCCGGGGGGTCGTTGGTGGTGTAGTGGTAGACGAGGTTGGACGTCCACATGTCCTCGTTTGCGATCGACAGACTGCCGGCCGTGCCCGGGTTCCCCGTCACGGCGCCGTCGAAGGTGTCGTTCGCACGGTAAAACGCCGTGTTCTCGATCAGGGCATACGAGTCCTGGTTGACCGTTGCCGACCACTTCACCGTACGCTCCGCGCCCGGCTCCATGTTCGTCAAGACCCACTCGACGGCGCCGGCCTTCTCGTTGTAGGCGCCGCCATCGGTCGCCGACCCCTGCACATAGGTAAGCGAAGTCGGCACGTCGTCGCGTATGACAAAGTAGTCCTGCGTGGCCTTGCCCGTGTTGCGCGCCGTCAGGGTGTAGGTGATCTTCTCGCCCTTCGACACCCGCTTACCGCTTTCCTTGGTGCCGCCCTCTACGTCCACGCCTTTCTTCAGCTCGTAGTTGAGCAGCGGGTGCTGCTCGTTGCGTATGCGGTCGGACCAGATGGCGTTTTGCTTGTCGGTGCGCGCGTTGTTGGTAACGTAGGCGGTGTAACTGCGCGGCATCTGCGAGCCCGTCACCCTGTTCGCGTCCTTCTCGTATTCCTGGAAGTCGAGCACGGTGCCCTTCACCCACATGCCCACCGTGGCCTCGCCGGCGATTTGGCCCGTGTTCCACGTGGCGTAGTTGTAGCCCGAGCTGTCGTCTGTGGCAAAGTCGTACGTGCCCTGCGTCACGCGCTCCACCGAGTCGAGCTGCAGATGCGAGTGCTCCTCGTACTCCTCGTTGTCCTTGTAGAGATAGCACGTGCCCGGCGAGTCGACGACCTTCACCGAGTCGATGGTGTCCACCGTCAGGTTCTTCACGGTCACGTAGTAGTAGACGGTGTCCTCTTTGTCCAAGATCGCGTTTTCCGGCACGGCCTCCGTCTTGCCCACGCCGGCGACGCGCACCTTGTTCAGCTCGTACTGGTTCGTCGTATAGCTGATGGAGTTTTTCGTCGTGGTCGTCGGGTCGACGATGTCG
>CAVFDV010000169.1:0-3008 GCA_963621315.1 Oscillibacter sp. MSJ-31
CGGCTCTAGACAAGGGGGAGGCGCGGCAAGACGCAAAGGGAAGCGCCTGGGAAAACCAATCTTCTAATCATCAAGGGGGAAAACAGGGATAGCCGCCGGGATTGCCGTCGCCGGCGGCTATCGGCTGGCGTGGGACGCCCACGTCGAAAAACGAATCAAGTATCACATACCGGCCTTCAAGCGACCAGCTTCGAGCTCGAGTAGTCCATGTAATATTCCGCGACGTCGAGGAGCAGCGACATCGCGTCGTCTGAAAACAGATTCCGACAATCGAATCTGCCGTCATTGTGAATGGGGTCTTTTCCGTATAGCTTGTATTTCCGGTAGACGGACGGGACGACAGGCCCGTACTTCCACGCCTCGATGGTTTCACCGAACAGGGGTTTCCCGTATTCCGCGAGGTGGTGCCCCTGGGCGAAATAGAGGAGCTTGTTCAGCATGAGGTTTGTGATGAGGACGTCGTTGTCGTCGTAATACTGGATGAAGAACTTCGCGACGTCTTCTGCAACCGGCATCGGTTCGCCCATATTGCCCGCCTCCTCATTTTGCCTTGCCCGGTTTCCCATTCTAGCAACTTCCCTTCTCCGGGATTTTGCGCGCTCCATATGATGGTGGCGGGGCAAACGCGCGGCGCGGCGCTTGGGTCTTTGTCCTCGCCCCACGTAGGTCCACAAGGATTGTTTCACTTGGATTATCTCGCACCACGAGGCAGCAAGGGCGCCTCACCCGGCAGGGCAAGGCGCGTCTTCCGCTTTCCCGCGGGCTTGCGGTGAATTCTCGAGATAGTCGTCCACGGCCTCTATTGAAGAGAGCTGTGTGGACTTGCTGCTGACAGATCAAATGTTTTCGAGCGCGTCGGTCACGAATTCGCGGACGTATTCGTCCGTGTCGTCGGCCAGTTTCAAGAGTATGTCAACCTGTTTCAATTTGCCGGCTTGCTTGGCAACGGCGTACCGGACGGATTCGTCTTCGTCGTCGGCGAGCTTTTTCAATAGGTCAAGCCGTCCCATTTTGCCGCATGCCCTGGCAGTAATTTGGCGAATGAGCCAGTCTTCGTCGTTGACGAGACGATCAAACAAATCGACCCGTTCCAACCTGCACGCCGCGCGAGCGGCAGCAATGCGGACTTCCCAAACCTCGTCATTGATAAGCTTGTCGAGTGCACAGCCCGCGCGCGCAACGGTGTGACGTATCCCCCACTGCTTATCATCTGCTAATTTGTCCAGCAAGTCGGTATAGCCTATCTCTTCAGCGCCCGCGGCGGCCATGTCGCGGACGCTGGTATTACAGTCGTTTGCGTATATATCCAGCAGATCGGTCCGACCTGCTACAGCAGCATCCCAGGCTGCAAATATACGCATGCGCGTATCGTTAGAGTGTACGTACTTTTCCGCTAGCTCCTCGGCTGTCATCATTGCCATTTTCATCGACCTCCCGGTTTTCTTTTGGGCACGGCCCTTTGCCGTCCCCTGTCGAAGCCAGGCTGGGGCGCGCCGGACGCGCCGGCGGGGCAAGGGTTCAAGGCGCGGGGGCGGCCGTGCGTCTTCGCGCGGCGGGTTTGCCCCAAGGCCTGCGGGCAAGGCGCGGGCTTTGCGCCTTTGCAGGCCGCAGGACTTTTCGGGCGCGGCGCGCGGGCCTTGCGCGCCGCGCCCGAAAAGTCCCGCGCCCCCTTGCGGCGTCCGGCCGCGGCGTGCCACCCTGCGCGGAGACTTGGGGGCGGCATGGGGCGTGAAGGGAAAGCGAAGGCCCCGCGGCGCCTTCCCTGCCGCGGGGCCTTGACCTCACCAGTCCCAGTCAAAAAAACCGCCAGAGCTGTAGGCGAACGCTTCCAGCAGATGCTCCTCGCCCACACGCTCGCAGTTCTTTAAGTCGGCTATTGTACGCGCGACGCGCAGCACACGGATGATGTCACGCTTTGCAAGATGGCGCGTGTCCGACACCTGCTCGGCCACGCGCTCCGCGTGTTCTTTTAGCCGGCAGCATGCCACCGCGTTTGCAAGGCTTGCCGTCTCCTCCGGTTTCCCATCTGCGGCTTGCCGCGCCGCCGCCCGCTCGCGTGCTGCGGCGACCTGGTCTGCCATATGCCCTGCCAGGATCTCCGCATCGTCTTCCAACATCTTCCCGAACTTCTCGTCTTGCTTGATTCCGCATGCCAAGTCAATGCAGCCGCGCAGGGGGGCGCTCAGCTGTCTCCTGTAGCGCGAGACCTGCGCCGGCGAGCAGCTGCAAGCCTGCCCCCGCCCGTCTAAGTGGCCGCATGGGCAGGGGCTTGCCGCCATGACCAGGTGGAAGCGCGCGGGAAACACGTTGCATCCGCCTACGCGTACGAGGCGCACCTCGCCGTCTTCGACGGCCTGGGACAGCCCTGGCAGGACGCACCCGCTGAACTTCTCCAGCTCGTCGAGGAACAAAACGCCGTTGTGCGCAAGCGACGCCTCTCCCGGCACGACCGGGTTGCCTCCTCCGATCAACGTCGGAAGACTCGCCGAATGATGCGGCGCGCGGAACGGGCGGGCGCCTTCCATGATTTTCGCGGCGTCCAGGCCGCAAGCCGACCAGACGGCGGCGGATTCCCCGCGCTCCTCTTGCGTCATCGGCGGCAAGATGGCGGAAAGAAACCGCGCCAGCGCCTTTCTGTCCGAACTGGGAGGCCCGATCAAAAGGAGGTTATGCCCGCCTGCGGCCGAGATGGCCAGGGCGCGGACAACCGTGTCTTCTATCGTATGTGTCATTTTTTATTCTCCTTTTCCCTTGTATTGACGTTTACTTTTCTCGGGGCGTCCTCTTGCGCGGGCGCCCTTTCCGTCGGAGCCGAAAACGCACGCGCGCAGCGCGTGCGAAAATCGGCGGAGGCGGAAAGGGCGGCTGCGGGAAAAGGGCAGTTCAGGCGGCTTATAACGTTTGAAGGGCGACGGCACGGCGGCACGTGGCCGCCGTGCCGTCGCGGGAAAAATCCAAATTCAGCTGCTTCCCGGGGTTTTGGGAGAGTACAATCGGATATAAGCACG
>CAVFDV010000170.1:0-2906 GCA_963621315.1 Oscillibacter sp. MSJ-31
CTGGTCGCGCTCGCGTCGCTTGCGCTTGTCGTGGGCGCCCTGCAGCTGCCGTCTGCCCTGGCCTCCGGAAACGAGGGGGGGGGGCTTTCACCTGCCTCTGAAACCGCTTCCGGCATAGACGGCGCGACCGCGACGCAGGAGGAAGGCGCCGCTGCCTCTGATGCATGCGGTGCCGCTTCTGCCTCCGCAATCGCCGAGGCTGCCGAAGCCGTTGACGCGGGCGAGGCCGCCGCCCGACCCGGCGAAGAAGGGCTGTCCGCCTCCGTGGAGGCGCCGGCGGCCAACGACGGGGCTGTCCTTTCCGCAGCCCCTGAAAACGCCGTGTGCAAGATAGAGCCCGCCACCGCCGACGGCACCCCGGTCTACTACACGTCCGTGGTCGCGGCGTTGAAGGCCGCTACCGACGGCCAAACCGTCACAGTGTTCAAGAACAGCACCGAGACGGCCAGCTTCGACTTGTCGAGCGGGGCGACGGTGACGCTTCGCGACGAGGTGGAGGGCGGTATCGACTGGACGGGGGCGCTTGCCACCACGACGGTCAAGACCAATTATTGGAACGTGTCGTGCGGCACGTTCGTCTTGGACGGCTGCCGCCTCGACGGCTCGGGCTACACGGGCGGCGACGCCCCGTTTCGTGTGGCAAGCTCGGGCGGCACAAACCCTGTCCTCAAGATAAAAGGCGACACCTACATCAAGGGCAACTCGGGCAGCGGCAACCAGGCGTGCGTGGGGATTTACAACGCCGCGGGCACGGTGGAGATGAGCGGCGGCACGCTCGAGGGCGGAAACACCGGCATCTTCATATGGGCCACCCATGCGCACGTCGTCAACATCACAGGCGGCACGATTGCGGGCAACTCGGGAAGCTCGACGTATTCCGGCGGCGTCGTCGTGGCGAACACGGCCTCGACTGCCAAGGTGACCATTTCGGGCGATGTGAACATCTCCGGCAACAAGCGCTCCGGCGCTGCGTGCAATGTCGCGGTGCACGGAACGGGCATCCTCAACATCGGCGACCTTTCCTCCGATGCCAAGGTCGGGGTCTATTCCAGCGACAAGTACTCCCAGGGCGACCAATTCGCCACGGGGACCAAGGCCGCCTCGACAATCGCAAACCTCGGCAACATCTCAAACGACAAAAACGAGATGCTGATCGGCATGCCGGGCACCGGCCAGGTGGTTCAATGGCTTCCGGCCGTGGTGAAGGAGACCACGACGGCGGACGTGGTGAAGTACTACGAGAGCCTCGACAAGGCCATCACGGGCGCGGCCGACGGCAGCACGCTCGAGATCTTGCGCACGCACGCCCTGACGGGCAACGCCACGACGGGCGCGAAAAACCTCACCATCCAAAACATCGTCACGCCGGCGACCAAGCCCGAAGACCCGACGGAAAACGGCTCGGCCAACGACGCAAACGGCGAGCCCGTCGTCTACTTCACCACGGGCACCGCCACCGACTACCGCCTGACCATAGGCGACGCCGCGACGGCGGCGACGGTCTCCTTCAAGGGCGTGCACTTCTCCGGCAAGTACCTCGACGGCACGACGGTGGGGGCGCGCAGCCGCGCGTCTTCCGGCGTGGAGGTGAGCGCGAAGGCCACGCTGAAGGTATGCGACGGCGACACGGCGGGCACCTACATAGACGGCTCCGCGCACGCGCCGGCCGCCACGACGATCGAGGATTTCGTGAACACGAGCACGGCAGACGCCACCGCGGGCGGCTTCCTCTACGTGGCGGGCTCTGTCGTCTGGAGCGGCGGCACGGCGCAGGGCTGCAAGTGCGACAGCAAAAACGACACGGGCGGCGGCTCGGTCGCCGCGGTCTACGCCGGCTCGCTTACCCTCGAAGGCGGCACCATCACCGGCAACGGCGAGCTGTCGGCCGCGAACTGGAAGACCGACGGGGCGTTCAAGGTGCAAAACGGCTCGACCTTCAAGATGACGGGCGGCGAGGCCTACGGCAACTACGCGAACCACGGCGCGCTCGTCACCGCGAACGCGCTGGTGAACACCGTGACCATCGAGGGCAAGGCCAAGATCCACGACAACACCGCCTCCTTGGACGGCGGCGCGATCTTCGCCCAGAGCTCGGGCACGACCACCGTGAACATCGGCGGGAACGCCGAGATCTACAACAACCACGCGGGCAGGGCCGGAAGCGCCATCGACATCCGCGCCAACTGCTTTCTGAACCTCTACGGCAACGCGAAGATCTACAACAACTCGATGCAGGCCTACGCGGGGGTCTCCAACAGCTTCGGCTGCGCGATCTGCGGGTGGGCCACCAGCGTCGCGACCCCGACGACCACCATCAAGGAAAACCCGCAGGTCTTCGGCAACACGGGCATCGACGGCTCGGCCATGGACTTTTGGGTCAGCGCCGCGTCGAAGGTGACCGTGACCACCGACAAGATCGGCGAGGGCGCGCTCGTCTACGTCTACGCCAACACCGGCCTCTACGAGTCGGGCAAGCAGTTCGCCACGTCGGCAGCCGCGTCGGCGTCAAACGCCGGCTACCTGGCGGGCTTTTACGATGACCGCGCGACCGACGCGGACGGATACCCCCTGCGCGGGACCGCCGGGGCGAACAACGCCATCGTCTGGGGCACCGTCGCGGCCAACGTGAAGCTGACGGAGACGGCGTCGGCGGCAAGCCCCGTGCACACCTTCGCCACCATCGCCGAGGCCGTGGCGTGCGCGGGCAAGCTGCCCGCCGAGAACATGCCCACGTACGCCGACGGCGCCGGCGAGAACGCCGACATCATGAGCTACTACAAGATGGAGGTGCTGGTGGGCGAGCTGTCGCAGACGTCATCGGTCTTCGTCAGCGTGGGCAAGGACAAGCCGCTCATGCTCACGACCGCCGACCCGAACGCCACCGACGGCTACAAGTACCGCGGCGA
>CAVFDV010000171.1:0-2891 GCA_963621315.1 Oscillibacter sp. MSJ-31
CCCATCATCTCCACCATTGAGTATCCCAAAGCCCCTTGGCTTTTCGCACGGGGGCTTTTTTCATGCACGTGTTTGTTTGAACGGGCGCCCGTTTCGCCCGCAAGGAGGCAACTTGGAGTTTTTCGCATCGCTTCTCGCGCCGCTTTCCACGCCCGCAGGCTGGGGAGAAGTCGCCATCCTCATGTTCTTGGAGCTGGCGCTCGGCATCGACAACCTCGTCTTCATCTCCATCACCTCCGACAGGCTCCCGCCCGAAAAACAGCACATAGGCCGCCGCCTCGGCCTGGCCGCCGCCATGGTCATGCGCTGCATCCTGCTGTGCTGCGTTGTGGCCATCATGTCCATCAACGTCGTCGTCTTCACCCTGCCCTTCGGCGTCGAGGGCGGCCACACGGCCATGAACGTGCGCGACCTCGTCTTCCTTGCCGGCGGCGCCTACCTCGTCTACAAGGGCGTCGCCGAGCTGCGCGAGAGCTTCCAGGCGGCCGCGGAGGCCCCGGCCGGCGCAGGCGAGGACGCGCCCAACCCGCGCAAGCGCATCGGCCTTGCGCACGCCGTGGCCGTCATCATGGTCATGGACATCGTCTTCTCGCTCGACTCCGTCATCACGGCGGCCGGCCTGTCCGGGCATATCCTCGTCATGATCATCGCGGTCATAGGCGCGGTCATGCTCATGATCGTCTTCGCCGACTACATCAGCAACTTCATCAACCGCAACTACGAGGTGAAGATCGTCGCGCTGGCCTTCATCATGCTCGTGGGCGTCGAGCTGCTTTTGGGGGCCTTCCACATCGAGCAGGTCTTCGGCGCGCCTATCCCGGCGCTGCTCTACGCGATGATGATCTTCGGGTTCGCCACGTCTTTGCTCATCATGCTGCAGCGCCATGTGCGCGACAAGGCGCTCGCGGAGCAGGGCGGCGAGGCGGCGCGCGGTGAAGCGGGGCACGGTGAAGCGGCGCGCGGCAAAGGCGCCCCCGCGAAACCCAGCCAGGCGGGCACGGCCGGAAGGCAGGCGCGCTAGATGAGCGAGTACGTCGAGACCCAAGACGACCTCGAGGCGCTCGTCGCCCTTTTGGCGGGCTCGAAGATCTTGTGCATCGACACCGAGTTCTTACGCGAGAAGACCTACTACGCGAAGCTGTGCCTCGTGCAGGTGAACAACGGCGAGGTCTCCGCGATCATCGACCCGCTGCGCCTCGACCTGCGCCCCTTCGGTGCCCTTCTGGCCGACCAGGGCATCGTGAAGGTGTTTCACTCCGGCTCCCAGGACATCGCCATACTCCTGCACGAGACGGGCGTGGCGCCGCGCCCCGTCTTCGACACGCAGACGGCGGCCGCGCTGCTGGGCTATCCGCTGCAGGTGGGCTTGGGTCCGCTCGTGCGCAGCATGTGCCAAGTGCAGCTGGAGAAGGCCGACAGCTTCACCGACTGGACGCGCCGCCCCTTGAGCAAGCACCAGCTGCGCTACGCGCTCGACGACGTGCGCTACCTGCCCGAGATATACGATTTGATGGTCAGCGAGCTCGAGGCCAAGGGGCGCCTGTCGTGGCTGGCCGACGAGTTCGAGGACATGAGCGACCCTGCCCGCTACGAGGCGGACCCGCGCGAGATGTGGCGCAAGGTGAAGCGCATCTCGTCGCTGTCGCGCCGGCAGCTGTCCATAGCGCGCGAGCTGGCCTCGTGGCGCGAGCAACAGGCGCGTCTGCGCGATATACCGCGCCGGTGGGTGATGGCCGACGAGGCTCTGGTCGAGGTGGCCCGCAAGGCGCCGCGCACGAAACGGCGCCTGCTCGAAGTGCGCGGGCTGGGCGAGAAGCTTTCCGCGCGCGACATCGACCAGGTGCTGGAGGCCGTGCGCCTGGGCGGGCAGGCCCCCGAGGCGCTCATGCCGCGCCTGGAGCGCCACGAGCGCGGCGACAAGGCGTTTGCCGGCGCGGTGGACCTGATGACGGCGCTCGTGGACATGCGCGCCTCCGAAAGCGGGGTGGCCGCCGCCGTGCTGGCCACCCACGACGACTTGCTGCGCCTCGCGCGCGGGCACCGCAAGGACAGCCCCGTGCTGAAGGGCTGGCGCGCCGAGATCGTCGGGCGCGACTTGCAGGCGCTGCTCGACGGCGACCTGTCGATGCACCTGGACCGCGGAGCCATCAAGGTCGAGCGCCGCGCGTGAATCACACGTGCTTTTAGCGCCGCGACGGGGACTTTTTGCGGTATACTCACGTCTTGCGCCGAATCTCGGCGCCACAAGGACGCGGAGGGGTGGCAGAGCGGCTGAATGCGGCGGTCTCGAAAACCGTTAACCCGTTTTCGCGGGTTCGGGGGTTCAAATCCCCCCTCCTCCGCCAGTTTCACCTCGCGTTTCTAGAAGGCGGCCGCCCATGAAGGCACCACGCGACACCGCAATCGCAAAATGGCAGCTCCGCGCCTACAAGGCGTGGTCCATCGTCGGCATATGCGCGGTGGCCGGCATCGTCTTGTACGTGTGCGGCGTGCTGTGGCAGGCCGTCGCGACCGTCATACTCACCGCCTTCATCGTCTTCTTGCTGCACCACCTCGTCGCCAAGCTGCAGCAGCGCGGCATCCCGCGCGCGGGCGGCGTGCTCATCGCCTACATCGTCATCATCCTCGTGCTGTGCGGCGTGCTCGTCTCGCTCGTGCCCGCGATCGCCGAGCAGGCGCGCACCTTCGCGAGCAGCCTGCCGAGCTACGTGCAGCGCATCCAGGATTTCATCGCCTCCTACCTGCCGCAGCTCTCCGATTTCCTCGGCTCGTCGGGCGCGACGGACGCCGGCGGCGCGGGCGTGGAGTCCTCGCTTTCGAGCCGCTTCTCGTCGTGGGCGAGCAAGCTGGCCTCGCTTGTGGGCGAGCAGGCGCCGCAGCTGCTCCAGGGC
>CAVFDV010000172.1:0-2870 GCA_963621315.1 Oscillibacter sp. MSJ-31
CCTCCCCGCCTCGCCCTGGCCGACGTGGCCTTCACCTTGCACGGCTTCGAGCGCGTCGCCCTGATCGGCGCATCCGGTGCGGGCAAATCCACGCTGGCCCGGCTTCTGGCGGGGCTGGCGCAACCTTCCGGCAGCTCCTTCGAGCTGGACGGACGCGCGCTCTCCTCCCTGCAAGGCCCTTTGTGGCGGGACAATCTCCTCTACATCCCCCAAGACCCGCATATCTTTTCCGCGAGCGTGCGCGACAACGTGGTGTTTTACGCGCCCGATGCCTCGGACGGGGCTGTCGAGCGGGCTGTCGAGCGCGCGGGGTTGGCCGGGCTTGTCGCGCGCATGCCGCAAGGCCTGGACACGCAGGTGGGCGACGGGGGACGCGGGCTTTCGGGCGGCCAGGCCCAGCGCATCGCCCTCGCGCGGGCGTTTCTCGACGGGCGCCGCCGCATCCTCGTCCTCGACGAGCCGACGGCGCATCTCGACATCGAGACGGAGCTGGAGCTGAAGGAGCGCATGATGCCCCTCATGGAGGGCCGGCTCGTCGTCTTTGCCACGCATCGCCTGCACTGGCTGGCCGAGATGGACCGCGCCATAGTGCTCGACGGCGGGCGCGTGGCAGGCGTGTGCGCATGCGACGAGCTGCGCGACCCCGCCCATCCGCTGCATGGTCTGGTCTTCGGCGCCGGATGCGGGGGGCGGTGATGCGCATGCCGGCCCACGGAAACTCCGCCCACGGAAAAGGCGCGACGCCAGGCAGCAGCGCCGCTTGCCGGGAAGCGCATGGCGCGAGCCCCCGCCCCGGCCGCGCGCAGCAGCACATGCAGGAGAAGGACAGGTGGGTGCGCCCCTACTTCAGGCGCTTCGGCGCGCGTCTGGCCGCCTGCGCCGCGCTCGGGGCGGCCTCGACCGTGTGCGCGTCGCTGCTCATGTTCTTTGCCGGCACGCTCATCGCGCAATCCGCCGACCCGGCCACCACGCTCTTCCAGACGATGGTCCCCGTCGCCTGCGTCCAGCTCTTCGCGCTCGGAAAGCCGCTTGCGCGCTACGCGAGCCGCCTCTTTTCCCACGACCTGGTCTTTCGCATGGCCTCGGACTTGCGCGTGCGGCTCTTCTCGGCCGTTGCAGCACGCGATGCGGCATGGCGGCGCTCGCGGCGTTTCGGCTCCCTCGTCGCCTCGCTTATCGACGACATAGGGCATGTGCAGGATTTCTACCTGCGCTGCGTCCTGCCCTTCAGCGCCGCCGCCGTGGCCGCCCTCGTCGCATGCCTTGTGCTCGCGGCGCTTTCCTGGCAGCTTGCCGCGCTGGCCGCCCTCTTCTTCGTGCTCGAAGGATGCTTCTTGCCCGTGCTTTCCCTGCTCGTGGACGCAGACCGCGACGCGCGGGCGCAGGGCATGCATGCGGCGGCGTGCGCGCAATTGGCAGATGATGTGCGCGGGGCGGCCGATTGGGCGATATCGGGGCGCGGTGGGCGGCGTGCTGCCGCATATGCGCAAGGTTCGGATGGCACCGGCGGAAAAACGGCGCGCGGGGGCGAGGCCCGCGGCGGCGTGGACGCAGGGATGCCCATGCACTCGGATGCAGATGAAGGCAAAGGAAAGGATTTGCGCGAGTGGAGAGGCTTTTGGGGTGAAGACCCGGGCCTCTCTCAAGCCCGCGCCCTGCAAGCCCGCCTCGATGCCCGCGCGCGCGTCCGCAGCCTTGCATGCGCGTTCTTGCAGGCTGCATGCGTTGCCGCCGTGTTGTGGTGGGCGGCCGGCGCGACAGGCGGGGCGCCCGCCGTGCCCGCGCAGCACATCGCCGCATGCGCGCTCGTGCTCTTTCCCGTGTGCGAGGCCTGCGCGCCGCTTGCCGGTGCCGCCATCGACGGCGCGCGCCATAGGCGCCGCGCGCGCCGCCTGAACGAGCTCGACGCCCACGAGGCCGGAGGCGGCGGAAAGAGGGGAGAAGACGAAAGGCGCGGAGGAGACGAGGGGGGCGAATGCGAAAGCGGTGAAAACGACGCGCGCGCCGCTTCGGGCACCGCAGTTCCCGACGCCGCAGCCGCAGGTCCTTCCAGCTCGGTGTCCGCCGCCGCTCCACCCGTCGTCGCGTTCGGCGCGCGCGCCGCTTCATCCGCCGCACCCGCCGTTTCTCCTGAGCAGCCCGCCGCGTCTGCCGCGGCCGGCGCAAGCGCGCCGCCCGCTCCACCAGACCCGCCCTCGCTTCGCGCATGCGGGCTTTCGTTTTCCTACAGCCCGTCTGCCCCGCGCGTCATCGACAACCTCGACCTGGATATTCCCGCAGGCCAGCACGTGGCCGTCCTCGGGCGCTCCGGCTCGGGGAAATCCACCTTGCTCTCGCTTTTGCGCGGCGCGCTTGTCCCGGATGCCGGCGGCGTCGAGCTGGTCGATGCCGCGGGAAACGCCATGCCCGTGCGCGCCAAGCTGCCCGCCGCGACCATCGCCGTCCTCGAACAGGGCTCTTATGTGTTCGCGCGCAGCATCCGCGAGAATCTCCTGCTCGCAGACCCCGCGGCAGACGACGCGGCGCTGTGGCATGCCCTCGAACGCGCGCACCTGGCCGACGCAGTCCGCGCCCTGCCGGACGGCCTCGACGCTTTTGCGGGGGAGGGCGGCATGCGCATGTCCGGCGGGCAGCGGCAGCGCCTGGCACTTGCCCGCGCGCTTGCCACGGGCGCCGGCGTGCTCTTGGCCGACGAGCCGTTCACCGCCCTCGACGCATGCCTGGAGGCCGCCTTGCTCGACACCATGCTCGATGCGTGCGCGCGAAAGACGCTCGTGCTCGTCACCCACCATCTCGCGCATATCGAGCGCTTCGACCGCGTGATTTTCCTGGAGGGCGGAAAGCCCGTCATGGATGGCGCGCCTGATGCG
>CAVFDV010000173.1:0-2847 GCA_963621315.1 Oscillibacter sp. MSJ-31
AGAGGGTCGTGTCCACCGAAAGCGCGGTCTCCGACATGCCCTCGTCGTCGAAGGCGAACTCCTTGCCCTCACTGCAGGCCGCGTCCGTGTACCAGCCCGCGAAGGTGCACCCGGCTTTCGTCGGGTCTTCATCGGGCTTGGGGCACTTTTCACCGCTCAATATGCAGGCGGTGGCAACGTCGCTGCCGCCCTGCGAGTCGAAGGTGACGTAGACGAGCGCGGGCGTCGGCGTCGGCTCCGGCTCCGGCTCCGGCTCCGCATTGATCGTGTAGGCAAACGTGGCGACCTCGCTCGGCTTCATGGTCTCGTGGACCGCGATGGCCTTTATCGTCGTCGTCGTGCTCACCTCGATGGGGTCGCCCTCGTATACAGTGCTCGACGTCGTGGGGTCTTCGCCGTCTGTGGTGTAGTAGATGGTGGCGCCGGACGTGTCGGAGGAAAGCTCCACCGATTGCGCCGCGGTATACGTGCCGGCCGCCGGATCGCTCGTGGGCGTTGCAGCCGTCTCGGGCGCCGCGACCTTCACCTTGACGGTGAAGCTCTCAGGGCCTTCTCCCTGGCTCACGTAGCTGGGATATTTGACCGTGCCCGTGACCTCGAGCTCTTGCGCCTCCAGCTTGGTCTTGTCGAACGCCGGCTTCGACCACTCGATTTCGATGTAATCGGTTTCCCCGCACTCGTACATGACCTGGAACATATCGGGCAGGCCCCAGCTCGGGTTCTCTTCGCTTTGGTACTCGTAAGCTTCCGCAAACGTCATCTCGACGTCTTGCGGCGTTTCGGCACAGCTCTTGTACTCGTAAGGACCCGTGTCCGGGAGCTGCACGTAGAGCTTTTGCGCGCCGGACGTGTCGCTTGCGACATACGCCAGGGACTTGTCGAGGGGGTTGCCGCCAAGCGAGACCTCCACCGAATCGGCCACTTTGTACTTGACGCCATCGGCAAGCGAGGACAGGTTCACGGGCAACGAGGCCGTGTAGAGCGTGACGTGCTTGGCCGTGCTGTCCCCGGGCAGCCAGGTGATCGTCTTGTTGTCCAGATAGCTTGTCAGGTCCAGCGATGCGGCCTCGGCATCCGATGTGCCGACTCTCAGATATGTAACTTCCTTCGACAGCTCGCTGTGCGCGACGGGCGCCGCGAAGTCCACATCGATCTTCTTGACGACGGGCGTGAACACCGCCGTGATCTTGCCGTCGTAGGCCTTCTGGAAGTCCTTGATCGTGAGCGTCGGCTGCGAGAGGTCGACGTCTGCCGGCGCGCCCTCCCACTCCCAGTGGTCGAAGACCCTTTCGGTACCGTCCGCGTTGCTGGTCGGGTTGAACGGCGTGAGCGTCACCTCTTCGCCGAGGGCTGCGATCACGGTAAGCTCTTTGGACCACGTGCTGTTGAGGCCGGTGTCCTTGCTTTTCACGACAATCGACTTGTGCAACGTGTCGTCGAGGTGGTAGTCCGCTTCCACCTCGTCCGATTTCACCGAGTTCTTCTCCGCCCATGCCTTGATCACGAAGAAGTCCTGGCTATCTGTCGGGCACGTAAGCTCGATGCCCTTGTCCGGGTCGTACGTGTACACCGTGGGGTTCTCGCCCGCGTTGATCGTGTACTTGATGGTCGCGCCATCGGTCGCGCACGACGCGTAGGCGTGGAACTTGTTGTCGTTGCCCAGACGGTTCACGCCGCCCTCTTTGGTGTAGGTGCCGGACATGGGGCTTAGCACGGGGTCGGCCACCTTATCCGACGGCAGGACCGTTATCGTCACGTTCAGCTGCAGGCCGTTCGGGTTCGTCGCTTCGTCCGAGCCGTTCAGATCCAGGCTGATCGTGTAGGTCTTGCTCTCGTCGCCCGGGTCTGCAACCGTGCCGCCGCCATCGAAAAGGCCTGCTGGCCACGAAGACGGAGACGTGTCGACCCCGACCTCCACTTTCGCGTTGCCTTGCACGTTTGCCTGGGCGACGCTCGGCAAAAGCGCCTTCAGGGCATCTTGCGTGGTGCCCGGGGCGACCTTGATGCCGGCGCCCTCCACGCTCTCGATTGCGGGTATGGCAGTCGCGAACTCGTTGGACATGAAGTTCAGCCTGTTGTCCGCGTCCACATGCGCGTCTTGCGTGCCCGGGCTTTCCGTGCCGTCGGTGCATTCAAGCGCGACATCGCTGCTGCTAAGGGAGCTCGACCACACAAGACCGGCGTCCTTGTCGTCGGTGATGCGGAAGTAGAAGCGGTATTTCTTGCCGTAGGCGGCCGTCGTCACGTTGTTGCCGTCTGCGTCGAGCCAGTTGATGCCATGGATCGTGAAGCTGCCGCTTTTACCGCCGTTGGTGTAGCTGAGCGTCGCCTCCGACGGCATCGCCTGGCCTGCGACGGGGCTTGCGATAGAGACCTTGAAATTGGTTGCGTAATCCACCTTCTCGGTTGCCAGAACCACTCGGTTTTGAGGCATTGTGAACGTGAGAGTTTGGTTGCTCACGTCTTTCACATAGCTCTCAAAAGGCTGAAGTCCTTCCGTGGCATCCTTGCTCCAGCACTTGAACACCTTGTTCGCGTCTTTGCTGGCGCCATTCACCGTGACGGTGTCGCCTGGCTTGAACATTCCCACCCTCACTTCATCCACAAAAACCGGGAACGTCACATCGCCTTTGCGCAGCCACAAATCGCCACCGTGGTCGCTACCGTGCGTGATGAAGTAGCCGTCCTCGTCGGCGAAGTAGGTGCCTTCGACGTAGGACGAAACCTGCTTGCCAATGAGCCTGTCGCCCGAGGAACCCACGCGAATGCCAATGCTGGAGCCTTCGTCAACGCTGTTATAGATGTAGGATGTGTAAAGTGTGCCGTCAGACGAATTCCACCCCATTT
>CAVFDV010000174.1:0-2820 GCA_963621315.1 Oscillibacter sp. MSJ-31
GGCCGCTCGCGCTCAAGGCGTCGTAGTAGCCGCCCGTGGTGGCCACGATCGCCCACTCGCTCGTGTCCCACCCCTCGTTCACGATGGTCTTCATCGTGCCGATGGCCGTGTTGCCCGCAAGGCGCTTCCAGACGTCGACGTAGAACTCCTTTTCATATTGCGCTTCGATATAGGTCTTCACCCGCGCGCAAATCGTCTCCTTGCCGGTCTTCGCAATCGTGAAATTCCCGTTGCCGCCCATGGTGCCAGCCTGCCCGGAGCTTGACCAGCTCACACAGGAATTGTGAATGGGGGTGAAACGGCGCCCGTCTATGCACCCCAAGATATAGCGGCGAACTTCCCCGCCGGTCGCATCAGGGGAGTCGTAGACATTGCTCTCGCCGCTCGAATCGGTGCGCAAGATCTCAAAACCCACGCCCGTGTAGTCGAGCCAAGACGCATCGAAATCCATCGTGTGCACCTTCGAGGCGTCGGCAGGCCGCTGTGCCTGCGCGGGTGTCCCCGTACCGAAAAGCTGCACCCAGTAATAACGGTTGACGATCTTGAAGCAACCGATGCCGATGCTGGTGTACGAGGAATTCAAGATATTCGCCTTGTGCCCGCTCGAGTTCATCCAAGAATCCATGACCGCGGCAGGGGTTCCCTGATACGCGGCGATGTTTTCAGCCTTCGCGCTCTCGGAAACGGTGAAGCAGGTAGTCGAATTGGGACGCGTGTGGTTGAAGCAGACAGAGAGCTCGGCGGCCCGTTGCATGGCGGCGTCCAACAGCCCGGTATCCATGGCAAGTGCCGAAAGCCCCGCATCGACACGCTGCTCGTTCACCAAGTCGAGCACTTGATAGGCGTAGCCATAGCAATCGAGTCCCGCGACTGCCAGCTTCCTGTCCTTGGCGACCCAATCTTGGCCGTTGTACTCCAGATAACCCGGATACGACGCCGGGGTGAAACCGGAATCGGCGAACGCGGAGCCGGAGATGAGCTCGAAGCCCTGGCCGAACGAGGGGAACCCCTTCAAGCCGGCATAGGTGAAAGCGTTGTTGCCGATACGTTGCAAACCCGTGCAGCCCGTCACGTTCTCGAGGGCGCTGCAGTTGGCAAACGCCGCATGGCTTATGCGCTTGACGTTTGAGGGGATATCGATGCTCGCAAGCGAAGTGCACGCGTAAAACGCGTTGATCCCGATATGCTCGAGGCCGCTGCCAAGCGCGACGTTCTTCAGGTTCGGGCATTTCATGAAGCACTGGAACCCAAGCTTCTTCACGCCGCTTCCGACGCTCACGCCTTCAAGCCGCCCGCAGTCATAACAAGCATCGTCGAAGATGTCCGTGACGGAATCCGGAATGGCCAGACGCGAGATATCCGTCTGCGACAGGCAATACGCCTCCATCCTCTCCAACCCGCTCGGAAGCGACACGTTCGAAAAAGTGGTGTTTCCCCCAAGGGAATATTGAGCGAGCACCTTCACTCCAGAGGGCACGTTGTACACCTTGCCTCCGCAATCCTTGAAAAGCGTGTAGAGCACCGTCCCGTCCTTCGACAGCAAGGCGCCGTCTTGCACCTTGATGTATTTCGCATCGGCAGGCACGGTGACCGATATGCCCGTCGAAAAAGGCAGGACACGCCAATGGAACGAGTAGGTGCTATTCTCCTCCTCGCCTCGAATGGCGACCGTGTTGCTCATCTTCTCGCAATACATAGGGTCGATATTGGCGCCGAAAACGATGGATTTCAAAGGCGTGGCAAAGAAAGCCCCAGACCCAAGCGTCCTGAGGGAATCCGGCAAGACGACCCTCTCGAGAGAAGTGCCCTGAAACGCATTGCTGCCTATATATTCGAGTTGGGAACCTGCAGCAAACGTGAGTTTTTCCAGACTCGTCGAATTGCGAAAGGCAGTCCCCGTGATAACCCGGATAGAACTCGGCACATAGACCTCGGAAACGGAATCCGGCAAGAAGGCACCGGATTCGGGAAAAGCAACGCCGGCAATCTCATGGCCGTCGAGTTTTTCGGGTATGGTCACGGAACTCGCATTGCCGTTGTACTTGCGGAGCATGTAGCATTTTTCCGTCTCGGTCTTCCCGATGAACGTCCACTCGAACTCGGCATAGGACCAATCTCCCGAAGTCTGCGTGGAAGCCCCGAGCCCCGCGCTGGAACCGCCCGTGCCCGCCATGTCCCCCGCACCCGGCATGCATGCGATGCCGGCATCTGCTCCGGCCGCCCCTGCGCTGCCGGCAACGCCCGCATCGCTTGGCGCAGACATGCCGCGCGAAGCGCTCGCATCGCACAAATCCCGATCCGCTTGAAATTCGCCGGCATCGTTGCAGCAGACGCCCGTGGAAATCTCGTTGCCACCGTCTCCGGAAGCGCCGTCTTGCGCCGCGTCGAGAACAACCCCCGCACCACCTCCCGCCTCCTCCGACAGCTCGCCGGCATGCACGGCGGGCGCGCAGAAGAGGGCGGCGGCAATCGCGAAAACACCGAACGCCGCGCATGCGCGCGGGTGCTTGCGCACGCCCCTCCCCCGGGAAAAAACGCCTGACGCACCGCATATGGATTTCATCTTCACGCCCTTCCTTCCTCGCCCTCGTGAAACGCGTCCATTGTAAGCGCCTGCTACGCCCGCGAAAAGAACCCCGCCCGTCGGATACGGGCGCCGACCTCGGGCCGGGCCTCCGCCCGCACGCGATATCCGGCCTCGCCGAAAACCGGTTTCCTTATCTCGTCTCGTCCCCCTGCGCCTGCACAGCCCCCTCGACAGCCTGGCTTTGCCCGGCCTCCCCTTTGGCGAGCCGGCGCCCCGCGCGCTTCCCGCGCCGC
>CAVFDV010000175.1:0-2801 GCA_963621315.1 Oscillibacter sp. MSJ-31
GTTGTGGCAGCTCGAGCAGTCGAGGTCGCCTTGGTGCGACGCGTGGGGATTGGCCTCCTCGTCCTCGCCCCAGTAGTGGTCCGTGGCGGCGATGACCTTCTCGTAGTCGTGGCACCTGGTGCAAAACTCCTTGTTCGCCACATAGCCCGGGTCCGACAGCACGAGCTTGCCGTCCTGGTCTACGGTGTAGTTGCCGTCGAGCCACATGCCGGCCTCGGAGATCTGCTCGCCTATCTTGGGGACATGGCACGTCAGGCAGTCCATCGAGCTGTCCGAGACGCCGTCTTTCAGGGTGGCGGCGGCTTTCTCGTTGGCGCCGTCGCCGCTTTTCACCACGTGCCCGTGCTGGTAGGCAAGCGTCGAGGGATCCGAGTTGTAGCCGTCTACGTAGGTGCTCATGGGGCTATGGCACAAGGTGCTGCAAAAACCCGGCTGGTTGTGCCATATGCCAAAGCCCGCGCCCGCCACGACGAGCACTATGACGACGACGCCGACGGTCGCCCATGCGCGGCGCACGACGATGGGCTTCTCGCGGCCGAACTTCCACGGCAAGGTGACGGTCGGCTTGCCGTCTGCGCGCGCGCCGGACAGCTCGCCTGTCGCGTCCGCATGCGCCGCAGCCGCCGCGGCGGCCATCTTGCTCTCCACGTCGGTGGCGACGGGCTTGGCGCCCGGCTGCCCGTCGCACGCCGCCGCCTCCGGGGCGCCCGCCGCAGGCTTCGCGTCCGCGCTCGCCGCCGCCGCCTCCGCGCCGGCCGCGGCCTTCACGCTCTCGTTTTCCACGTTCTCTGTGTTCTCAGCCATATCGTGTCTCCTCTCCGGCGTCTTGCTGCTAGAGCTTCGCGACGTATGTGCCCGCATGGCGGCCGAAGGTCATCGTGCGGCCGCAGGCAAGGCCCGTCATGAGGTTCGGGTAGGTGGTGGAGAAAAAGCCGCCCGAGCAATCTCCCGTGGCGAACAGCCCGGGGATCGGGTTGTTGTCGCCGTCGAGCACCTGCATGTCCGTGTTGATGAGGACGCCGTCGAGCGTGGTGAGGTGCCACGCGCCGGTCCGCGCCCCGTAAAACGGCGCGGTGTCCACCGGCGTCAGACGGTGCGGCTCCTTGTGGTAGTCGGGGTCGTTTTTGGCGGCGGCATAGCCGTTGTACGTGTCCACGGTCTCCTTGAAGGCGTCGACCGGGATGTTCAGGCCTTGGGCCAGCTCCTCGATGCTGTTCGCCTTCACCACGTAGCCGTCCTCGACCAGCTTGTCGATCATGCCGTCGACGCGGTGGACGGCGGCCGTGCTCTTCTCCTCGTCCATGGCAGGCTCCGTCCCGAAAAAAAGCAACTCGCAGGATGCCTGCAAGGTGCTTTCAATCTCCCTTACGGAGCCGATGGTAGCGTGAGCGCGGCGCGCAGCCCGCCTGCCCGCGCGCATCCTAGGGCAAAACCCTTATACCCCGCCCGTGCGCGCGCGCCCGCAAGCGCGCCCTCGAATGCATGCCGGCCCGTGTCCGATGCACGCGCACACGCGCGTCTCCGATGCGCACGCACCCGCGGTGCGCCGTCCGCGCACAGCCTGCCCGCAGCCCGCCCGCAGCCTAGCTGCGCGTCGTCGGAAAAAACGAGCTGTAGTAGCGCAAGATCTCGGCGGCGGTCTCTTCTATGGCGCGGTTTTCCGTGTGGACGACGATGCAGCCCAGGCGCCGCATGAGCGCGCGGGCGCGGTCGAGGTCGCGGCAGACCTGCTCGTAGTCGGCGTAGCTTGCGGCCACGCCGGACGCCTCGGCCTTCGCCAGGCGCCTGCGGCGTATGTCGACCAGCACCTCCGGCGAGGTGACCAGCCCGAAGATGCGCCGGCTGTCCACATCGAAGACCTCGCGCGGCGGCTCGGTGGCCGGGTCGAGCGGGATATTGGCCACCTTGTAGCCCTGCTGCGAGAGATAGACCGACAGCGGCGTCTTCGACGAGCGCGACACGCCCAGCAAGACGATGTCGGCCTCGGCCAGGTCGTGCGGGCTTGCCCCGTCGTCGTGCGCGATGGTGAACTCGACGGCCTCGATGCGCTTGAAGTAGCCCTCGTTTACCCGGTGAAACGCGCCGGGTCTGCCCACGGGGTCGATGCCTGTCGCCGTGCGCATCGCGTCTATCACAGGCTCGAGCAGGTCCACGGCCAAGACCTCGGGGTGCGCGGCGGTGAAATCCTTCATCGCGGTCCGCAGCGCCGGCGCCACGAGGGTGAAGAAGAGCAGGAAAGGCGTGCCATCGCAGGAGAAGAGCTCGTCGTGCAGGGCAAGGTGCTCTTCGAGCGCGGCGGTCATGGCGCGCGCGTCGCCGACCTCGGAGAGCACCTCGATGGACGGGTCGAGGTCGTCGAATTGCGCCGCGCAGGCCACGGCGATGTCGGTGCCCGTCTTTCCGAGCGAATCCGACACGACATGCACGGTGGGCACGCCGTCTTTGGGCCTGCCCTGGCTGATCCACGCGTCCATCGCCTTTTCTACAGCGCCCCTTTCCCGCACCGCGGCCGCTTCTAGCGCTTCTTTGCCAGCTCGCCGATGGCGGCCACGCCGGCGAAGGCGGCGGTGAAGCGGTTCAGCAGCTGCAGGCGCATGGCGCGCAGCGCCTCGTCGTCGTCCATGACGAGCACGTCGGTGAAAAACGCGTCGATGGGCGCGCGCAAGGCGGCCAGCGCGGCGATGGCGCCCGCATGGTCGCCTGCGGCAAGCGCAAAGGCCACCGCGTCGCCCGCCGCGTCGATCGCCGAGGCCAGCGCGCGCTCGGCATCCCCCATGAGCGATTCGTCCGCATCCGTGCCC
>CAVFDV010000176.1:0-2769 GCA_963621315.1 Oscillibacter sp. MSJ-31
AGGTGTGCCCGCGCGTGCGCTAGCGGGATGCGGGGGCAAGAGGATGCGAAAAAGGGCGGGATACGGGGAAGGGCGCGGGCGCGGGCTGCGGCCGGCGTGCCCGCAGGACAAGGGGGCGGAGATGGGGATGGGAAAGCATGTGTTTGCGAGGAGAAGGGGCGCGTGCGCAGGAGTGTTGCGCGCCGCCTGGGCGCTGCCGGCGGCGGTGTGCGCGGCGTTGGCGGCACTTACCGTTGCGGCGTGCATGCCGCAGTCGGCGCTCGCCTACAGCGCGCCGACCTATTGGGACGACCTCTCCACGACAGGCTACCGTCCCGCCGACGGCATCCCCTCGCTTTTCAGCGCCTACAACAACCTGCGGATAGACAACGTCTCCATCGTCTCGGGCGCAGACGAGTGGGGGCTTGTGGATTCGTCGACTGCGGAAAAGTCGTTGGTCCACAAGGCGAGGATCACCTCGAAGGGCAAGCAGAAACTCGGCCCTGTTACCTTGCGCTGCTCCGACAGCGCGCGCACGGTGGACGGGAAGCTCCTCTACATGGACATCACCTACACGCCGTCTGTCTACATCAGCGCATCGAGCGCGTGGGGGAAAAACGACATCTTGAGAATCGGCTATTTCCACTACAACTCCACGACTAAAGCGGTGGTAAGGGTCGGGCTTTTCAGCGCCCTGCACACCGCCTTGTCCGCCTCCGAAAACACTGTCGATTCAAATGCGGTCGCGTTGGTCCGCAACGCGGTGAAGGTGGAGTTGCGCGACCGCGATACCGGGCAGCTCTACGACATGCCCGGCCGCTGCGCCTACTACAGGTTCGACGACCTGGACGTCCGGACAAGCGGCTGGAACGCCGCCGGCACCGTGAAGAAGTCCTCCTACACCGACTTCACGAACATCGGCGACGGCACGTGCTACAACGAGGGCGTGCAGTTCACGAGCGGCGTGCAGTCCATCAACGTGCAGAAAAAGCGCTATCTGACCATATCGGACGACAATTCCAAGTATGTCGCCGGCGCCGCCCCGAGCGGCACGACACGAAACTCCATACCCGAAGACGCGGTCGCGGTGAAGGCGGACACGAAGGGGTTTTCCTTCACATGGCAGGGAGTCGATTGCGGCACGGCCATCCTGGGTGTCGGCGACTATGTGCACTACCGGCTGGTCGTGAAGAAGGCCTCATCGGATTTTGGCTATACCCAAAGTCGCGCCGGCGCGGTCTACGGCGTCTATTCGGACAAGGCGTGCGTAAAGCAGCTCTATACCGCCACTTGCGATGCGGACGGCACGTCCTACGTGCTCGAAGACGGGCGCGCCCTCGTCTACGACACCACCTACTACCTGAAGGAGATAACGGCGGCGCCGGGCTACGCGCTCGACGCGACGGTCTACCCCTTCGACGCGAAGAACATGTACTCATATGTGACGAAGGGGTCTGCCACCTACGACGACCTGACCGTGAACGTGAAGGACGACCCGTTGCGCTACAAGGTCACGACCTCCGTGAGAAACGGGTTCATCGACCCGACGGCCACGGGGCTTAACTGGGGCACGGACAAGACCGTCTCGTATGCACCGAAATCAGGCTACAAGCTCAGGTCCGTCACGGTGGACGGCGTGTCCGTCTCCACCGAGGATTCCGCGTCGTCGCATACGTTCACCGACATACGGCAAGACCATACGGTTCTGGTCGTCTACGAGCCGGTTTTGGTGCCCTTCTCTTTCACGAAGGTGGCGCAAGACGGCGCGACGGCGCTTGCCGGCGCCGCCTTCTCCCTGTACAGCTGCACCGATTCGGGGCATGGCGCCCCCGAAGACCATTCCGAGACGGCCGACGGCGCCGCGGGTTGCTGTTGGAACGTCGCCGCCGCCTGCGCGACGGCGACGAGCGGCGAGGGCGGCCTCGTGGATTTCGGCGAGCTGGGGCGCGGCCAGTACATGCTGGTGGAGACGCAGGCTCCGGACGGCTACCGCCTCCCGTACGGGCAATGGCTCGTCGATGTCGATGCGGTTGCATGCTCCGTCTCGATATCTGCGCGAGGCGACGACCCGACTCCCGTCCTCGAAAAGGGGCGAGGCTCGGGAAATTACGCGTTGGTGAACTACAGGGAATGGGCCATGCCGCGCGCCGGCGGGGAGGGTCTGGATGGATTGCTCTCGCTTGCGGGTGGAGCGCTTGTGGGTATGGCGTGCCTTTGGGCGCTGGCTTTTTGGATGAGGGAGAAGCGCCGCGCGCCTCGCGCCGCCTTCGGGCCGTCCCGCGCATCCCTTGGCTTTGCCCAAACCTTTGCCTTTGGCCGGGCGCTGCAAGACGCGGTGGGAGAGGACATCGGCGAGCTGCGCGCGTGCGTGCGCGGGCTGTGCGCATGGCCTGCCCGTTTGCGCACGCGGGCACGCCGCGCCCGGGCGATGCGCCGACGCGCGCGGGTGTTTCGCCCGGCGCACCGCGAGGCGTGCCGCACCATGTCCCATCCGCCGCGCCTTCGGGCTTCGCGCGCGATGTCCCGCCCGCCGCGCGCCGCCTTCAGGCCGCCATGGAGATTTTGACATGGAGGCTGCGGCACCCCCGCGCGGGCCTTACAAGCCCCACGAGTACGGCCTGGCCATCTTGCCCATGACCGTCGTCAAGCGCTTCCACGACTGCCTCTTGCCCACCCGCCAGGCCGTGCCCGACGCAGGCGAGAGATACAAGAAGCTCGCCGTGAAGGACGGGTTCTTGCGCGACGCGTCCGGCTACCCGTTCTACAACACCTCGAAGTTCACCTTCGACA
>CAVFDV010000177.1:0-2747 GCA_963621315.1 Oscillibacter sp. MSJ-31
GCCTACTATCCCAGCCTCTACAACGCCGTCATCGACGCCACCTCGGGCAACGTGCTCGAGATCTTGCGCTCGCATGTCTTCGGACCTGGCAACCTGCGCAGCTCCAAGAGCTTCACCATCAGAAACGTCGTGAGCCCCGCAAACGCCCAGGAAAACCCGTTCGTAGACGACGACGGCAACGCGGCCTACTCCTACGAGAAAGAACCCGTCGTCTATTTCGCCTCGGATGCCACCACGTCGAGGAACTGGTCGATTGCAAACAACACGACGATCGAGATGGAGGGCGTGCGCCTGTCCGGCTACTACTACGACGCCACGACCGGCAAGTCCGCCGCCGCGTCCGTCACCTCGCCCGCGATCACCGTCGAGGCCGGCTCGTCGCTTTCCATCGACAACGGCGCGCCCGGCGTGCTGCCCGACGGCAGCGAGCGCCCGGCGTGCGCGACGACGTGCGCGGACTTCGTCAACACTTCGACGGCCGCCAACACCGGCGGCGGCTTCATCAGCATGGCGGGCACGGTCACCATCGCGGGCGGCACCTACAGCGGCTGCAAGGCGAAGAGCAACAAGTACGCCGGCGGCGGGGGCAACCTCGCCTTCATGTCCGCCGCCACGGCGGTGCTGAACATCACGGGCGGCACCATCTGCAACAACGGGCTGGGCACCGACTACAACCAGTGGGGCGACTCGACGATCCTCATGGGCTACAACGGCGTCGGCGGCGGCACGGTGAACTTCAGCGGCGGGACCGTGCGCGACAACAAGGCCAGGACCGGTGGGTTTGCCGCCGTGCCCGACTCGACCACCTCCTCTGCCATCAACGTCTTCGGCACCGCGAAGATCATCTCCAACTCCTCGATAGGCCAGGGCGCCGTGATCTACGTGGGCGCCAATGCGGCGGCAAACACCATACATTTCTACGACGACTGCCTGGTCCAGGGCAACACATCCACGTACGACAGCCGTCCCATCATCGGCTCGATGACCGCCGGCACGAGCCTGACCATCGACGGGAACGCCCGGATCGTCGGCAACGTGACCGCCGGGGCGGCCGCCGCCACGTGCGCGGTCACGGACGGGGGCTCCGGCATGACGACGACCATCGGCGGCAACGCGGTGGTCTACGGCAACACCGCCAACGTCGCCGACTACAACAACGCCAAGCTGAAGGCGGGCACCATGGGCAAGGGCGCGAAGGTGGGCGTCTTCGGCAGCGCCGACGCGCTGATCGCCTCGGGCGCCCAGTTCGCCACCTCCGAGGCCGCATCGGCGGCAAGCGCCGGCTACCTGGCGGGCTTTTACAACGACAGGAAAAACGGCACGGACGGCTATGCGCTGCGCGGGTCGGCCGGCGCGAACAATGCCGTCGTCTGGGCGGACGTCTCGCCCACGGTGAAGGTGACCGAGACGGTGACGAGCTACGACGCGGACGGCACGCCCGTCTACACCGACGCCGTCCACACCTTCGGCGGCGACACCGCCATAGCCGACGCCTTCTCGTGCGTGGCGGCGCTGCCGGCCGGCAACTGCGTGGCCGGCAAGAAGTCCGACGGCCAGACCGACAAGGACTACGTGGGGAGCTTTCCCATCGAGTGTTTGGTGGACACCTACGAGCTGAAGGCCTACGTGCCCGTCCAGACCGGCGTCGAGAGGAAGGTCGTCTTCACGACGGCCAAGACGAGCGTGGAAGACGGCTACCCCTACCGCGGCGACACCACCAAGGAGAACGGGCGCGCCCTCGTGAAGCGCGGGTTCACGAACGCCGCCATGTTCGCGATGCAGAGCAGCGGCGCCGACCTCACGACGAGGGACGTTGTCTTCGACGGGGTGAACGGCACCTACAGCAGGACCAAGTCGACCACCATAGGCGCCTTGCGCGCCTTCTACCTGTATGCCAACAACACCCTCACCCTGGACACCGGGACCTTGGTCAGGAACTCGGATTCGGGCAGGGTGGAAGGCGATGACGCGTACGCCGGCGGCGCTATTTGCGTGGCGACGGCCACCACCGCCGAAAGCGGCAGCAAGCTCTACATAAAGGACGGCGCCCAGATCGACTCGTGCACCTCCGGCAACAGTGGCGGCGCGGGGGTCGTCGCCCTGGACTACGCCACCGTCGTGATGGAGGGGGGCACGATATCCAACTGCGTCGGGGCGGGCGGCGAGGGCGGCGGGATACGCCTCTACTGCTCGGCGGACGTCTCCGCCTCCTACACGACCCTCACCATGACCGGCGGCACCATAACGGGCTGCAGCGCGGGCAACGGCGGCGGCGGGGTCAGCCTCATGAAGGCCCAGGCGACGATCACCGGGGACGCGAAGATAGAGGGCAACTCCGCGAAAAGGGGCGGGGCGGTGTACCTGTGGGGCGCTGACGCGTCCAAGTACGGGACGCGGGTCGCGATCTCGGGCAACGCCTCCATCACGGGCAACACGACGACCAACGCCTCCACGGGCGCCCCGGGGGCAGTGTCCGTCTTCTCTAGCCTGGCAGGCCCCGCCCAGATCGTCTTGTCCGGCTCGCCCAAGATCCGCGACAACTGGGACGCCTCGGGCGCGGCGGGCGGCAACCAGCGCAACGTCTACGAGAGCATGGCGCTGGATGCCGCCACCCAGATCCAGGTCGCGGAGGAGGGGCTGGAGGCCGGCGCCGAGATCGGTGTCTACGCGGACACGAACTACAACGCCGGCAACACCTTCGCGCGCACGGCCACGACGCCGTCGACGGGCTACGCGAACCTCTCCGC
>CAVFDV010000178.1:0-2730 GCA_963621315.1 Oscillibacter sp. MSJ-31
CCTTCAACCGGCGCTGCAGCATCGAGGTCGAGCCCAGCCCCGCGTTCACCACGACCTCGGCGGCCTGCCACACAAGCGGGTCGCTGTCGCCATCGCCGCCCGCAGCGCCGCCGCTGCCCGCGCCACCCGAAGCACCCGCCAGCGCCGTTTTCAATATGTCCGTGTGGTAGACCGCCTCGCCTTGCGACTTCAGGTGCGCGACCACGGCCTCGACTTCGGCCTCGGACACGTAGACGCCCTGGATGCGCTTGGGTTTTCCCCACTCGGGGCGCACGAAGAGCATGTCGCCGTTGCCCGTGAGCTTTTCGGCGCCGGATTGGTCGATGATCACGCGCGACTCGACGTTGGTGGCCACCGTGCAGGCCATGCGGTTCGTGATGTTGGCCTTGATCATGCCCGTGACCACGGAGGACTTCGGGCTTTGCGTGGCGATGATGAGGTGTATCCCGACGGCGCGCGCGAGCTGCGAGATGCGCACGATGGAGTCCTCCACCTCCTTGCCCGCGACCATCATGAGGTCGGTCAGCTCGTCGATGATGACGACGATGTAGGAGATCTCGTCCGGGCGCTGCCCGTCCTCATCATCGAGCTTGCCTTCTGCCACCATCTTGTTGTAGCCGGCGATGTTGCGCGCGCCCACCTGCTCGAAGACCTTCAGGCGCCGCTCCATCTCGGCCACCGCCCACTTCAGGGCGCTCGCCGCCTCCTTGGGGTCGGTGACCGGCGGCACGTAGAGATGCGGGATGCCCTCGTAGGGCTTGAACTCGACGCGCTTGGGGTCGACCATGATCATGCGCACCTGGTCCGGCGTCGTGCGCATGAGCATCGTGACGATCATGCCGTTTAGGGCCACGGACTTGCCCGAGCCGGTCGTGCCGGCGACGAGCAGGTGGGGCATCTTGGCCAGATCGAGGCAGATCTTGTTGCCGTCCACGTCCTCGCCTATGGCCATGGACAACGGGCTGTCGCCTGCCTGGCCGATCACGTCGCCCAGATAGACCGTCTCGCGTTGCTTGTTGGGGATCTCGACGCCCACGAGCGAGGTGCGCGGGATCTGCGCGATGCGCACGCCGGAGGCCGCCAGCGACAACGCGATGTCGTCTGCCAGGTTCACGAGCGTGGACATGCGGGTGCCGCGCGGCAGCTCTATCTTGAAGACGGTGACGGTAGGCCCTGCCGTCCAGCCGACGACGCGCGCGGGCACGCCGAAGTCCTCGAGGGTCTGCTGCAGCTCGTCGGCCACCTCTTGCAGCTCGGCCGGCGCCGAGGAGCGGCGCTTGCCGCATACCTTCAATATGCCCGCAGGCGGCAGGGAGTGCCCTGTATCGTCTGCGGCTCCTTGCGCGGGGTTCACCGTCGCAGATTGCGGGGCGCCCTTCTCCTTGGCGCCCGCCCGCGCGGCGGCCCCGGCGGCCGCGGCGGCCTTCGCGGCGTCCTTGGCATCTGGTTCCGCGCCCGTCCGCGCGTCGTTTCCCGTGGCGTCTTCGCGCGTGCTGCGCGACGCAGCGGACGCGCCTGCGCCCATGCGCTTCGTGCGGCGGCGCGGGTGCGGGCGTTTGGCAGACGCCGCGCCCAGGTCCACCGTCTCGCCGTCCGCGCCGAGGGCTTCGCCGCCGTCCCCGAACGCCGCGCCCGCCGCATCCGCCTCGTCAAAGCCTTCTCCCCCGTCGGGCGCGCCGCCCTTGCCGCGCTTCAAGACGCGCGTGCCGCCGGCTTTGGCCGCGCCCCCCTGCCGGCGCAGACCGTTGCCGAAGAGCAGGGTCTCGTCGCCTTCGGGCCGGCACTCGCGCGCCTGCTCCAGGTCCAGCTGCTCGAACTCGTGCGCGCCCGCCGCGTCCGCGCACGGCGCGCCGGCAGAAAAGCTCGCCTTCTCGCGGCGGATCTTCTTCTCCTCGCGCCCGAGCACGAGAAAGTCCCTCGCGGAAAGGAGGACGTCGGAGATGGAAAAGCCTGCCAGCACGAGGCCCGCGACGGCAAAGCCCGCGAGCACGACCGTGGCGATCACGCGGCCGAAAGGCGCCATGAACAGCCAGGCCACCGATGCGCCGGCATACCCGCCGCCTGCCCGAAGCGCGTCCGCGTTGAAAAGCGACATGGGGTCGCCGTCGTGCACGGCGGGCTGCCACAAGGCCAAAAGCCCCATCACGGCGACGATGACGACGAGTATGCCGGACACGAGGCGCAATGCCCGGGTCTCGGCGGTCTTGAAGAAGAAGAACAGCCCCCAGGCAAAAAACGCGACGGGGAACAGGTAGGCGCCAAGCCCCAGCCCGAGATGCAAGCCGGAGGAGATGGCGGCCGTCGCGGGCGCATCTGCCGGCGCGACGACGGCCACGAACAAGACGATGCCGACGACGACCAGCGCGATCCCCGTCAAATCGCCACGCAGGCCCTCGTCGGCGGCGCCGGCGCCCTCGCGGCGCGCAGCCCCCGGCGCAGACGCCGCCGCACGCCCGGCACGCGCCCGCGCGCCCCTGTCCTGCGCCTGGCCGCGCGCCCGGTTTTGGGCGCGCGCAGCCCCGCCGCGGGCGTCTGCGCCGCGCGGGGAGCCGCCGGACGCGTCCTCGCCGCGCCGGCGTGCCCGGCTGCCTTGTGCGCTATGTCGCTTGTCGCGTGCGCTCACGTCGTCTTCTGCGTCTCGCCTCTTCGTTTCGTGGTGAAAACGGTGTCGTCGAAAGTATACCTAAACGTTCACGATGATGGGAACGACCACCGGGCGCCGCTTGGCGC
>CAVFDV010000179.1:0-2657 GCA_963621315.1 Oscillibacter sp. MSJ-31
TGGACGAGAACCCCGCCACCGCCGCTGCGAACCCGACCAGAGCGGTCAAGAACTTCACGACTTCAATAGCGAAATCCATCGGGCAACTCACCTCCTTTCTTGCATGGAGGCGCTGCCAGCACGTGGGACTTGACGTCGCCGACACCCGCCTTCATCTTAAACGACAGACGGTGGAAGAGCGCGGAAAAAAGTTTGGATACGCCCGGGTGCGTGGCGTTTGACAGCCCTGAACATGGGGCGTAATGTAGCCCCTCGCGTGCCCGCATCCGGGCGCGCTTCGCCTTTGCGTGCCCACACCTCGGGCCGGGCTTTCCAAGGCCGCACGCGCCGCACCTGCGCCCGCGTCTTTGGAGAACCCGCCAGCGCAAGGGCGGCATTTTGCAAGAAGGCAGTCAAGCGATAGGAGAATGCATTGCCTACCATCAACCAGCTGGTGCGCAAGGGGCGCGCCAAGGCGGCCGACAAGAGCAAGTCGCCCGCACTGAAGGGCAGCCCGCAAAAGCGCGGCGTCTGCACGCGCGTCTACACCGCGACGCCGAAAAAGCCGAACTCCGCCATGCGCAAGGTCGCCCGCGTGCGCCTCGTGAACGGCATGGAGGTCACGGCCTACATCCCGGGCATCGGCCACAACCTGCAGGAGCACTCGATGGTGCTCATCCGCGGCGGCCGCGTGAAGGACCTCCCCGGCGTGCGCTACAAGATCATCCGCGGCGCGCTCGACACGGCGGCGGTCTCCGACCGCATGCAAAGCCGCAGCCGCTACGGCGCCAAGAAGCCGAAGAAATAGGGAGGGTGAGCAGATAACATGCCACGTCGCAACGCAGCAGTCCGCCGCGAGATCACGCCGGACGTCGTCTACAACAACCGCCTCGTCACCCAGCTGATCAACAAGATCTTGCTGAGCGGCAAGCGCTCCAAGGCCGAGGGCATCGTCTACGGCGCCTTCGACATCATCGAGACCAAGACCGGCGAAGACCCGCTGTCCGTCTTCAAGAAGGCCGTCGAAAACGTCAGCCCCAAGCTGGAGGTCAAGCCCCGCCGCGTCGGCGGCGCGACCTACCAGGTCCCCACCGAGGTGAACTCCCGCCGCTCCACCACGCTGGCCATCCGCTGGATCGTCGGCTATTCGCGCGAGCGCCGCGAGCGCAGCATGGCCGAGCGCCTCGCCGCCGAGATCATGGACGCCGCAAACGGCACCGGCGCCTCGGTGAAGAAGCGCGAGGACGTCTACAAGATGGCCGAATCCAACCGTGCGTTCTCGCACTACCGTTTCTAGGAGGGGTGGGCAATGGCTAAGAAAACCCCGCTGAAGGACACGCGCAACATCGGCATCATGGCCCACATCGACGCGGGCAAGACGACCACGACCGAGCGCATCCTCTACTACACGGGCAAGACGCACAAGATCGGCGAGGTCCACGACGGCGCCGCCACCATGGACTGGATGGAGCAGGAGCAGGAGCGCGGCGTGACCATCACGTCGGCGGCCACGACCTGCTATTGGGAAAAAGAGGGCGGCACCTACCGCATCCAGATCATCGACACCCCGGGCCACGTGGACTTCACCTCCGAAGTCGAGCGCTCCTTGCGCGTGCTCGACGGTGCGGTGGCCGTGTTCGACGCGGTCGCCGGCGTGCAGCCGCAGTCCGAGACCGTGTGGCGCCAGGCCATGCGCTACAGCGTGCCCTGCATCGCCTTCATCAACAAATACGACCGCGTGGGCGCCGACTTTTTCCACGCCATCGACACGATGAAGGAGCGCCTGGGCGCCAACGCCGTCGCGGCGCAGATCCCCATGGGCGCCGAGGACGGCTTTTGGGGCGTCATCGACCTCGTCACGAACACGGCCTGGGACTTCAAGGCCGACGACAAGGGCATGACCTACCCCGAGGCCATGGACGCCATCCCCGACGAGTTCGCCGAGCAGGCGGCGCAGTGCCGCTCCGAGCTGCTCGAGGCCGCCGCCGACTTCGACGACGACCTGATGGAGAAGATCCTCATGGACGAAGAGCCCGATGTGGCGCAGGTCAAGGCCGCGCTGCGTCGCGGCGTCATCGCCAACGCGCTCAACCTGGTCTTCGTGGGCTCTGCCTACAAGAACAAGGGCGTGCAGGAGCTGCTCGACGCCGTCGTCGACTACCTGCCCAGCCCGCTTGACATCCCGCCGGTGCAGGGCACGAACCCCGACACCGACGCCTCCGAGGAGCGCAAGGCCGACAAGAACGAGCCGTTCTCGTCGCTGGCCTTCAAGATCATGACCGACCCCTTCGTCGGCAAGCTCACCTACATCCGCGTCTACTCCGGGCACCTCGACTCCGGCTCGTATGCGCTGAACGCCTGCAACGGCAAGAAGGAGCGTATCGGCCGCCTGCTCGAGATGAACGCGGCGGAAAAGATCGACGTGGACGGGTGCGACGCGGGCGACATCGTCGCCGTCGTCGGCCTGAAGAACACGACCACGGGCGAGACCTTGTGCGATGAAGACCACCCGGTCATCCTCGAGTCCATCGAGTTCGCCGACCCCGTGATCGACGTGGCCGTCGAGCCCAAGACCAAGGCCGAGCAAGACAAGATGAGCGTCGGGCTGCAAAAGCTTGCCGAGGAGGACCCGACCTTCCAGGTCCACACCGACGAGGAGACCGGCCAGACCATCATCG
>CAVFDV010000180.1:0-2605 GCA_963621315.1 Oscillibacter sp. MSJ-31
CCTACTCCCCGGGGACGTCCGCCGGGCCGGTTTTCCTGAATAACTTAACTCGCACTTCGGATTTTTCCTTGAAAAGAACAAATGTTCGTGTACTATGCAAATAGAACAAGCGTTCGCTTTCGGATCCGGGCGCGAAACCGTGTCCGGGGGCATCTGTATAAAGGTGGCATGCAAACGACGCCAGGCGATTGGAAAGGACGAGGGGTCATGGAAAAGCTTGAGATGTTGCAAAAGAAGTGCGAAGATGCATATTGGAACGTCCGTTTGGAGTTCATCGACGCCGGCATATCCGACGACGTGCGCCTCACCCTGGACGACATGCACGGCGTGCGCCTGTGCGCCACGCGCGGCCAGCGCCTCTTCACGGCGGCGACATCTGCCGCGGCCATCGCAGCCGTTTTCATCTGCAGCATTCCGGGCTTCTTCTAGGAGGCGGCATGGGTGCGCATATGCCTGCCGCCGCATTGCACGAAGGCTACTCTGCTAGACTTATCGCCGCATTCGTAGATATGGGTACTCCTGCCATGGAGGTGAGTTCGTTGCTGTGTCCGAGTTGCGGCAAAACGGAATCTAAGGTGGTCGATTCGAGGTCTTCAGACGATGGGGCGAGCATACGCCGCCGCCGGGAGTGCCTTTCGTGCGGGGCGCGTTTCACCACCTACGAACGTCTGGAGGAGATGCCCCTCATCATCGCGAAAAGCGACGGGACGACAGAGCCCTTCGACCACGCGAAGATGCTGCGCAGCCTGCTCACAGCCACCATCAAGCGCGACATCCCGATGGAGTCCCTCGACAAGCTGGTCGCAGACGTCGAGGAGGGCTTGCGTGACAAATACCGCGGCGCGGCCATCCCGTCTTCGGAGCTGGGCGACCAGGTGCTCATACGCCTGCAGGACCTGGACAAAGTGGCCTACGTGCGCTTCGCGTCCGTCTACAAGGATTTCAAGGACCTGGGGGAATTCAACTTGGAGCTGCAACGTCTCGAGGAGGCGCAGGAAGCATGAGCGAGATAGAAGTCCAGATACAACGCCTCGACAAAGATGTCGAGCTACCGCGCTACGCGCGCCCGGGAGACGCGGGGCTCGATTTGCGCGCATCGCAAGACGTGGACCTCGCGCCGGGAAAGCGCGCCATGGTGCCCACGGGGCTTGCCATAGCGCTTCCCGACGGGTACGCGGGCTTCGTGCAGCCCAGAAGCGGCCTTGCGGCGCGCGAGGGGCTGTCCATCGTGAACACGCCGGGGCTGATAGACTCCGGCTATCGCGGCGAGCTGAAGATCATCCTCATCAACACCGACGACGAGAGCACTATCCACATCGAGCGCGGCGAGCGCATCGCGCAGCTCGTCATCCAAAAGGTGCCCGTCGTGCATCTCGTCGAAGTGGACGAGCTCGACGCCTCGGAGCGCGGGGCTGCGGGCTTCGGCTCGACCGGCAAGTAAATACGATAATGTATCTTATGGGAAGTTGCCTATTTTCCAAACCGTCGGCATGATCGATGCCGGGTCGGTGCCGAATTCCCCTCTTGCGCAAATTGCCGTTTTCCGGTCTTGAGCCTAGGCGCCCATGCATTGCCGCTTTCCGGCCTTGGCGCTAGGCGCCCATGCGGGCGTCGAAGTCGCCGGCCGCCTTCACGGCGGCGAGCAAGTCCTCGTCGGACGGCGCGTCGTTGGCAATCTTCACCACGGCGTTTTCCTTCTTCAAACTGACCTTTGCCGATTTCACGCCGGGCAGCGCTTGAAGCGCCTCGGTGATATGCGCGACGCAATGCTCGCAATGCATGCCGCGTATGTCGATCGTCTTTTTCACCGTCATGTCGTCGTCTCCTTCGTCGTCGCTTGCAGCAGCGCTTGCACCGCTGCTTGTACCGTCGTTTTTATCGTCGTCCGCACTGCCTTCCACGAGGGCAAAGGGCGGCTTCCACGTGCGCAAGCGCAAGGCGTTGCCCACCACGAACAAACTCGAGCAGCTCATGGCCGCCGCCGCCACCATGGGGTCGAGCGAGAAGCCCGCCCATGAAAAGCAGCCCGCCGCCACCGGTATGCACACCACGTTGTAGATAAGCGCCCAAAAGAGGTTTTGCCGTATGTTGCGCATGACCGCGCGCGACAGCGACAGCGCCACGGCGACGTCTTGCAGGTCGTCGCGCATGAGCACGATGTCGGCGGCCTCGATGGCCACGTCGGTGCCCGCGCCGACGGCGATGCCCACATGGGCGCGTGCGAGCGCGGGCGCGTCGTTGACGCCGTCGCCTGCCATGGCGACCTTGCCCTCCCAGGAAAGCTCGCGCACGGCCTTCTCCTTACCCGAAGGCGTGACCTGCGAGAACACTTGCCCGATGCCCACCTGGGCGGCGATGCGGGCCGCGCACGCGTCCGTATCGCCTGTGATCATCGCCGCATGAAGCCCCATCTCAAAAAGCTCTGCCACGGCGGCAGCCGAAGTGGGCTTCACCGCATCGGCGCACGCGAGAAACCCGAGCACGCGGGTGTCGCGCGCGAAGAAAAGCAGGGTTTTTCCCGCTTCGGCGGCTGCACCGGCGGCGCCGGCAAGCGCGGAGACGTCGAGGCCTTCCCCGCGCATGAGCGCCTCGTTGCCCGCAAGGC
>CAVFDV010000181.1:0-2566 GCA_963621315.1 Oscillibacter sp. MSJ-31
GCTATAGGCCGCGCACCCGTCGGCCACGTTGATGTTTTGCACGACGGCGGACATGAAGGCGCCGGCTGCGATGTTTTTCACGCTCTTCGGCAGGTCCACCGTCTGGAGCGCGGAGCCGGCGATGGCGAAATGCCCGACGCTTTCCAGCGCCTCGCCTTGTATGAGCAGGTTGTTCAGGGCGCGGTTGCCCTGGAAGGCCGCCTCGCCGATGCTTTTCACCGTCGAGGGGATGATGATGTCGGTGACCTTCAACGTGGGCATGCCGTTCGTGGACGACATAGCGCCTTTGCCGATGGCCGTGACCTTGCCGCTGGCCACGGTCTCCTTCGTGCCGTCGCTCAGCTCGATCTCGTAGCCGTCAAGCGTCGAGGGCACCTCGATGGACGTGCCGGAGCCGCCCTTGTAGCTGACGATCGTGTACTCGCCGGACGGCGTCTTCTCGTAGACGTAGGCGGTGGGGTCGCAGGTGCCGTAGACCTTCAGGTTGTAGTTTTTCTTCAGCATCCAGTCCGACGCCGCCCACTCGGAGGCATACTTCACGGGGTAGCGCAGCCATTGCTTCGTGGCCGTGTACATGCTCGAATCGGTGAACTCGGTCTTGTAGTCGCTGGCGTTCGTACCCGTGACCTTTGCCGGCGGCGCGCCCTCGAAGGTCACCTCGCAGGCAAGCTTTTGGAAGGCCTTCGGGGTGATGCCGGTGATGTTGGCCGGGATGGTGATGGACGTGTAGCCGGAGCAGTCCTTGAACGCGCCCCAGCCCACGAGGTCGACGTTGGCGCCGGTGCTCGCGCAATATCTCGTCGGCAGCGCCAGGGCGCCGCTCGCCGTCGCATAGCCCTTCACCGTCCAGGTCTTCGTGGCCGGCTTGTACTCCATGGCCCAGGCCGGGTCGTAGGTGTTGGCGGCCTTGAAGCCCTTCCACGCGCAGGTCTTCCAGCTGGTCTTTTGCGTCTCGGGATACCAGATGGAGGCCTTCGAGGTGTCACCTGCCCCGTTTGCCGCGGCAGGCATCGCATCGGCGAAGCGCACAAGTCCGGACAGCCCGTCGAGGGCGCAAAAGCCGATGGTCGTGATGGTGGCGGGCACGTCGAGCAGCCCTACGGTGAACGGTCCGCTCTCGCCGTAGATCGCCCAATCGCCCAGGGTGTCGAGCGCCACACCGTCGATCGAGGCGGGGATGGTCAAGACCGTCTGGTCGTCGACCGTGCCATGGTAGGGCGATTTGTCGCTCGCGGAGACGATGACGCCGTTTTTGGTGGGGGCAGCCTTGTCGCCGGACAGCTCCAGACGGTAGGTCCACACCTGCTCGGGCGTCTTGTTGTAGCCGTCCGTCGCGGCGATCTCGGTGTAGGTGGGCGTCGTACCGAAGACCTTGGCGAAGGACTTCTTGCCCCACTCCGAGAAGTAGTAGACGGACGCGCCGGCAGGCAGCGCGATGGTCGAGCCGCCGACGACGGCGGGAGCCGCGCCCAGGAACTTGAACTTCTTGGCGCTCATGCCCGAAAGCGCGCCGGCGTCGATGGAGGTCACGGTGTCGGGGATGACGACCCTGGCCGACCACGCCGAGGACAGCTTCACGCCGTCGAGTGCGCCCGCGGCGATCGAGGCGACCTCCAGGCCGGCGAGCTTGCCCGGCACGACGAGGGCCGACAGGCTCGTCTTTGCACCCGTGTAGCCGGTGATGCGCGCGGACCCGTTGTCGTCGAGCCTGTACTTCCAGTCGCCGAAGGACAGCTCGTCTACCACCTTGAAGAAGATGGAGGCCGTGCCCTCGTAGTTGTCGCCCATGCCGGTGAAGACGACCTTGTAGTCGCCTGCGGCGTTCACCTCGGCAAAGGAGGCAAGCGGCGTGCCGTCCGCCTTTTGGTAGGCCAGCGTGTAGTCGCTGTCTCTCACGAGCGTGTAGGCGCCGTCTTTGAGCGCGACGGCAGGCTCGGCTATGGCCGTGATGTACATGTCGTCGATGGCGGCCGGGTCGAGCTGGATGCTCGCGAGGTCTTTCTTGGAGGGGGCCGCCACCTTTGCCGTGATGCTTGCCGAAAGTCCGATGGCGTTGGTCGCCGTGATGGTGGCCGTGGCACCCGCCGCGGCGCCGGCGACCATGGTCACCTTGCCCGCAGAGTCGACCGTGGCGACGTTCGTGTCGCTGCTGGCCCAGGCGATCTTCGTGTGCGCAGCGACGAACTTGCTCGCGCTGGCGGCGGGCTGGTTGGCCGCCGTCAGGCTGTAGGCGCGCCCGGCGGGAGCCTCGACGGTCTTGCCCGTCTGGTCGGCGCCGTCCGCATCGGCCAAGGTGACCGAGGTGGGCGCGACGAAGGTGTCGTAGTAGTAGATGCACTCATAGCTGTTCTGCCACTCGTAGAAGGAGTAGCCGTTCGTGTCGTCCATGACGTAGCCGCTCTGGCAGTAGAGGTCGCCGTCCAAGGCCTCGAAGCCGCCCCACATCGTGTAGAACACGTCCTCGATGTCGGGCGCCGCGCCGAGGAAATAGTAGGTGCCCTCCGACTCGAAGGGAATGCCCTCGAGCTTCGTGACCGTCGCCGGGATGGTGAGCGTCTTCTTGCCG
>CAVFDV010000182.1:0-2541 GCA_963621315.1 Oscillibacter sp. MSJ-31
CCTGCAATGGGTGCAGGCGAGAAGCTTGAAGGAGTTGCTTTGGTAGTCATCAGATTGACCCGCCGTGGCGCGCACAAGGCGCCGTTCTACCGCATCGTCGTGGCAGACCAGCGCAAGAAGCGCGACGGCCGCATCATCGAGCAAGTGGGCACCTACGACCCCGCAGGCGATCCCTCCATCGTCGAGCTGGACCTGGAGAAGGTCGACAAGTGGATCGCCAACGGCGCCCAGCCCTCCGACCGCGTGGCGAAGATCATCGCGCAGGCAAAGGGTGAGGAGCTGCCCGCGCACCTGCTCAAGCGCGCGGCGCTGAAGGCCGAGCAGAAGAAGGAAGCCGAGAAGAAGGCCGCCGAGGAGGCCAAGGCGAAGGCGGCGGCGGAGAAGGCCGCAGCCGAGGCCGCGGCTGCCGAAGAGGCCGAGAATTCCGAGGAAGCGTAGCAGCGTATGGCAATCGAGACCTATGAGCAGGTGGGCGAGTTCGTCGAGATGCTCGTCACGCAGCTCGTCGACAATCCGGATGCCGTCGCCGTCGAGGCCGGCGAGCAATCCGGCTCCGAGGTGTACGTCGAGGTGTCGGCCGACCCGGACGACATCGGCAAGATCATCGGCCGCTCCGGGCGCACCATCAAGGCCATCCGCACCCTCACCCGCGCCGCGGCAAGCGATGCGGGCTTTCGTGTGGAAGTCGAGATCGTCGAAGAAGACGAGTAGCCCGCATGCCGCGAGGCCCGCATGCAACGGCGGCCTTCGTGGAGAAGGCTTTCGGTTTGGAAGGAGACGTCGTCGTCCGCAGGGCGGCAGGCGTCTCTTTTTCTGTCTTGGCGCACGTGCCGCTTCATGTCGTGCCGCCCGCCGACCCCAACGAGGCCCCGCGCGTGCTGCATGTCGTGTCCGTGGACGGCGTGGATGCGGCAGAGCTGCGCCGGGCGGCGCGCGTAGAGGAAGGCGCAGCGGAAGCGAAAGGCGGTGAAGGGGCGCGCCCGGCAGGGGAGGATTTGGAGCCGCGCACCGCGCGCGTGCGTTTTGCCGAGGTGGACGATGCGGGCACGGCGAAGGTGCTCGCGGGCAGGCGCCTGCTCGCCGCGCAAGAGGAACTGCGCGGTTTCGGCGTCGATGCCGGCGCCGGCGGCGGTTCGGATAGCGTCGCCGCTTCGGGCGCCGCCGCTCCGGGCGCCGCCGCCGGCTCGGGCGGCGCCGGTTCGGGCGCTGCCGCTCCCGTTTCACCAAACGGCACTTGCGACGTGCTCGGATGCGAGGTCTGCGACGAGCGCTACGGCGTGCTCGGCGTGGTGCGCGAGACGATCTCCACGCCCGCAAACGACGTGTGGGTGGTGGAAGGCCGATACGGCGAGGTGCTCGTGCCCGTGGTGGGCGAATGCGTCGCCGGCGCCGTGCCTGACGATGCGCGCCGGCTGTTCACCCATGTGATAGACGGCATCGTGGACGAGGGAGGGGCCGCTTCGTGATCGTCGAGACCCTTTCCGTTTTCCCCGGCATGTTCGACGGCCCCATGTCGGCCTCGATCGTCGGCCGCGCCCGCGCGCGGGGCATCCTCGACTTCAAGGCGCACGACCTGCGCGATTGGACGCACGACCGCCATCGCACGACCGACGACGAGCCCTATGGCGGAGGCCAGGGGCTGCTCATGAGCTGCCCGCCCATCTTCGAGGCCATCGACGATTTGCGCGCCGCAGGACCGGCGCCCCACATCGTCTTTTTCACCCCGGCAGGGCAGCGCTTCGACGAGGGGCTGGCCCGCGAGCTGGCGTGTTGCGAGCGGATCGTCATGGTGTGCGGGCGCTACGAGGGCATCGACGAGCGCGCCTACACCCTGGCCGACCGCTGCGTCAGCCTGGGCGACTACGTCCTCACGGGCGGCGAGCTTGCGGCCATGGTGGTCACCGATGCGGTCGTGCGCCTGCTGCCGGGCGTGCTCGGCGACGAGGGCAGCGCCGTGGAGGAGTCCTTCCAAGACGGTTTGCTCGAGTTTCCCCAGTACACGCGCCCCGCGAGCTATCGCGGCCTGGAGGTGCCGGAGGTTTTGCTGTCGGGCGACCACGGCAAGGTGGCGGCGTGGCGGCGCGCGCAGGCCGTCGAGCGCACGGCGCGCCTGCGCCCGGACTTGCTCGCGACGGCAGACCTAAGCGACGAGGAGCGCGCGCATATCCCGTCAACCCCGCCGAACCTGGCTATGGCTGCAGAATGAATTCGCAGCACCGTGTCCTTGTCCAGAGGTTTTGCAAAGTCGTTCATTTGGCGAGTTCCTCGAATACGTCGGCATACTCGTCCATGAAGTCGACGGCCACGTCCACGGCGCTTCCGTCTCCGCTGTTCGTTGCTACGGCTGGACTGATCACCACCCACGGCTTGTTGTTCTTCAACACGGTGACCGGTCGTCCGGTTCCGTTCACCTCGGCGGTCACGCGCGAGAAGTTGTTTTTCGCCTCTGCGAGAAGCGCGCGGTCCTCGCGAGAAGCGCGCGACTTGAAGAGCACGCGTAGCGCACAGAGCCAAATGACGCGCGCGGGGGGTGGGGTGTTT
>CAVFDV010000183.1:0-2533 GCA_963621315.1 Oscillibacter sp. MSJ-31
GCGTGCTCAAGACAAGGTCGATGGCGCGCTTGGCGAAGCGGTAGGCGGTGCGACGGGAGGGGCGGGCGTCGGAAAAGGCGTCCGGCTCGTTTTCCGACGCGGCGACGTCGCCCACGATGCGCATGTCGCACGCCGCCACGGCGCTGTATGTCGAGTCCATATCCAAGAAAGCCCCGCTGCTCGCATACGCGCGAGCATGTCGTCCCCTCTTCACCGATTGCTAAAGGAGGCAAGTATTGCACATGAACCCCTGCGTGTCACCACAGCCCGGGCAGAATGCAGAAAAGCAGCGCAGCGCGGCCATACCCCTCTCGTTCACGCGCGGCCAGGCCCCTCCTGTTCACGCGCCGCCACGCCCCCGTCTGCAGTCGCCGCGCCCCCATCCGCAGCCGGCGCCCGTCGCGCGCGCCGCGCCGCCGGTCAAGAGCCCCCGTTGAAGAAGGCGGCCAGGCGCTCGGCCTCGACACGGATGTCGTATCTGCCCATGCGGGAGCCGTCGAGCGTGAAATCCGCCCGGTTCAGCGAGCATACGGCCTCCGCCCAGGCCCCGACGTCGCCGCAAGGGACGGTCGAGACGGGCTCTCCCACGACGGCCGCCGCGGGAATCCGGTCCGAGACGACGCACGGCAGCCCGTTTGCCTGGGCTTCGAGCAAGGCGATGGGCAGCCCCTCGAACAGGGACGGAAACGCGAACACGTCGAACGCGGACATGATGCGCCGCGCGTCGGCGCGGGCGCCGGTGAAGACGACATGCTGCTCCACGCCAAGGGCGCGCGCCTGCGCCACAAGCTCGTCGTGCAAGACGCCCTCGCCCACGACGACCAGCTTGGCGTCTGCGACCTTTCCCAGGATATGCGGCATGGCCTGCAGCAAGACGGCCTGGTTTTTCTGCTCGTCGAGCCTGCCCACGTTGCCCACGACAAAGCTGTTTTCCAGCCCCAGCTCCTCTCTGGCCCTTGCGCGGTCGCCCTCGTCGAAGGCATACGATTCCACGTCGAAGGCGTTGTTGACGACGGTGAACGGCGCGTCGCCGTAGGCGAAACGGCCCGCCCCTTCAGAACATGCGAACAGCAGGGTCGCAAGGTCGCCGAGACGCCTTTTGTGCATGGCGCTGAGGAGCTTGTTGAGGGCGTCTCCGAGATAGCGGGCGTTGTGGAAATGGCATATGCGCACGGGGACGCCATACGCCCTCGCGAGGCGGAGGTCGTCTATGTTGGAAAGGTTGTTGGCGTTGTGCCAAAGCGCGCAATACTTTCCCGCAGATTCCCTGAAAAGGCGGCGCAAGGCCATCTCGCGGGCGAGGGGATGCGCGCGTTTCGCGGGGATATCGATGACCGTGTTGTCGCCTGCCGTGAACTCGGGCTGCAAAAGCGGGACGGGGCTGATGGCGTCGAAGGCGAAGCGGTCGGACAAGGCGCCGACGAAGCGGCTGACGACGACCTCGGTGCCGCCGATATTGCCCGCAAGGCCTGCGACGAGCACGCGCGGCTTAGCCCCCCCGGCGTCATGCGGCCGCCCCGCGCGCGGCGCCGCGCCCCTGCCCCCCGTCTCCATATCCATCCCCCTCATATCCTCCAAGCTTCGAACTCGTGGCCGCTCCGCTCGTCTTCGGGCGGGACCTGCATGTAGTCCCCGTAGATGCCGCGCAGGTACTCGTCCTGGCAGCTTATGGCGGGAAAGGCGCCGCCTTCGAACTCGACTTGCTCCATATGCTCCCAAGCGGAAAGGGGGTAGCGCTCGCCCGGGCCGTAGAGGCCCCAGGCCACGCACCCGACCCACGAGGTGGCGCCGAACTCCCGGCTTCTCGCAAGCGAATCGAGGCGCCCGGACACGCGGGGAAGCATCCCCGTCGTCTTTGCAAGCGGCACGAGCACGCGTTTGAGGCCGCGCCTAAGTCCTGTCGTGCCGTCGTGGGCATCTGCCTTGCACAGCAGCGCCGCCCGGCGCAAGGCGGCGGCCTTGCCATATTGCACGCCCAACGCCCTCGAATCGTCCGGAAGGCCGTCGATGGGTATGACGTCGACCCACAGCCGGCCTGCGGCCTCCTCGTAGCGCGTCTTCACCCCGATATGCTCGTTTAGGAACTTGACGAAAACGGGAAAGCCCCAATCCCCCGAGAAGGGCGCAAGCGCGAACCCCTCGGGCATGCGGCCGTCCCGCCCCAAGGCGACGAGCCTCTCGAAATCGGGGCGCGGCATCGACAAGTCCACGTCGTCGTCCCAGGGGATGAACCCCTTGTGCCGCACCGCGCCGAGCAAGGTCCCGCCCGCAAGCGAGTAGCGCAGCCCCTCGCTTGCGCACAAGGCATCGAAGGCGGCCATCATCGCGAGCAGCTCCGCCCGGATTTCTTCAGGGGCGAGGGATTCTCTCACCATCGCCTCCCACGTCCGGTGCAAAATCGCCATCGGCACAGCTCATGGACTGCAAGACGCGGCAGATGCGGCGCGGGGCGCGAGGCGAGGGGCAAAGGGCGCTGCGCAGGCGGCATCCGGCGCGGCGCGCAATACGGATGCGGTGCCATGCGCTACAGGCC
>CAVFDV010000184.1:0-2522 GCA_963621315.1 Oscillibacter sp. MSJ-31
GATCACCCATGTAGCTCGATGTCATGTAGCTCGTGAGCAAAGCTTTGTCGCCCGGCGACACGCGCGGGCTGTCCAGCAGAAACCCGAGTTTGGGAGTTTGGCGACCGAAAATCGCCGTGGAGCCCTTGAGGCTCCTATATTTTTGCCCAAAAATGTTTTTTAGGCTTGTAGGCCAAACGTAGGCCGTGCTATAATGGGGCCCCAGATTTTTTGGCCACGAGGGAGGGCCGCCCATGTACATCACCACGCAAAAGAGCGGAAAGAACAAGCAGCACGAATACGTCGTGCTGGTTGAGGCTTATCGCGTGCCGGGCGGATCCAAGCGCAACCGCGTCGTCCAAAACTACGGTCGCCTCGACAAGTTGCTTGCGGCAGATCCGCAGGGGTTGGAGAAGCTGAAGGCGCAGTACGCCACGGAGCGCGCCGAAAAGAAGAAGGCCGTAGAAGACACCCGGCTTGGAAATGCCTTGCAGGCGATGAAGGAAAACCACGAAGCGGCTTTTGGAGAGGTTCCGGCCCCGTTGCTGAATTACGGTCACTATCCTCTGTCTCGCATTTGGATTGATGATCTTGGACTGACACAGAAAATGGACTACCTGCAGAAGGCGTCGGGGTCCCGCGCCAAGTTCAAGTACAGCGCCGTGGCACGCTTCATGACCAGCCTGAAAGTCATGGATCCAGGCTCCGTGCTTTACAGCTATGGGAGCAAACATGATTTCTTGGGGGATCCGATGAAAGACGTGTCTCTGGACAATTGCTATGAGACGCTGAGCTTTCTTCAAGAAAACAAAGATTCGATCTTCCGCTGGCTCAACAAAAAGATGGACAAGCTGATTGGTGGAAACCGGGCCACCATGGTGTTCTACGACGTTACAAATGTGTATTTCGAAAGTCCTTTGACTGACGAAGAAAAAGACTATCAGCAGGCTGACTTCGGTGATCGTGTTCAAGCCGCCGCCGAGCGCATGAAGGCCGACGGAACTTTGGGGGCCGAATGTTTTGATGAATATGGGCTGGTCATCCCCGAGAAGTTGCCAGCGACTTTCTGGGACGAGGACGCAAACGATCGGTTGCAGTACCTCCGCATGCGCGGCCCGTCCAAGGAACACCGAACAGACTTGCCGCTGGTGTCAGTTGCGCTTGTCATCGACGAATACGGCTACCCAATGGATTTTGAAGTTTATTCTGGAAATGCTTCAGAATTCAAAACTATGAAGCCAACCATCAAGAAGCTGAAAGAGAAGTACAACATTGAAAATGCGGTGGTTGTAGCGGATCGCGGCTTGAATTCCGTCAAGAACCTTGAGATGTTGCAGGACCTCGATCTTGGATTTCTTGTAGCACAAAAAGTAACCAATCTTGGGGCAGAACTGACTGAAAAGATGCTTGATATGTCGAGGTATACGGACTTCAATCCAGAGGACCCCGAGAGCGGAAAGTATCAGGTCATTCCCAACTGGACAAAGACTGGCCCTAACGGCATGGCAGTCGACTGCATGCTGTTGCTGACGTTCAACGAGAAGCGCAAGAACCGTGACAACCGAATCCTTGACGCCATGATCGACATCGTGAAGCAGAAGGCCGCCGACGGCGCAAAGATCGGCCCCCGCAAGAGCGGCTGGGCCGCTCTTGCCAAGACGGATGGCGACGCAGACCGCGCGGTGCTTGGCGTGGATGAGGAGGTGGTAAAAAAGAAGCGCCGTTTCTGCGGCTTTGCCGCCGTGGTGTACGAAGACTCCCCTCAAACGTCCGACAAGCTCAACAAGACTGAGAATGACGGCGACAAGGCCGCAACGGAGACGACAGAGGTCAAGGAGCCGGAGGAGACAGTCACCAAGGATAAAGTGCGCATGCTCAGCGGAAGAGATGTCGCAGCGCAATACCCCAGGCTCAATCGCATTGAGGATTGTTTCCGTGTGATGAAAAGCAACCTAGGGCTTCGACCGATGTTCGTCCGAAACTCCGACCATGTGCGCGGGCACATAACGGTGTGCGTTCTGGCGCTCTTGCTGTTGCGGCTCTTGCAACGACGTTTGGAGAAAGAAAAAACGCCCTTGAGCATTCCTGAAATTTGTAGGACATTATCGGATGCTGATGTTGGTGCCTTGAAGTTCAATGGCCAAGTGGTATTCGTTCACTTTGGACACCAGGCCCAGATTCGCAAGACCAATCCCTACGTGCCCCAAGAGGAATTGCTCAAGCAGTTGGAGCAGAAGAAGATCTCGGTCTCTCATATTCCTGCGATCATGCGGGCCTGCGGTTTACAGCCGTTGCCACGCCTCTGCTCCCTTGCGGAGTTGGGCACGTGCCTGCGCACGCGGTTCCCGTCCCCAGATGTTGCCGTCCCCGCTCTGCGGCTCGCGACAATCTGATACCGACCTACAAGTCAAAAAAATAAAAAATGGCCGCAACCCTTGCGGCTATTGGCGTTGCGGCCATTTTTTAGGCTCCAAACTCCCAAACTCGGGTTTTTGCCAGGGGGCGGGCGCTGGAACGAAGTCGACGCGAAGCAGGTTGAGGCG
>CAVFDV010000185.1:0-2519 GCA_963621315.1 Oscillibacter sp. MSJ-31
GACGGATGGAGAAGGGAGATAAAAAGGGGGGCCAGTAGGCCCTGACCCCCTAAATAAGACCCGGCTTCGCCCGCGGGTGTAAGTACTTCCGAGCTTTGCCAGCGACCTCATTGTAGCAGCGCGACCCCACCCCGTCAAAAATCCCGAAGCGCCGGCAAAACGCGGCGGCGCCCGCCAGGGCGTCTGCTAGGATAGGGCGGCTGGTGAAGTCCGCGTGCGGGCGAAGCCCCCTTTCATAAGAAAGAAGGTGGAGCCTATGGATGAAATCCTGTTCCTCTTGGCCGCTATTGCCAATGTGGGCGAGTTTGCACTCGAGCTCGTGAGGGAATATAAGCATCGACGGATGGAGAAGGGAGATAAAAAGGGGGGCCAGTAGGCCCTGACCCCCTAAATTAAACCCGGCTTCGCCCGCCACTGTAAGCACCATCGGGCTTTGCCAGCGACCTCATTGTAGCAACGCAATCCCGAAGCGTCAAAACAGACGCGCGCGAGTGCGAGACGCGCGAAAAGCACAAAAGAACAAGACGCAAAAGCAAGATACGGAGGCTGCGTCCGCGCGGCCTGCGCAGCGCGCGCGCAACGCCCGCGCGCGCGCCCGCTACAGGGTGAACTCGACGACCTGCACCTCGTCGTCCTTGCCGCGGCGGCGCTTCCACGCAGCCAAAAAGAACACGAGCGCGGCCGCGAGCGCGGCAGCCGCCGCCAGGTAGAGCATCCACGGCAGCGCGTCGCCGGTGTCGGGCTTGGAGGCGGCCGCCGTCGTGCCGAACTTCGCCTGCACCGAATCGGCCTCGGCCACCGGGTCGGGCTCGGCGGTGCACTCCATCTTCACGTCCACCGAGGCGGCGTGCGTCGCGTACATGCTCTCGCGCTCCTCGACGCCTTGCACCTCCTCGCCGGTCTCGGTCGAGATCTCGATCGCGTCAAAGAGCGTGGCCGACTTCGCGCCGGGCTCCACCGTCTCGTTGCAATACCACCACCCGTCGTCGCCTTCGGTCCAAGCGCCCTCGTTCATGTGCACGATGATGTAGTCGGTGTTGAAAGCGCCGCCCTCGCCGCCGGCGGCCGACTCGACGCGCTTCCAGGCATCGCCGTCCTTTTCCATCCAGTACTTGTCGATGCTCATGCGCACCCACATGGTCTTGGCGCCCGTGTTCTCGGCGATGGCCGTGTGCTCGACCACGCTGCCGGGATAGGCCGACACGGGCTCGTCGGCGTATTTTTGCGAGAGCTTCGCGTCGAAGTACTCGGCCAGGTCCTCGCGCTCGTTCACGGAGTTCGCGAGCGCCCAGGTGCCGCCCACGCCCGCAAGCACCGCCGCGAGCAGCAAGGCCAATGCGCAGGTGAAAAAGACGCGCGCCGCTCGCCCGGCCGCCGGCGCGCCTGCAGCGGCCATGCCCGCACCGCCTGCCGCGTTCACAACACCCGCGTCCGCGGCGTTCGCGCCCCCGGCGCGAACGCCCGTTTCCGCGCCCCGCGCGCAAACGCCGCGCGCGGCGCTTCCGGCGCCCATGCCCTGTCCCGCCTTCGTGTCCATGCTAGGCCGCCGCCTTTCCGTCCGCGTCGAAGTGGAACTCGTCGGTGAGCGCGGCCATGGCCGAGGCCTGGTCGTCAAAGCCGGCCACCTGTATGGCCTGGCCCCAGATGACGATGGAGTAGTTGCCCATGAGCGCGACGTCTTCGGTGCTGTAGTCGCTGGGGATGCATATCCGGTCGAACAGCGACGCCGACTCGCCGGACTTCAAGACGCCGTCGTGCTCGAAGACGTAGGCCTGCGCCGTCTCGTTGAACTCGGGCGCGGCGGCCTTGTAGGCGCCGTGGTTGTAGACGGCCTCGACGCCCGGCGCCGCGGCGATGTCGGCGGCCGCATACGACGCGCCCGGCACGAGGCTGCCCTGCGGGTCGGACCAGATGGCGCCCAAAATCTTCTCCAGGCGCGCGCCGTCTGTCTCCGGCGCGAGCACCGCGCCCGTCTCCTCGTCGCGGATCTGGACGAAAAGGCGCGCGTAGGCGTCGCCCTTGTTGTTCTTCAAGACGGGGTCTTTGACGATGGTGGAGCCGGCGGACAGCCCGAGCGCCGCGTTCTCGTCGAAGAGCTGCTCGGTCAGCGAGACGTTCACGTCGCCGGACTCCTCGAAGACGAGCACGTGGCGGTCCTCGTCGACCGCGGAGTAGAGGGCCAGCGTCGAGGGCATGGCCCCGATGGAGAGAAAGAGGGCCAGCGCGGCGACGGCGCACAGCAGCGCCGTGTGGCGCGTGCGCGCCAGGCGTGTGACCTCTATGTCCAAGTTGCGCGCCATCTCGTCTCGCTTCCTCGTCTCCTCGTCGTGTGCGCCCCACCCCGCGTGCCGCATGCCCCGAAAAGGGGGATGCGTGCGAAGGCGTCGCGCCCTCTCCTTTTTCAAACCGACCGGCCTATGCGCGAAGGCCGAAGGGGCTGGTGAAAGCCCCTGCCCGCGCGCCGCGCCCGTGCATCACGCACCGCGTGCGCCGCCGTGTCGCGTATCGCGCCCGTGCAT
>CAVFDV010000186.1:0-2513 GCA_963621315.1 Oscillibacter sp. MSJ-31
CGTTTTCCACGAAGACCGTCGGCTTCAAGGTGAAAGTGGCGTCGGCGGCCTCGGGCGAGGTGCGCAACACGGCGCTGTTCGAGGACGGCTGGGACAAGGCAAGCGGCGCCGATCCGGCATCCGCCACGAACATCGTCGTCTTGCCCATAGACCCGGCCGCAGAGCCGGTGCACGGCGGCGAGGTGACGGTGCACATGACGTCCAACCCGGCCGACGGCAGCTACGTGGCGCCCGGCGGCACCATCACCTACACGCTGAAAGCGGAAAACACCGGCGACGGCACCATGCCCTTCGTGCGCATACGCGACTACGTGCCCGCGCGCACGTCCTACAAGAGCGTGGCCGACGGCGGCAAGTGGGTCGAGGACGCGGGATACGTCGAGTGGGTGATAAAAAACCTCGAGGTGGGCAAGGCGCAAAGCGTCTCGTGGACGGTGAAGGTGGACGCCGACGTGCCCGCCAACGCCTTCATCCCGAACAGGGCGACCTACGAGGCCTCCGCCACCGACCCCGGCTCGCCCGGGACCCTCTCGGACGACCCGGCAAACGGGACCAACACGACGCGCCACACGACGAGCGCGGACTACAAGACGCCGGCAAACCTCTACGCCAGCAAGACCTCCACGCCCACGCCCGGCTCGACCGTGCTGAAAAAGCAGGAGATCTCCTACACCATCACGCTCACGAACGCGGGCGGCACGGCCACCACGTCGGCGGGCGTGGCCGACTACGTGCCCGACGGCGCCGAGTTCGTCTCGGCGGGCAACGGCGGCTCGTACGACGCGGGGACCGGGCGCGTCGTGTGGACCGGCCTGTCCGTGGGCGCGAACGCCACCACGACGGTGAGCTTTACCGTGCGCGTGGGCGAGACGGCGACGGGCAAGGTGCGCAACGCGGCATTGTTCGAGGACGGCTGGACCGCGGCAAGCGGCGCCGACCCGGCCTCTGCCACGAACATCGTCGTGCTGCCCATAGACCCGGCGCCCGCCCCGGTCAGCGACGGCGAGGTCGCAGTGCGCATCACGTCCAACCCGGCCGACGGCGGCTACGCGGCACCCGGCAGCGACATCACCTACACCCTGACGGCCACGAACACCGGCGACCAGACGGCGCATTTCGTGCGCATCCGCGACTACGTGCCGCAGACCACCTCCTACAAGGGTGTGAACGACGGCGGCAAGTGGGTCGAGGACAAGGGCTTCGTCGAGTGGGTGTTGAAGGACCTCGAGGTGGGCAAGGACCAAAGCGTGTCCTGGACCGTCACGGTGGCATCCGACGCGCCCGAGCGCACCTTCATCGTGAACTCCGGCAGCTACGAGACCTCCACTGCCGACCCGGGCACGCCGGGCACCGAGGCGGCAGACCCCGCGAGCGGCACGAACACGACGCGCCACACGACGACGGCAAGCTACGTGACGCCCGTGAACCTCTACGCGAGCAAGACCTCCACGCCCACGCCCGGCTCGACGGTGCTGAAAGGCCAGGAGATCGAGTACACCATCACGCTGACGAACGCGGGCGGCACGGCCACGAGCGAGGCGTGCGTCGCCGACTACGTGCCGGCCGGGACCGAGCTTGTCTCGGCGGGCGGCGGCAGCTACGACAGCGGCAGCGGGCGCATCGCGTGGACGGGCTTGTCGCTGGGCGCGGGCGCCAGCAGGACGCTTTCCTTTACCGTGCAGGTGAACGCGGACGCGACGGGCAAGGTCCGCAACTCGGCGCTCTACGAGGACGCCTGGGATGCGGCGAGCGGCGCCGACCCGGCTTCCGCCTCGAACATCGTCGTCTTGCCGATCGACCCGGCCACCGAGCCGGTGAACGGCGACGACGTGACGGTGCGCGTGACGGCAAACCCCGAGGACGGCAGCTACGCGGCGCCCGGCAGCCAGATCACCTACACCCTGACGGCGGTGAACTCCGGCTCCACGACGGCGCATTTCGTGCGCATCCGCGACTACGCGCCGGGGCGCACCAGCTTCGCGAGCGTGGCCGACGGCGGAAAATGGGTGGAAGACCACGCCTACGCCGAGTGGGTGATCAAGGACCTCGAGGTGGGCAAGGACCAGAGCGTCTCCTGGACCGTCACGGTCGACGCCGACGCGCCGGCCAACTCCTTCATCGTGAACAGGGCGACCTACGAGAAATCCGCCGGGGACCCGGGCGCGCCCGGCACGCTGGCCGCCGACCCGGCAAACGGCACGAACACGACGCGCCACACCACCACGGAAAGCTACAAGACGCCCGCGAACCTCTATGTGCAAAAGACCGCCGACCCGTGCGCCGGCTCGACGGTGATGAAAGGGCAGGAGCTCTCCTACGTGCTCACCGTGTCGAACACGGGCGCCACGGCCACCTCGGTCGCGGGCGTGGCCGACTACGTGCCCGACGGCGCCGAGTTCGTCTCGGCGGACAACGGCGGCTCGTATGACGCGGCAAGCGGGCGCGTCTCCTGGACGGGCATCTCGCTGGGCGCCCACGAGCGCAAGACCCTCAGCCTTGTCGTGAAGGTGGGC
>CAVFDV010000187.1:0-2511 GCA_963621315.1 Oscillibacter sp. MSJ-31
TCGATCAAGATCCACGCCGCGCAGATGAAGGCGATGAAGACGATGAGCAGCCCGTTGCCCACGCCCATGGCGGCGCCCACAAGTCCGCCCGCGACGCCCTGGAGCGCCTTCATCTGCGCGGCGTGGATCTTGATCGACCTGCCGACGCTGTCGCGCGAGCTGCGGCCCCTTTTCAGCGAAGACGTGCGCCGCAGCCTCTCGGTCGTCTCCTCGGCGTTCGGCACGGCCATATACGGCTGGATGAAATCGACGCTCATATGCGCGGCCATCACCGGCGTGGTGAGCGCGCTGGCGTTTTGGGCGCTCGGCATCCCGTACTCGGCGCTGCTCGGCTTCATCTGCGCCATCCTCTACCTCGTGCCCTACATCGGCCCGTTCGTGGCCGGCGTGATCGTGGCCGTGGTCGCCCTGATCGCAGGGCCTCTTGCCTGCGTGCTCAGCATCGTGGCAAACGGCGTGATCGGCTTCGTGGTGGGCAACATCATCAGCCCGCGCCTCATGCAAAGCTCGGTGAACGTGCATCCGGCCATCACGCTGGTCGCCATACTCATAGGCGGCGCGCTTGGCGGCGCGGTGGGCATGCTGCTGTCCATCCCGATCGCCGCCGCGCTGCAGGGCATTTTCGTCGCGTTCTACGAGGCGCGCTCCGGCAAGAAGCTGGGCACGCCGGACGGGGCGCTGTTCCGCACGCCCACGCAGGCGAAGATGCCGCATCTCCACCACGGGCACGAAGAGGGCGGCGGCGGACACGATGCGGGGAAAGACTCCCACGAAGGCCGCTGAGCGCACCACATGCGGGGTGCGGGCCGTCTCAAGCCGTGGGTGGGGGCTGGTGAACCCCGATGCCTGCAAATGGCTGCGAATCTTCGAGGACGCAAAGCCTGAAAACTGCGGAATTTGCGAATCGTGAAACCTGAGGCCGGGCGACCCATGGGCTCTAAAGCCCGTAGCGGCGCATGAGGGCTTCCAGCTCGGCTGCGGAAAGCGGCGCGGGCACGCAATGCGACTCGTTTTGCTCCAGGCGCGCGGCTAGGCGCGCGTAGACCTCTGCCTGCGCGCCGTCCGGCGCAAACTCGACGACCGTCTGCCGGCATATCTCGGCGCGCTGCACCTCGGCGCTGCGCGGCACGACGGCCAAAAGCTCGCTGCCCACGGCCTGCGCGAAGGCCCCGACCAGCTCGCGCTCCCCGTCGACGTCGCGGCTGTTGCAGATGACGCCTGCCAGGCGCGCCCCGCCGGCCGCGTAGCGCACGAGCCCCTTGCATATGTTGTTCGCCGCATAGAGCGACATCAGCTCGCCGCTTGCCACGAGATAGACCTCGCGCGCGCGCCCCGAGCGTATGGGCATGGCAAAACCGCCGCATACCACGTCGCCCAAAACGTCGTAGAGCACGTAGTCGAGCGCGTCCGTGTAGGCGCCGGCGGCGTCGAGCGCGTCGAAGGCCGCGATGATGCCGCGCCCCGCGCACCCCACGCCGGGCTCCGGGCCGCCTGCCTCCACGCAGGCAACGCCCGCGAAGCCCTCGCGCACGAGCTTGTCCGCGCCCGGGCGCGCCTTGCTGTCTTGTAGCAGGTCGAGCACCGTCTCGCGCGGCGCGTCGTGGGTGAGCAGGCGGGTGGAGTCGGCCTTCGGGTCGCAGCCCACGAGCATGACATGCCGCCCCATGCGCGCGGCAAGCGCCGCCGCGATGTTTTGCGCGACGGTGGACTTGCCGATGCCGCCCTTGCCGTAGAAGGCGATCTGGCGAAAGGGGGCGCCGCCCGCGCCTTGCGCGCCCGCATGTGCGCCGGCACCTGCGCCTGTGCGCTCACCCCCTTTACCGCCCATGCCCGCATGTCCGGCTGCCCCGCCATCCGCGCCGGTGAAAAGCCCCGCCAGCTCGGCCGCGAGCGCGCGCCCCGCCGCAAAGCCGTTCTCGTAGGAGCCGTTGCCCGTCGTCTCGACGTAGCGCGTCGCCACGCCGCAGCGTCTCTCCACTTGGCGGGCGACCTCGCATAAGTCGATGCCGATGAGCATGCCGACAGGGCCGTTCACCAAAACGACCGCCGTGCAGGGGTTCTCGCGCACGAGCCCCAAGGCCGCCTCGACGAAAAACTCCGGGTCGCCTGCGACATACTCGTTGTCCACGCAGGGCATGGTGGCAAAGCGCGCCCGCGCCTGGGCCGGGTCCACGAGATGGCGCAGCGTGGCCATGCTGCCGGGCGCGTCGCAGGCCACGACCAGCACATCGAGGTCTTTGAGCGCCATGCACACGCCGTTCGTGTCGGTGGCAGGCGGCAGCCCGTGCGTGTAAAGCCCCTTCATCGCCGCGCCCTTTCCGCCGCTTCGGACAGCAGGGAGGCGACGTGCGCGATGGCGCCCCAGCCCCAATAGGCCCCCTCGCGCCGTGCCGGCTTTGCCTGCACGCGCTCCGCCTTCGTCCAGAGCCCTTCGGCCACGAGCAGGCTCGCGCCGTGGGGGTGGTCGTTTTCCCGCGCGCGCCGCTCGCAATCCGCCACGATGTCCGGAAG
>CAVFDV010000188.1:0-2511 GCA_963621315.1 Oscillibacter sp. MSJ-31
CCCCTGCCGTATTCGGCGCTGCCTTCGCTTTTGTTGTGCTGGATGCTGGCGCCGTTTCGCATGTTGAGCTTCGCCTCTTTGTCGATGCGCACACCGCCGCCGCTTCTGCCTTTGTTGCCTGCAACAGCCACGTTTTCGAGCGTGAGCGTCGTCCAATTTTCCGCCCAGATGGCGCCGCCTTCGTCGGTCGTGTTGGCGCCCGTCACAAGGCCGCCGGCCTCGATCTTTTGGTTTTGCTGCAAAGTGCCGTCTTCTTCGCTGTAAAGCGCGCAGGTGAACGTGGATTTTTTGGAGGACTTGAGCGTCAAGTGCGACTTTTCATACATGCGGAAAGTCTGCACGCTGCCGTTGTTCGCGATCTTGTGGCCGTTCATGTCGATGGTCACGCTCTTGCTGTCGGCGATGCCAATCGTGCTGCTCGTCACCCAGTCGCTCGCCATGACGATCGTCGTGTCGTCCGCGTATCCCGCGCGGATCGCATCGCCTATGGTGTAGTAGTTCGTCTTGGCGCCTTGCGCGTCGACGGAATAGGCGATGACCTCCACGGCCTGCGCGCGGGCGGCCAGAAACGCGGCGCACGCAAGTCCTGCGAGCGCCAGGGCTATCGCGGCGGCCGTGAAATTGCGCAAACGGTGTTTCGAGCCTGCTTCGGACATGACGCCCCCCCTGTTGTGCGTGTTGAAAACCAAACCGCCCGATTCTACCATAAGCGCCTAGGGCGCCCCCCCTCCCCCGCGCGCACGCAAAACGCAAGGTCAGAGGTGGTGCGCGCGCCAGATGCGGGCTTCAGATTTCACACAAGTGTCACGCCTTGCACGCGGCAGGCGCGGGGCTCGGGTTTCACGCAAGTGCCACGCGTTGCACGCGGCAGGCGCGGGGCTCGGGTTTCAGCAGGCACCACGCGTGGTGTGCGACCGTGCGGGCCTTGCGCTGGCAAGACGTGCAGACTCCCGCCCCTAGTTCTTCAGCGCGGTGATCGGGACGACGAACACCCCGTCCGGCCTTTGGTAGGCGGCGTTGGACATGCCGCATATCACGCACATCACGGACGGCTCCCGCCCCTTCTTCTCCTCGGCGATCTTGGCACGCAAATCGAGGAGGCTGCGTGCCGCCGCATCGATTTGGCGGGCGCCGAGCTTTATCTCGAACGCGCACCAGCGCCCGTCTTCCAGCTCGACCACCGCGTCGATTTCCCTGTCCTCGTAGTCGCGGTAGTGGAAAAGCCGCGCCCCGAACGACTCCGCGTAGACCCTGAGGTCCCTCTCGCAAAGGGCCTCGAACATGAGGCCGAACGTCTCGAGGTCGTCCACCAGCTTCTCCGGGGTAAGGCCCAAAAGCGCGCAGGCAAGCGAGGGGTCGCAGAAATGCCGCTTCTCCGCCTGCTTCACCCGCGCAGACGAGCGAACCTTCGTGGCGAAGGGCTTTTGGTTGTCCAGGAGGAACAGCCGCTCGAACACGTCCAGGTACGCCCCCAGTGTGTCGTAATCGACCGCCTCGTCGTCGTTTTCCCTGATGTCCTTTTCGAGGGTCTTCCTCGTCGCGGTCGTGGACTCGTTTCGCGCGAGGGAGCGGAGCAGCAGGCGCATCTTCTTCACATCGTATTGCTTCCCGTCGATCCGGCAGGCGTCGTCTGCGAGGATCGTCTCGATATAGGACCGCGCCATGAGGCGCGCATCGGCGGCGGGCATGTCGAGTGCGCCCGGAAATCCCCCGCGGACGATGTAGCCCGCGAGGCCCTTCAGGTCCACCTCGCCGGTCATCGACTGGTCGAGCTTGCCCTCGCACAGCTTTTCGAGGGAGACCGTGCCGCTGGAATCCCCGGATTCGTACAGGGACATGGTGCGCAAACGCAGCCTGCCGATACGGCCCGCCCCGCTGTGGACGCGGCGCTCCTTTTTCTTGGGCGTAGACGAGCCGGTCAAGATGAACTGCCCCTTCTCCCCCCTTCGGTCGACCGCATAGCGGACGGCGTCCCATATCTCCTCGACCTCTTGCCACTCGTCGATGAGCCTGGGGGCCTCGCCGTCCAAGACGAGAAGCGGCGACGTCTCGGCCAGGCGGCGGTTTTGGAAGTCGCCGGAAGGGTCGGCGACGAGGAACTCGCTTTTTGCATGGTACGAGGAAATCCAGGTCTTGCCGCACCACTTGGGGCCTTCGATGCAAACCGCGCCGAACACATCCAGGTATCTTGCCACCTGGGCATCCATGATCCTCGGCCTGTATTTCCCCGCATCGACGATTTTTTCCATGGGGCGCCGTCCTCTCCGAAACACGTGCATCGACATGGGGTAGTTTTCTTCATTCGGCACGATTTGTCAATTTCATTCGGCACGATTCAGGAATTCCGTTCGGCACGATTCGACATTTTCATTCGGCATGATTCGGAAATTTCAATCGGCATAATTCGGTATTTTCGTTCGGCATGATTTGGCTGTGCGTACTTGTCAAGCCACCCGGGTAACGTAAAATTTCTTTCGCAAATTGAAAGCTGAATACATCCAGATGGAAACG
>CAVFDV010000189.1:0-2456 GCA_963621315.1 Oscillibacter sp. MSJ-31
GGTGTTGGGCGCGAGGTCCTTCACCACCCACTCGGCATAGCCCTGCTGGCCGGCCACCGTCACAGTCGCGCCTCCGTTGCTCGCGGTGCCGGCCACGATCTTGGTGCCTTCCGGCGCATAGTCGCGCACGTGCATGAACTTCACCGTCTCGGAGCTGCGGTTGTAGGCCTCGAGCTGGTAGGTGATGAAGTTGCCCTTCTCCACCGTGTCTCCGGCCGGATGCTCGCCGATGGCGGTCTTGTTCAGCCCCACGGTTCCGGGCACGCTCACGTAGTGGACGACCTCGTTGGTGTCGTCTTGCGGCGTGTCGTCGTCGCCGTAGCTTGCCTTGTTCGAAATCTTGGTGCCGGAGGCCGCCGTGTCCTTCACCTTCACCTTGAAGGTAAGGGTCGTACTCGACCCCGCCGCGATGGAGAGGTTCTTCCACTCCACGCGCCCGTCCGCCTCGTTGTAGACCCCGTTGTTGTCGGCGCTGCCGGCCACGTAGACCGTGCCGTCCGGGATGGCGTCGTTCACATAGGCCGAGCTCGTGGCCGCCTCGCCGTCGTTGGTCACGTCGATGGCGTAGGTGATGATGTTGTCGCGGTAGACCAGCCTGTTTTCGGGCGGGTTCACGGCGCGCTTCACCGCGCTCACGTGCGAGACGGGCGGCTTCACCGGGTGCTCGACAATGTTGGACTCGCCGCTCGGCTCGTCGCCGGTAGTCGAATCCCAGCCGATCTGGAACTTGGCCTGGTTTTGCACCGTGCCGGTCGCGTTGTCGTCCACCGTCGCGTCGAAGGTCAGCGTCTTGGTCTCGCCGGCGGCCAGCGAGATGCCCGTCCATTCAAGGCGCTTCTTCGACGTGTTGTAGTTGAACGTGCCGCTGCCTTTTGCGCTGCCCTCCACGTAGCTAAGCCCCGACTGGATCTTGTCGGTCACGCACGCGTTGTTCGTGGCTGTCTCGCCCGTGTTGGTCACCTTCAGGGTGTACTTGATCGTCTGGCCGCGCTCGACTTCCGTGCCCGGCTCGGGGTCGGAGTCCTTCACCACGTCCAACATGGGGTCCGTGGGCGTCGGGCGGGTCTTGTGCACGGTCGAGGTGCCCGTCTTCGTCGGCTTGGGCAGGCCGCTGCCGGGCGTGCCCGGGTTCTCTTTTTCAGGCTCGAAGATCACGGTGTTGTAGATGTTCGTGCCCGCCTGCACGGCCGTGTCGTCTTCCACCGTCACGGCAAATTTCACCTCTTGGGCGTTCTCCTCGCCCACCCCGAGGTTCGTCAAGACCCACTCGACATAGTCCTCGCCGGTGTTCTTGACGTGCACGCCGCCGTTTTCCACGCTCTTGAACGCGGTGTGGAGGGGGATGTAGTCGCGCACCTGCACGAAAGGCTGCACATCGTCGCCGGTGTTCACCGCGCGCAGGGTATAGGTGATGGTGTCGCCCGCCTCGACCTTGCTGTTGGTCACGGGGTCGGCCGACTTGTAGAGCGACACCTCGGTCTGGACGGGCGTCGGCGGCGGCCCGCTCACCGTGTGGGTCACCGGCCCCGCCTCTTTCTCGGGGTCGATGCTCCTGTTCGTCCACTGGTCCTGCCAGTTCGCGGTATTGCTGATGATGGTGCCGTCTGCCACGCCGTCGTTCACCCGCACGCTGTAGTTCACGGTCACGCTTCCGCCGGCGGGCACCGTCAGGTTCGGCCAATCGACGCACGTGCTGCCATATTGCGACGTGCTCCTGTAGCCATTGTCCGAGATGCTGCCTTTTTCCAGCGTCGTGTTCGCGGGGACTATGTCGCGTATGCCCGCCGTGCTCGTGGGCGTGTTGCCGTCGTTCGTGAGCGTGATGTAGTAGGTGATCGTAGAATCGCGCTTCACGTCCGTGTTGGGCGCCGGGTCCGAGGTCTTGGTCGCCGACAGGTTCACATTCTTCTTCAGCGGATGATCGACAGCCTTCGTCTCGGACGCAAAGGTGTCGTCAGGTCCGGAGCTCGGCTGCGTACGGGTCCACTCGAACAGACCCACATTGTGAATCTGCTCAAGATCGGAAGCGCATGTCCCTTTGTCTACCGTCACCGAGAAGCTCCGCTCCTGCGGGTCTTGCCCCTTGGCCTTCAAGTCCGTCAAGACCCACTCGACGTACGTCGCCCCCTTCGTGTTGGTGCCCGACGTACCGCCGTCCGAGATGCTGCCCTCGACCAGCGTCGTGCCCTCGGGCACGTAGTCGCGTATGCGCACGAAGGGAGCGGACACCGCGCAATCTTCGGTGGTCGCCGCCGTGAGGTAATAGGTAATAGTGTCGTCGTCTTCGACTTCTGTGCCGCCGGCCGGGTTGGCTGTCTTTTCCACCTCGACATCCGGCAAGTCCGCGAGCGGGTGCACCACGATATTTGTCTTGCTGGCCGGGTCGCCTTGCGCGTTCCAGTCGTTTTGATACATCGCCTGGTTGCGGATCTTGTTGTCCGCAGGCCACCCGCTGC
>CAVFDV010000190.1:0-2401 GCA_963621315.1 Oscillibacter sp. MSJ-31
AGCCGACGTCGCGGCGCGAGATGTGCCTTTCCCCTGAAACCATGCGGGCATTATACCCGCCCCTCCCGCGCGCGGTGCCCCGGCCCGGCCCAAGACCCGATTCGCCTTCCAGGCCTTTAAAGAGCCTCTCCCGGAAAACTTGAAACAAAGTTCCTGATATCCGCTTGCTATTTCAAATTCATATGCTAAATTGAAATAAGAAAAGCAACGACGCCCGTGCGTTTCATCCGGGGAAAGGAGAAGGGAAGATTGAACAGGCGCTCCGGCTACCTGAAGATGAATCTCTCCGGAGAGGCGGCATACGAGTCCTTCGTCCCCAGCCCCCTGCCGCCGTCGCCGCCCGTCGAGATAGAAGGCGGCATGGTCGCCCTCCTGGTCGAGGCGCACGCAAGCCTTGCCGCCCTCGACAGCGTGGCTACGCGCATCCCCGACCTCGGCCTGCTCGTGTCCATGTACGTGCGCAAGGAGGCCCTCCTGTCTTCCCAGATCGAGGGCACGCAGGCCACCCTTGAAGACATACTCGACCCGTCGGTGAAGGCCAATGCGAACCGCGATGTCGAAGATGTCGTCAACTACGCCAGGGCGACCGAGTTCGCCGTCAGGCGCCTGGAAGAGCTCCCGCTTTGCAACCGCCTGCTCAAGGAAGTCCACTCCGTGCTCATGGAGGGCGTCAGGGGCCAGGAGAAAAACCCGGGAGAGTTCCGGCGCTCCCAGAACTGGATCGGCGGGCAGGGCTGCGCATTGCGGGAGGCCGGGTACATTCCCCCCTCCCCCGACGACATGGGCCTTGCCATGGCCGACCTGGAAAACTACATCCACGCCGACGACGGCTCGGACGTCTTGGTACGCGCCGCGCTCGTCCACTACCAGTTCGAGACGATTCACCCTTTCCTAGACGGCAACGGCCGCGTCGGGCGCCTGCTCATCGTCTTGTTCCTGATGGAGAAGGGGGTTCTCGCCACACCGGCGCTGTACATCTCGTATTTCCTGAAAAAGCACCGCGTGGAGTACTACGACCGCATGACGGAGCTGCGTGAGCGGGGCGACTACGAGCAATGGGTGAAGTTCTTCTTGGGGGCGCTTGCGGAATCGGCGCGCGACGCGACGGCGACCATCGACGAGCTGGCCGCCTTGCACGACAAGAACTCGGCCGCCATCTTGCAAATGGGACGCGGCGCGAAAAACGCGATGCGCGTGTTTCGCTACCTCGAGGCAAACCCGATCGTCGAGGTGGGCAAGACGGCGCAGGCGCTGGGCATCGCCTTCAACACGGCCGCCGGCGCGGTAAAGCGCCTCGTCGATGCGGGCATCTTGCAGCAGGCCGCAGGCGGCGCCAGGAACAGGACCTTTGCCTACGGGGACTACCTCGCCATACTCCGCAAGGGGACATGAGCCGCACCCGTCCGACGCGCCGGCACCTCCCGCGCGTCCGGCGAACCGGTCCGCGCCGGCGTCTTTCGCCCGGCGCGGCGGGCAAGGCGGCGCGGGCGCCGTGCCCCGTCTAACGCGTCTGGCAAGCAGGCGCGCCCGCGCCGGGCGCGTCCTCTTCCCTGTGGCGGCGAGAGGCGGCGCACCACAGCGCGGTGCCCGCCACGCCGGCGGCGGCGGCGGCAAGGCCTGCGCGGGCGCCGGGCGTCGCGTAGGACAGCTCGACCTCGTGCGCGCCCGGGTCGAGGTAAAGCCCCATGAACATGGTGTTCGCGCGGTGCAGCTCCACCTCGCGCCCGTCCACCCTCGCCGTCCACCCCCGCGAGTAGGGGAGGCTCACCAGGAGGAACTTGCGCTGGTCGTGGACCTCGATGCGCCCGGTGATGCGGTTCGTGGACGCCGAGGCGCCGGCCTCGTGGAAGTCCACGTCGCACAGGGAGTCCGCCCCGAGCGCGCCGATCTTTTCGGCCTGCCCGGACAGCGGCTGGCACAGCACGCGCAGGCCGCCGAGGGAGTAGGTCCCCTTCTTCTCGAAGGTGATGGTCGCGGACGTCTGGGCCGCCTTGCTGTAGCCGCCGTTTAGGAGGAAGTCGTGCTGGTCGTAGTAGTACTGGTAGCCCGGGGAGAAGTAGGTGAACTTGCTCGCCGTCCCCGCCGAGAACCCGACCGAGACGTCAGCGACGACCCCCGCACCCCGGGCCCAAAGGCCGCCCATCTGCACGTAGGTCTCCGCATCCGCGTCCCCCTCGAAGGAGAGGACGACCTGCGCCCCTCCCTTCTCGACCACGAAGGAGTCCCCCTCCTGGCGCACGCCCTCGCCGCACGAGACCCCGTAGGGCACGTCGCGGGCCGTCGACTCGACCTGCGCCCCGGGCAAGGCCTCCTCCTCGCCCCCGCCTTCGCCTTCCTCCCCGCTTTCGTCCGCGCCGGCCCCGGAACCCTCGACCAGGACGCCCTCGAGCATGGCCTGCTC
>CAVFDV010000191.1:0-2364 GCA_963621315.1 Oscillibacter sp. MSJ-31
GGGTACAGCCCCGTCGCGCCCGGGATCTGCAGGAAGGCGAGCAGCACGCACAACCCCTTGCCGATGTGCTGCAGGGTCGTGGCGAGCATGAACATGATGCTCAGGTAGGTGAGAGAGCACAGCGCGCTCATCGAGAAGAGGGCGAGGACGTTCACCGTCTGCACGCCCAAGACGAGCACGCCTGCCACGCACAGGAGCGCCTGGCATATGGCAAAGCACGACAGCAGCAGCCAGCGCGCGACATAGCGCTGCGCGATGGTCAGGTTGCGTATGCCCTCCGCGTCCACCTCCTGGCGCAAGATCACGAGCAGCATGAAGGCGCCGATCCAAAAGGTCAGGTTCATGAACAGGGGCGCCATGGCCGAGCCGTAGGCGTTCAGCGGGTAGAGGCTTTCCGTTTGCACCGTGGTGGGCGCGCCGAGGAAGTCGCCGATGGTCTGCGCGTCGACCGCGCCGCTTGCCAGCAGCTTGTCGATGGCGGCGCTCGCGGCCACGGCGGACAGGTCGCCCTGGACGCCCGCGAGGTCGCCGTCGAAGACGTCGAGGCTTTCCGTCGTGGCCTGGATGCTCGAACGCGCGGCGGCAAGGCCCGCGTCCACCTGGTCGATGGAGGCGCGCGTCTGGTCCACGAGGCCGGACAGCGTCTCGCCCGCGTCCGAAAGCGCCTGGGCCGCCGTCGCCGACTCGCGTATGCTCTTTTCCATCTGGGGCACGAGCGTCGCATAGACCGTGCCGGTGAAAAGCGTGGTCGTCGAGCCGGCCTCCTGCAAGGCCGCGTTCATCTGCTCGGAGAGGCTTTGCGCGTTTTGGGCGCTCTCGGAGATCTTCGCGCCGGCCTCCTCCATCTGCGTTATGGCGTCGTTTGCCCGCCCGATCCGCTCGCGCAAGGCGGCCGCCTGCTCCGCCAGCTTGGTCTTCGCCTCGCCGTCGGGCAGTTTCTCCACCAGCGCCTCGAGCTGCTCGACCGTCGTCGTGTGCTGCTTGATCAGGAGCTTTTGCTGCTCGATGGCCGTCTGGGCGTCTGTGCGCGCGCTTTGGACATGCGTGTACATCTCCGAGATGGCCGATTGCGCCGCAAGCGTCGCGCCCGAGGCCGTCGAGGAGGAGTCGGCGATGGCGGGCAGCGCCTTTTCCAGCAGCGTGCCCAGGGCGCCCGTCGCATCGTCGGCCTTGTCCTTCACGGCGGAGGTCTTGGCCTGCAGCTCCTCGAAGGCGCCGGCACCCTCGTCGAGCTTGGCGCGCGCGTCTGCCAGGCGCTGCTGCAGCTTTTGCGTGTTTCCGTCCAGCTCGGCCAGCGAGCTTTTCGAGTTGGCGACGATGTTGCGCGCCTCGGCCACCTTGCCGGACGCGTTGTCCCTGGTTGCGCTTGCCGCCTGCCCCGTCTCGGCCAGCGCGCCTTCGAGCACCTCGACGACCTTCGTGCTGACGGTGGAGACGAAGGTGGAGTTGATGGTCTCGTCGAGCGTGGTCGAGCCGGAGTCGGTCACCTTGGGCGACACCGCGCTCGCCTTCTCGTTCACGTAGTACTCGACCTGCGGTTTCTTGAAATCGCCCGTCATGAGCGACATGACGTTCTCGCTAAAGTCGCTGCCCACGACGAAGGCCGCGTAGGCCGTGCCGCTCTCTACTTCCTGAAGCGCCTCGTCTTTGGACATGAAGGCCCACCCCAGCTGGGTGTTCTCGCGCAGCTCGCCATCGATCATCTCGCCAATGTTCATGTAGCCCGTCAGCTCGGAGGTGGCGCCGGCGTCCTCGTTGGCAAAGCACACGCGCATCTTTCCCGTGTTGCCGTAGGGGTCCCAGAAGCCGTAGACGTTCACCCAGGTGTAGAGCGAGGGGATGGCGATGAGCGCGACGACCACGATGAGCGCGGCGGGGGCTTTGAGCAGGCGGACGATGTCGCGCCGGAGTATGCGGAAAACGTTTCCCATCTTGAACACAAAAGCCTATCACACAATTTGCGCGGCATGTGCGGTGCGCGCGCGTGCGGATGCGCTATATTCATGTGCGTTTTAACGGGGAGACACAAGGGGGTTTCATCATGAAGAACACAAGGCGCGTCTTTGCGGCCATCGCCTGCGGCGCCGTGGCCGTCGCCTGCGTCGCCGCGCTGGCAGGTTGCGGCGGCTCTGGCTCGTCCGGCTCGTCCGACTCGTCGAAGTCGTCGAGCTCCACCAGCTCGACGTCTAGCTCGTCATCAGGCGACTACAAGCTTTCCGAGGCGGGCAAGCTCGTTGTCGGCGTCTCGGCCGACTACCCGCCCATGGAGTCGCTGTCCGGCGACACGGTCGAGGGCTTCGACGCCGACCTCATGACCGAGATCGCAAAGCGCCTGGGGCTGACGGTCGAGTTCAAGAACCAGGC
>CAVFDV010000192.1:0-2345 GCA_963621315.1 Oscillibacter sp. MSJ-31
CTTTTCACATGGGTCTTTCGCACTGCCGGCGCTTTTCGCGTCACCGAAGACAAAGTTCAAAAAAATCACGCCCCTCAACGTGTTTTTCTTCGTGCGGTCATACTAGCAAAACTAGATAAAGCGGTTCGGAAAAATCCGATGCGCAAATAATGCGAAGCAAAAAATAGAGGACGCGCGCCAAATGAGGACGCATGACTATAGATAGCTGAGCTGCGTTGTAGAGGAATATGAAAGACAGAGCGGGAAAGCGAGAGGGGCGAGAGAAGGCCGAATGCGTGCGAAAGAAAGCCAGTGGGTGCCCTCCACATAAAGCGGCTTTCCTCCACACGCATCGAAACGGCCTTTCCGAAGTGACAAAAGGCAATTGAGGAAAAGGAGTTGACATGTGCCGTTCCATATGCCCTTTGACACCGATGAAGATACCCGCCACGCTCTCATACTCCATAGTATGAGCAGTATGAGATTTCGAAATTACTACTCGTTCATGCCCATACCACCACCTGCGAAAACCCCGCTTTTGCGTGTTTTTCTGCAAATGCGGTGCGCCAATTTCTCGGCGCGCACGGCTACAATAGCAGCTGCGACGCGCCTGCGGACACGACGCGCATGTCATAGATTCGAGGCGATGGGACAATGCACAAGCTCCTGGACAACCGCTACGCCATACTCGTCGTGGGCGTCGTCACCATGCTCATGTACGGCATCATCTACGCGTGGTCCATCTTCATCCCGCCGCTGGAAGCCGAGTTCGGCTGGTCGCGCGCGTCCACCTCGCTGGTCTTTTCCGTCGCGATGATCGCGTTATCGCTCGGGATGACCTGCGTGGGGCAGCTGGCCAAGCACATGCCGCTGCGCCGGGTCTTCCTCTTGGGCGGGATCCTCGTCGTGGCAGGCCTCGTGTGCTGCCGCTTCGTCACGCAACCCTGGCATCTCTACCTGCTCTACGGCGTCTTGTGCGGCTTCGGCGTGGGCCTTGCCTACACGAGCTGGACGACGAGCGTGCTCGCGTGGTTCGGCGACCGCGCCGGCTTCGCGTCCGGCTTCCTCGTCATGGGCTTTGGGATGGGCACGGTCGTCTTGGGCACGGTCGCCACCTTGCTCATCTACTCGGCGCTCGGCTGGCGCTGGGCGTTCACCCTCATCGGCGCGGCGGTCTTTTTGTGGAGCCTGCTCGCCTGCCGCTTCATGCGCACGCCGCCACCCGAAATCGCCGCCTTGCGCTCCAAGCACGGCGACACGGGGCTGTCGCTGGGCGGCAAGCAAGTCGCGTCGAGCTCGTCGTTTTGGATCTTTTGCGCATGGCGGAGCTTTTTTATGGGCTCGGTCGCGGCCATCATCGCCGAGGCTTCCGTGATGATGACGGGCATCGGCGCCTCGGTCGCGTTTGCCACGACGGCCGTGGCGGCCCTGGGGCTGGGAAACGGCCTGGGGCGCCCCCTGGGCGGCATCGTCTACGACAGGCTCGGGCAGGCAAGGACCATGGTGCTTTTGCCCGCGCTGGGCTTGGCCGTCTCGGCCGCGACGCTGCCGTGCTACCTCGCGCACCTGCCGGCGGCGTTTGCCGCGCTCGTGCTAGCCGCAGGGCTGGTCTACGGCATGTACTCGGCCATCAACACCTCGTTCATGCGCACGACCTACGGCCAGGCGAACCTCGCCACGAACACGGGCATCTCGGCGCTCGTGCTCGCCCCGTTCAACTTGATATTTCCCGTGCTGGCGGCGGCCATCTTCGACACGAGCGGCTCCTACGACGCGTACTTCGCCATCATCCCCGCCTGCGCGCTCGTCTCGCTTCTGTGCGGCATCGCGATAAAGCCGGCCATCGCGCGCCTGCGCCTGCGCTACGGCGGCACGCGCGAGGAGGCGGACGCGACGGCCAAAAGCCGCTGAAGCCGCATGCGGGAGACGCCCCGGGGACTGGGCGGCCCTGGCGTCCGGCGCGCCCGCCCCCGAAAGACCCGGGCGCCCGGAAACGGGCGGTGCGCACGCGGGCGGCCCCGGGCGCGTGTTTTTTCGCTATCATGGACTGCCCGTTTTCCACGAGGCGACACGCGAGGAGCATGGCATGGACGAGGTCTTCGCCGCCGAGCAGGCGCACCTGAGCGAGACGTACGCGCGGCTGGAGCAGATACGCGACGAGCTGGAGGCGAAACGCCGCGCCAACGAGCGGCGCGCCGCCGCCGACGTCCACGACATGAACGAGGAGCTGACACTCGACTTCGAGGGCGACGTCATGGACCAGGAATCGCTCATGGAGATGAAGGGCGTGGGCGACGTCATCGACCTCTACAACCAGCGCCAGGCCGCCGTCGTCGAGGGGCTGCGGCGCGCGGCCCTGCTGCTGC
>CAVFDV010000193.1:0-2336 GCA_963621315.1 Oscillibacter sp. MSJ-31
TCTCGCCTTGCGTCGTCATGCCCGACAGCGTGACGTCGCCCAGAGTCGAGGGATAGACGTGCCCGCGCGCGTCGAGCAGGCGCTCGCACACGCGTATGGCGTCGGGAAAAGAGCGCGTCTCGGCGGCCATGGCCGTCAGGACGAGGTTGCCGAGCGAGTGGTCGTCGAGGTAGTCGAAGCGGTGCCTGAAGGCGCGCGCCACGATGCCGTCGTAGTCGGCCGACATGGCGCCTATGCACTTGCGCACGTCTCCCGGGGGGATCACGCCGCCGCGCGCGCGCAAGATGCCCGTCGAGCCGCCGTCGTCTACCATCGAGACGATCGAGGCCACATCGCAGCCCATGTCGAGCAAGGTGCGTATGGAGACGGGCGCGCCGGTGCCCCCGCCTATGACGACCGCCTTCACCCGGCTCATCGCGCCACCCCCTGCGCCAGCGAGATGTCGCGGTGCGTGGTGACCACCTGGTAGCCCGCCTGCGCGAGGTGCCTGCCCGTGGCCGCCGCGATGGCGACGCTGCGGTGCTGGCCGCCCGTGCAGCCCACGGCGATGCTCAGGTACTGCTTGCCCTCGGCCACGTACCCCGGCATGACCACGTCGAGCAGGGCGTTCCAATGCGCGCAAAAGCGCTTCGTCTCGGGGTTGTCCATCACGTAGTCGCGCACCTCCGCGTCCAGCCCCGTCTTGTCGCGCAACGCGGGCTCGTAGAAGGGGTTGGGCAGAAAGCGCACGTCGATGACTATGTCGGCGTCGAGGGCAGGGCCGTGCTTGAAGCCGAAGGAGTAGACCGTCACGTTCAGGCCGCTGCCCGGCTGCTCGCCGCCGAACAGCCGGCGTATCTCCTCGCGCGTCTGCTGGGGGCGCTTGGCGGAGGTGTCGATGACGTAGTCGGCGTTGTGCTTGACCTCGCGCATGAGGGCGCGCTCGCGGGCGATGCCGTCGGCTATGGAGACGCCCGGCCCTGCGAGCGGATGGCGGCGGCGGTTTGCCTTGTAGCGGTTGAGCAGGGCGGTGTCAGTCGAGTCGAGGAAGACGACGCAATACGACAGCCCGTAGTCGCCCAGCCGCGACAGCTCGTCGGCAAGCTCGCCCGAAAGGCCCGTCGAGCGCAGGTCGCACACGACGGCCAGCTTGCGCGGGCGGTCCGAGGCGATGCCCGCCAGCGAGACGAGGTTGCCCAACAGGCCGGGCGGCAGGTTGTCGATGCAGAAGTAGCCGATGTCCTCGAAGGTGTGCATGGCCTCTGTGCGGCCCGCGCCGGACATGCCGGTGATCACCACGAGGTCCGGAGCCGTCGTCGCGGCCTCGCCCGCGGGCTGCTGCAAGCCGTCCCCATGTGCCATGTGCATTCGCCTCCTCGCATTTCAAAAGGGCGTGCCGCAGCGCCGGGCGCGCTGTGCGGCGCTGCGATGCGGTGCCCGACGCGGCGCCCCACGCGCCTCACGTGCCCGCGCACGCGGTGCACGCGCGACACCCCTCTTCACGTTTCAAAACCGAGTATACCAGCGCACGCCCCCTCGGCTTTTACCTGAATATCTCGTCGTGGGTGCCGGTTCTTGCCAAATAGGCCGTCTGCCCGCAGACCTTCCAGACAAGCAACCAGTCTCCGAAATTTGCCACATGGCATTCGTGCGCACCCGCCCAGCCCCCACCCAGCCTGTGCATGTTGTGGCGGGACAGCAGCTGCGCGCGGCTCTCTTCGTCGTCGCGGGCGATCAGGCGTATGACGTCGTCGAGAAGCTCGATTTTCACGTGTTTGCGGACGAGGCGCTTGTAGTCGCGCTTGAATTTCGAGGAGTACTCGATTTCGAGCATGGCTCACGCCTTCAGGGAGGCGAGCGCGTCTTCCACGTCGGCGAACCTGCGCATGCCCGATGCCGCCATCCCGTCGATCTCGCGCAGGCTCTCCAGACTCTCCGCGTTCGGCTCCGCGTTGCCCAGGGAAAGGGGGATCCGCTGCTCGCGGATCATCTGCTTCCAAAACGCCCTGGTGACGCTCGAGAGGTCGAAGCCGTAATACTCCGCCACGGCCGCGGCCTGCTGCTTCTCGACCTCGTCGACCCGTATGCTCATAGTGGTCATCGCCGCCTCCTGTAAAACGTTGTATGGACATTGTAGCACGCCGCAGGTGGAAATGGCGTCACCTCAAAAAGGCGCTTTTGCAGCGCGGCGACGGAGCGCGGGACGGCGGGCGCGGGGTGCCGTGCGGCGGCGGGGGCTCGCGGCGCGGGCAGCGGAGGTACGCGCGAAGGGCCAAAGAGGCGGAAAAGCGAAGGCTTCCCCGCCTATCCTTGCACGTACCTCGTTGAACGCCCCCGGCGCCCGGTAGGTTTCAACA
>CAVFDV010000194.1:0-2301 GCA_963621315.1 Oscillibacter sp. MSJ-31
CGTGGCCGGCAACACGGCCATCGGCACCGCGAACGCGATCTACGAGCACGGCAAGAAGCTCTACGCGAGCGGGAAAATCGAATCCGGCTGGAGCGGCGACGCCGTCGTGGCCACGGCCGGCGGCTACCAGGACGCGCTGTCCATCGCGCCGTACGCCTACGCGAAGAAGGCGCCCATCTTCCTCGCCAAGGGCAACAGCAAGACGGCCGCCACGCTCACCGACAGCACGCTTTCCAAGGTGCGGGCCGGCGGATTCACCCGCACCATCATCACCGGCGGCACGGCGGCGGTGGCCTCCTCCGTGGACAAGCAGGTCGTGAAGCCGACGCGTCTCGCGGGCAACACGGCCTACGGCACCTGCCGGCAAATCGCGGATTTCTGCCTGGCAAACGGCATGACGGCCCAGCACATGGGCGTGGCCACCGGACAGGGCTACTACGACGCGCTCGCCGGCGCGGCGCTGTGCGGCAAGATGAACTCCGTCCTCATCCTGGCCGACGACGGGCGCCTCAGCAACATCGACAAAGTGGTGAAGCCGAACAAGAGCGCCCTGCAAGAACAAGGCTGCTACATCTTCGGCGGCACGGGCGCCGTCTCGGCAAGCGTGGAGAAGGCCATCAAGAACGCGAGCAAGTAGCACGCCCCTTTTCACAAACGTTTCCCCCTGCGCACGCCCGCGCGCAGGGGGAGCTGCGCGTGACGACAGGGTGCCCTTGGCGTCGCGCGCTTTCGTTTGAATCGTGTGGCATTAGGAGTGTCTGCCGGCTAAGATAGTGCACGCGATGGCGCCGCCGCAAGCGCGCGTCCTCGACGAGCTGGGGATACCGAGGAGGAGTTCATGAAGACGGCAGAAGAGCTCGAGAGCATGTTCGGCATATCCTCCGAGCGGGTGGCGCAGATAGACGAGGATGCCTCCAGGGGCGTGCTCCAGGGAAAACGCGGCGCGACGGTCGTGGGACCGGGGCGCCCGCCTATGTTCGAGACGGCGATGCAGCAGGTCACTTTCAAGGCGCCGCAAGACAGGGTGGAGGCGATGGACGAGCGGGCCGAAAAGCTCGGCATCCGCAGGTCGGACTACCTGCGCCGCCTCGTGGAAAACGACCTGCGTTGCGCCGGGGTGTTCTAGCCGGCACCGAGAAGGGCCTTTATGGGCGCGCCCTCTCGGCGAGCGCCTGCTCGACGTCGAAGTCGGCAGGAATCGCCCCGAACAGCCTCTTGGCCGATTCCACCCGGCGCTTGTGGGGCGTGCACAGCTTTGCGACAAGCTTGTCGTTCTTGGAAATGTAGACGTCTTCGCCGGACGCCAAGTCCAAGAGGTAGCCCAGCCTGTTCTCGAATTCCGTTGCCGTCACGTTCGCGTCCTGTGTTTTTCCCGATTCCGATATTCGTGCCGCATGATTTTTACCGCCGGTATTTTACCGCCATTGGCGGTAAAACGGCCATGCCGCGGCTCCTTCCGCGCGTGCGGCTCTAGTTTTCCAGGCAACTCGCCGCGAGCGTGTAATACGTGGCGCGCCCGACCTTCTCCTTCACGAGGACGCCCGCCTCCTTGAAAGGCTCGAGTCTCTTGTAGACCGTCTGCCTGGAGATGCCGAACGCCTCGCCCAGCCCGGCGGCGCTTACCCCGTATGCGGAGAACAGGGTCGCGATGGCCAGCTCCCGCCCGACCTCGAGGACCCTCTCGTCTCGGCAGGCGTCGAGCTTTTCGATGCCGCGCTCGCATAGGGCGAGGCGTTTTTCCCTCTCGGCAAGGGAGGTCGCGACCTCGCGCATCGCATCGACGACAATCTCGCAAAAGACGATGACGAAGGGGGTCAAGTCGCCCTTGTTCAGGACATGCTCGCAGGTCGTGTAGGCCTTGTAGTATTTCTTGACGTGGTCTTTGATCGAGAAGGCCAGCTTCAACCCGACGATCGGCTCGTATTCGCGCGCGACGAGGTAGCTGCTGATGAACCTGTTCATCCTGCCGTTGCCGTCGTAGAAGGGGTGGATGTAGCCGAATAGGTAGTGGAACAGCGCCGCGCGCACCGCAGGCTCGATGCTGCCGTCTCCGAGGACGCGCAGCGACTTGCCCAAAAGTTCGACGATCCTCTCTTCGGGGCAGACGCCCGAGTGCAAAGAGCGGCCGGCGCCGTCGCACACCTCGACCGGCCCTGCGCGAAACAAGGCGCCGTCGGGCGCATTGGCCTTCTCCGCACGCATCACCTCTTCGAGGACAAGATCGTCGTAGAGCGAGCGGATGTCCTCACAAGAGCCCAAGGGGATGGACTGCCCGCCCGAGAGCATCGAGTATTTCTGCAC
>CAVFDV010000195.1:0-2260 GCA_963621315.1 Oscillibacter sp. MSJ-31
CTTGTCCATCGCGCTTACCATCCCCGTGTCCTACGCGAGCGGCGACGCCTTCCCCGAGCGCGACCTTTTGCTCTTCATCGCCTCGGCCGTGATCGTCTTCACCTTGCTTTTGGCCAACTTCGCCGCGCCTATGCTCGCGCCCGCCGAGGAGAGCGCCGAAGACGACGAGGCGGCCTACGAGGTGCAGATCCGCATGCTCCAGCAGGTCATACGCACGTTAAACGACGAGGCAGACGAGGCCGACCGCAAGGTGGTGCGCCAGGTCGTGCGCGCCTACCAGCGCCGTATCGCGGCCATGCGCCGCAAGCTCGTCCCCAACTCGCAGCTGCGCGCCATGCGCCTCGAGGTGCTCGACGCCCAGCGCGAGCGCATACGCGACATACGCGCCCACGACGACGTGGACACGCGCATCGCCGACGACTACCTGAAGCGCATCGCGCGCATGCGCAAGCGCATCAAAAACCCGCACCCCGGGTCCGGCGGCGCCGCGCAGGCCAAGCCCCTCACCTCCACCACGAGCCTCTTCAAGCGCGTGCAGCACGGGATCGTCGACCACCCGCGCGCGCGCAGGACCGTGCTCGAGTTCAAGGTGGAAGTCGAGCGCGAGGCGGTGCGCTACCTGAAGACGGTGGCGGAAGGCCCGGATGCGCAGCGCGCCGAGGCGGCGGGCGCGCTTCTGGCCGAGCACCTACCCCTGCTGCAGGCCTTGAAGACGCGCCTTGCCGAGGAAAACGCGGCGCAGGCGCTGCCGAGCGGCGCGGGGATCGGCCCGGGCGGCACAGGGCCTATCGGCGCGGGCACGGGCACGGGCGCTGCGGGCGGCGGCGGCGTGCCGGCGCGGGCGGCCGGCACGGGCACCCCGTCTGCGGCCTACGAGCGCACGAGGAGCGGGCGCCTGAAGAAGAAGCGCGAGGCGAACGCGCCGAAGGCGGCGACGGTCGCCGACGTGCAGGCAGAGGCGCTGCGCCTGGAGCTCGACCAGATCCAGGAGATGCGCGACGCGGGGCGCATATCGCGCTCGCTTGCCCGCGAGATGCGCGCCGACGTCTACCTGCAGCAGATGGGCCTGAGCGACTAGGCCATGCGGCGCGCGCCCCTCGACCTCTCCCCCACCGCCGTCGCCTTGCGCCTGGCGCGCGGGGTGCTGCTGGGGCTTTTGCTCGGCATCCCCGCCTTCGTCTTGTACATGGGCGCCGCGGCAATGGCAGGCCTTGGCGACAGCTGCGCCGACACCGCCTTCGAGATGCGGGCCTTCGGTGCGACGCAGCTTGCGCGCGCGCAAGAAGAAGACGGCGAGGTGCGCCTGTCCTGGACGCAGGTCGCCTTCGCGACGGGCTACAGCATCTCCCGAAGGCAAGGCGAGGGCGCATGGGAGCAGGTCGCCGACGTGGAGGGGGCGGAGTGCCTGGCCTACGCCGACACGGCGCAGCTGCAAAGCGGCGCCGTCTACAGCTACCGCGTCGCGGCCTTGTGCGAAGGGGGGCGCTCTGAAGATTCCAACGCCATGGACGTGCGCATCGCAGACCTCTCCTCGCCCGGTATAGGCGTGGCGCGCGATGGCGGGCTGCTCGCCCTCGCCTGGGGCAAGGTCGCGCGGGCGACGGGCTACGAGGTGGAGTACGCGACCAACTCGCTGCTCTTGGGCAAGCAGGCGTTTTCGGCGGCCGCCGACGAGGACGGGCGCAGCATCCCGGATGCGGACATGGGCGCGGAGTACTTCGCGCGCGTGCGCGCCGTGCAGGAAGGCGGCGGCGAGACGAAATACTCGGACTGGACATACTCGGACAACGTGGCAGGCGAGCGCCACGGCGGGCTGGACCCCGTGCGCCAAAACGGCGACGCGCTCGAATTGCGCCAGGCCATCGGCGAAGCGGCGGGCGGGTTCAGCATCGCGCAGGGCAGCGCAAGCGACGGGCAGTTCATCTATTGCGCCTTGCACTCCGCCGCGAACTCGTCGGAGACGAAGATCGCGAAGGTGAACGCGGCAGACGGCGCCGTGGCGGGCGTCTCGCAGCCGCTGCAGGTGGGGCATGCCAACGACCTGACCTTCGACGGCGCGCGCGGGCAGCTGGCCGTGTGCCATCTCGACGGGGGCAACCCCCTGGCAGTGAGCTACGTCGACCCGAACAGCCTGACCCTCGTCGAGACGCGCGAGGTGGCGGTGCCCGACACGGTGGACGGTGCCAACGACGAGCAGCGGGCGGGGATCGCAAACGGCATCCAGGCCATCGCGTGGCAAGGGCAAAGCGGGCACTATTTC
>CAVFDV010000196.1:0-2245 GCA_963621315.1 Oscillibacter sp. MSJ-31
CGTGGCGCAGACCTGGCTTTTCGCCCAGACCGAGTGGCTGTGGGAGGACCGGCCGCGCATGAGCGTCGAGGGCCTCGTGCAAAAGCTCAACTCGTTTTCCACGCAAGACCTCACCGTCTTCGGCACCGGCGCCGGGCTTTCCTCGGGGGCATGGGACGAGCTGTGGCGTGCCATAGGCAACTACACCGGCCAGGGCAAGACGGTCGGTTTCGTCATGGTGGACCTGACGACGGGAGCCGGCGTGGCCTACAACGCGGACTGGCGCCACAGCAGCGCCTCCACCATCAAAGGGCCCTACGTCGCCGCCCTGAACAAATACTGGCCGTGGGAGCGGGGCAACTCGGAGTCCAACATGTACTGGGCGATCCAGACCTCGGACAACTCCGCCTATGCCTCGCTGGTGGACTGCTACGGGCATTGGCCGCTCGACCAGCTGGTCGCGCAAACCGACGCCGGCGGCTTCGAGTGGCGCGGCCACTACGGCGCCTACAGCGCGAAAGACCTCGCGAAGATGTGGGTCGCCACAGCGGACTACCTGACCAGCAATGCGGAAGGCGCGGACTGGTGCCGCTCCGTCTTCGGCGGCAACGACTACATCACGTCGCGGGGGGCGCTGTCCTACACGGGCTCGACCGTCTACGCGAAGTCGGGCTGGCTATACGGGCCGTCCGCGCACAACGAGGGCTATCTGGTGATGAGCGGCAACAGGCCCTATGTCGCGGCCATCATGTCCACGAGCATCCTCGAGGAGAGCTGGCGCATGGCAGACCTCGTCCGCGCCATAGACCGCGCGCACGGCGAGCTTGTCTGACAAAAGCGGCTCCGCGCCCTGCGCTCCCGAGTCCTTGCGCCCATCGTCTCCGCCGCCGCGCGGGGGCGGGTGCGCAGCTGCGCGCGTGCGGCTAGCCCGCGCGCAGCTGCGCCGCGGCCTTCCTCACGCGCCCATGTGGAAATCGCAATGCCGGCAATGTCCAGGCGCGTCGGCGCGTATCTCGCGGTGGAAAAGACCTGCCCATTTGCATATGTCCTGCAAGATGGGCACGACCGAGACACCCTTGGGGGTGAGGGAGTACTCGACGCGCGGCGGGATCTCGTCGAAGCTCTCGCGCGCGACGAGGGCGTCTGCCATCAGCTCCTTCAGCGTCGCCGACAGCACCGCGTCCGATATGTTGGCCATCTCGTCGCGCAATTCGCTGTAGCGCAGGCGCTCCTTGGCCGCAAGCACGCAGATGATGCGCGACTTCCATCTGCCGCCGAACACGTCGAGCCCGTATTCGAGCGGGCAGCGTATGTCCTTTTCCAGTTTCCTCTTGTGCGCCATCGCAGCTCGCCCCTTCCCTCTCGCGCCTGTGCGCCGCGCCTTTCACGACGCAGCCCTTGCCCGTGCAATCGTAGCCCATGGTAGTCCATGCCGCTCGGATATTCGCGTGCCGTGAACTTGCGCCGCGCCGCTTGCCCGGATGCAATCTCGGCGGGTATCCGTCCTATGTAGACGGCAAGACCGTGGCATCCTGCCGTTTATATAGGACGGTTTGCCCCGCTTGAACGTGCGCGCAAAAGGGAAATTCCCGGATGCGGGCAACTGCCCGCCGTCAGACCTGCGCTACTTGCTCGCGTCCTTGATGGCGCTTTCCACGTTGGCGGAGACGGCACCCGTGCCGCCGAAGATGTAGCAGCTCTCCTGCAGCTTGTCCTTGTTCTTGCCCACGACGTTGTCGATGTTGCTAAGGCGCCCGTCGTCGGCCAGGACGATGACGGAGTTCATCTTGCCGCACAGGGCCGCGCCGGCGAGCGCGTCGTAGTAGCTGCGCCCCGTTGCCACGCCCATGTGCGCGGCGCTCATGCCTTGCGAGATGCAGAAGTTCGCGATCAGCTTGGACGTGCCGTAGGCGGTGTTGCCGCCGAGGCGCTTCGCGCCCGGCACCTGGGACTCCACCGACTTTGCCACGGCGGCCTCGCCGCCCGTGATGATGGTGCGGGTGAACCCGCCGGCCCGCAGCTTGGCAAGCGTGCTGTCGGTGAGCGTGGCGGGCGTCTTGGCGCTGCCCCTCGCGAGGAAGATCGGCGCCTTCTTCGCGTAGGCATACGGCGCGATGGACAGCGCGTCCTGGAAGCCGCCGGCGGTGGCCACGATGGCGTCAGACCCCCAGCCGCCTTCCACCTTCTTGCCGCGCTCGTAGATCGCGTTCGCGGTGCCGATGGCCGTGTTGCCGGCCACGCGCTCGACGCCCACGCCGAGGGCCTT
>CAVFDV010000197.1:0-2218 GCA_963621315.1 Oscillibacter sp. MSJ-31
GTAGAGCGCGACCTGGGGGACGGGCAGGCAGCGGCGCACCGTCGAGCGCGGCCCGTCGCATCCGACGAGATAGTCGCAGGTGATGCGGGTATGCGCGGCGTTTGGGTCGTCGCCTGCGCGCACGACGGCCTCCACGCCTTCGTCTTGCTGGGACAGCGAGAGCAATCGCGTGTTGCCGCGCACCTCCACCGCGTCGGGCAGCGTGTGCACGAGCCAGTCGTCGAAGGCCTTGCGCTCGGCGTTCACGAAGTGCAGCGAGGTGGCCTTGCGTATATCGCGGTCCCAGTCGAAGAAACGGAAATCGATGCGCTGCGGGTCCGAGAGCAGCGCCTGCGGCAGCGTGCCGAAGCGCTCATGCAAGAAGGCCTGCGCGTACTCGTTGAGCATGCCGCCGCAGCTCTTGTCGCGCGGCAGCTTGGAGGCGTCCACGAGCAAGACCGGCCCTTTCGCAGCGGCCTCGGCGGCGCACATCGCGCCCGCAGGGCCTGCGCCGACGATAAGCGTCGTGTAGTGTCGTGTTCCAGCCATGGGCACATGGTACCATGCGGCGCATGCTCGACGAATTCTGGCACATGCTCGACCCCGTGGCCTTCTCGCTAGGGCCTCTTTCCGTGCGCTGGTACGGGATCGCCTACGTCGTGGGTTTTTCGCTCGCGGGTGTCGTGGTGTGCCGGCGCGCGCGCCGCTGGAAGATCCCCTTCGCCCCCTACGACGTGCTCCTCTTCGTGTGCTATATCGCGCTCGGGCTGGTCGTGTGCGCGCGGCTGGGCTATTGCCTCTTCTACGGCAACGGCTACTATTTCTCCCATCCGCTCGAGGTTTTCGCGGTGAATAAGGGCGGCATGTCCTTTCACGGCGGCATGGTCGGCGCGGTGCTCGCAGGCCTCGTGTTCTCGCGCGTCTACCGCATCCCGTTTCTCACCCTGGCCGACCTCGTGGCAGGCGCCGTGCCCGTCGGCCTGTTGTGCGGGCGGCTCGCGAATTTCGTGAACGGCGAGCTTTACGGCGCGCCGACGACGCTGTCGTGGGGCGTGGACTTCACCGGCTCGGGCACCTTGCAGCACCCAAGCCAGCTCTACGAGGCCGCGCTCGAAGGCGTCGTCATCTTCCTCGTGCTCTATGCCCTCAGCCGCAAGTGCGACCCGCCGCGCCCGCGCGGGACCTTCCTCGGCGCGTTTCTCGTGCTCTACGGCGTCTTTCGCATACTCGTCGAGTTCGTGCGCCTGCCCGACGCGCAGATCGGCTATTTCTTCGGCACCTGGGGCACCATGGGCCAGCTGCTGAGCGTGCCCATGGTGCTCGTGGGCGCGTGCGTGCTCGTGTGGGCATGCCGCGCGCGCCTGCCGCAGCTTGGCATCGGGCAGCTGCCGGGCAAGGAGGCGGCGCCGGAGGTGGCGGAAGGGGCAGCGGAAGAGACGGCGGTGCCGGCTGCAGGCGGCGCAAGGGGCGCCGGCGCCGGGGAGACGGCGCGGGCAGAGGGTTGCGCAGCGGGGGAGAAGACCCCGGCGGGTGAAGGGGCGCCGACAGGTGAAGAGGCGCCGGCGGATACGGATCTGCGGGCGGGCGAAAAAGCGCCGGCGGATACGGAGCCGCAGGCGGCGGAGAAGTAGCGAACGCCCCCTTGGAGGGGGCGTCAGATATCGAGCTCGAGGCTCACGGGGCAGTGGTCGCTGCCCGCGATTTCGTCTAGGATGTCGGCGGCCTGCAGCTTGCCGCGCAGCGACTCGCTCGCCAGGAAATAGTCGATGCGCCACCCCACGTTGCGCTCGCGCGCCTTCATCCTGTAGCTCCACCACGAGTAGCGCCCCGCTTCATCCGGGTGCAGCTCGCGGAAGCTGTCGATGAAGCCGGCGTCGAGCAGCACGTCGAACTTGCCGCGCTCCTCGTCCGAAAAGCCCGCGTTGCCCACGTTTTCCTTCGGGCGCGCCAGGTCGATGGGCTCGTGGGCGACGTTCATGTCGCCGCACACGACGACGCCCTTTTCCGCGGCCAGACCGGCCAGATAGGCGCGGAAGGCGTCCTCGAACGCGCAGCGGAAATCGATGCGCGCCAGCCCGTGCTGGGCATTGGGGGTGTAGACGCACACGAAGTAGAATTCGGGGAACTCGAGCGTCACGCTGCGCCCTTCCGCGTCGAAGCGCGCGTCGCCAAAGCCGATGCGCACGTCGTCTGGCTCGGCGCGGCTCCAGACGGCGGTGCCCGCATAGCCCTTTTTTTC
>CAVFDV010000198.1:0-2201 GCA_963621315.1 Oscillibacter sp. MSJ-31
TTCCACGAGCGGGACCTTGCGGCTGCGGTCGCCTTCGTGCATGCCGCGGATCTGCGGCACCGTCACGTGGCTCTCGTCGATGATGGTGAGAAACCCCTTGCCGCCGAAATAGTCGAGCAAGGTGTAGGGCGCCTCACCCGGCGCGCGCCCGTCGAGATGGCGCGAGTAGTTCTCGATGCCGGTGCAAAAGCCCATGGTCTCGAGCATCTCCAGGTCGTAGGAGGTGCGCTGCTCCAGGCGCTGGGCCTCGAGCAGCTTGCCCGCCTCCTTCAGCTCCGCGCATCTTTCGCGCAGCTCGTCGGATATGCTCACCAGCGCGTGCTCGACGCTCGGGCGGCTCGTGACGTAGTGGCTCGCCGGCCATATGGGCACGCTGCGGTACTCCATCTGCTCCTCGCCCGTCAGCGGGTCGACCTCGCGGATGGAGTCTATCTCGTCGCCGAAGAACTCGACGCGCACGAGAGAGTCGGCGTAGGGCGGGTATATGTCCACCACGTCGCCGCGCACGCGGAAGGTGCCGCGCGCGGACTCGTAGTCGTTGCGGTCGTATTGGATGTCGATCAGACGCGCGATCAGCTCGTCTCTGTCCATCGGCACCTCGCAATCGAGAAACACCGACATGTCGGCGTAGGTGTCGGGGCTGCCTATGCCGTAGATGCAGCTGACCGAGGCCACGATGATGACGTCGCGGCGGGTGAGCAGGGCCGCCGTGGCCGCGTGGCGCATCTTTTCCACGTCCTCGTTTATCGAGGAGTCCTTCTCGATGTAGGTGTCGGTCTGGGGCACGTAGGCCTCGGGCTGGTAGTAGTCGTAGTAGCTGACGAAGTAGTTCACGGCGTTGTCGGGAAAGAACGCGCGCAGCTCGCTTGCCAGCTGGGCGGCAAGCGTCTTGTTGGGCGCCATGACCAAGGTGGGCATCTGGAGGCGCTCGATGACCTTTGCCATGGTGAAGGTCTTGCCCGAACCCGTCACGCCGAGCAGCGTCTGGTAGCGCTTGCCCTCCTGCACGCCGCGCGCGATGGCCGCGACCGCGTCCGGCTGGTCGCCCGCCATCTCGTAGGGGGCCTCGACGCGAAACGGCTTGCCCGCCTCGCGCTGCCCCCCTATAAGCGCCGCCTGCGCCTGCTGCACTCCCATGCGCGCCCCCTTACCTTCCGCTCTCGTCTGCGGCGCGCGCACCCCAATCGGCGGCCGCGACATGCGCGTCCCACCAGCTGCGCGCCCACGCGGCGAGATCTGCGCGCGTGCCCGAGTTGTCGCATACGGTGTCGACGATGCGCGCGCGCTCGGCGTCCGTTGCCTGAACGGCCATGCGCGCGAGGGCGTCGCGCGCGTCCATGCCCCGCTCGACGGCACGCGCGAGGCGCAAGTCGGAGGGGGCGGCGACGGCGATGCGCTCGTCTGCCAGGGCGGCGAAATCCGAGGCGCGCTCGAGCAAGGCCACCTCGACCACCTGCACGGGGGCGTCCGAGACGGGCACGCAATGCACGTCCACGAGATAGTCTGCGGCGCGCGCGAGTATGCGCGGCGACATGACGGCGTCGAGCTGCGCCGTCGCCTGCGGGCTGGTGAAGGCGCGCTTCGCGAGCAAGGCGCGGTCCACCTCGCCGTCCGCGCCCAAGACGTCCTCGCCGAAGCACGCGGCAAGCTCGCGGCGGGCGTCCTCGTCTTCGGCAAGCACGAGATGCCCGATCTCGTCGAGGTCGATGCCCGTCGCGCCAAGCGCGCACAGCTCGCGCACGAGCGCGCTCTTGCCCGACCCGAGACCGCCTGTCACCATGACCGTGTACATTTACCGCGCCCTCCCTCAGCGCCTATCTCCAGGGGTCCTCGCACAACTCCTCGTCGTCCATGCGCCCCAGCGCGTCCATGTAGTCGGAGTAGGGGTCGTAGCCGTCGTCGTCTTCGCCCGCGGCGCGAAAATCGGCCGCAAAAGGGGCATCCGCCGAGGCGGAAAAGGCATCGCGGCCGCTTCGCGCAGGCGCGCCGCACCCGTCTTTCGCGGATACGCCGCCCTTGCCCTGCACGGATGCGCCGTGCCCGTCGTCTTCACCCGGCATCGAAAACCCCTTCCCCTTTTCCGCCCGGCGCGCACGCGGGCCGGTGATAAAAAAACGACCCGCATGTGCAGGCCGTTTCGCATGTGTTGGTCGCGGGGGCTGGATTTGAACCAACGACCTCCGGGTTATGAGCCCGGCGAG
>CAVFDV010000199.1:0-391 GCA_963621315.1 Oscillibacter sp. MSJ-31
ATCATCGACTTCTCCAAGGTGCCCGACAACATCGAGAAGATTGCCATCACGGTCACCATCCACGACGCTGAGGCGCGCAACCAGAACTTTGGCCAGGTGTCCAACGCGTTCGTGCGCGTCGCCAAGCTCGCCGACGAGTTTGATGAGACGGGCGAGCAGGTGTTGCGCTTCGACCTGGAGGAGGAGTTCTCCATTGAGACATCGCTCGTCGTTTGCGAAATTTACCGCAAGGACGGCGCATGGAACTTCAACGCGGTTGCAGGTGGTATCCAGGGCGGCCTGGAAACGCTCTGCCACCAGTATGGCGTGAACATTTAGGTTTCCCGGTGACGGCAACCCCGCTCCTCCCATATGGGAGGGGTGGGGTTGCCAGTTTGGAGCTCATATGGCC
>CAVFDV010000199.1:401-2178 GCA_963621315.1 Oscillibacter sp. MSJ-31
TACGGATAGAAGGCGGCGGCGAGGCGGAGGTCATCGACAAGCTCGGCGAGGGCGGCCAAGGCGAGGTCTACCGTGTGAAATACGATGGCGGCACTTATGCGCTCAAGTGGTATTTTGCGGGCAAGGCGAAAGACCCTCAGCGGTTTTATGCCAACATCCAAAACAACATCAAGCAGGGTACCCCCACTGCGGCGTTCCTCTGGCCCAAGGCAATTACCACGTGGGAGTCGGGCACGTATGGCTACATCATGGATTTGCGCTCGCCTGAATACAAGGATTTCTCCAAGTTTCTGCTTGTGAAGGAACGCTTTGCCAATGCGGGCGCGGTCATCAACGCTGCCCTCGATATTGTGGGCGCTTTCCGTGCCCTGCACGACAGGGGCTTCAGCTACCAAGACCTCAACGACGGCAACTTCTTCGTGAACCCCCAGACGGGCAAGGTGCTTATTTGCGACAACGACAACGTTGCGCCTTACGGGGAGAACCTGGGCATTGCCGGAAAATGTCGCTACATGGCCCCGGAGGTCGTGACGGGAGATGCGCTGCCGAGCATTCATACCGACCGGTTCTCCTTGGCGGTCGTGCTTTTCATGCTTCTGTTCATGAATCACCCGCTTGAAGGCAAGCGCACGCTTTGTCCCTGTTTGACCGACGAGCATGAACGTCGATTCTACGGCACTGACCCGCTGTTTATGTTTGGCGAGGCTGACGACAGCAACCGTCCCGTGCGCGGCGTGCACGCAAACGCCATTCGGTTCTGGCCCCTGTACCCTAAGTTCATGCGCGATTTGTTTTGCGAGGCATTTAGCCGTTCAAGCATGATTGGTGAGGATAAACAGCATCGAGTGACTGAGAAGGCCTGGCAGGAGGCGTTTCTGCGCCTGCGCGACTGTATGATCGACTGTCCGTCTTGCGGCGGGGAGATGTTTGTAGACACGGCTCTGCCGCAGTGCCGCTGCCAGGGTTGCGGGGCCGGCATGGCGGTTCCGCCCCTTTTGTGCGCAAAGAAGACGGAGGTCGTCTTGATGCCGGGCCGCACTGTCACGCAGCGACAGATTGGCAACGACGTCACCGCCGGGGAGCTCATCGTGGGCAAGGTGGTCGAGAGCAGGGCGCATCCCGGTTCTTATGGCTTGCAGAACGTGTCGAGCGGCACGTGGGTGGGGATTTTGCCCAGCGGTGACCAGCGAACGTTCGAGCCTGGCAAGACGCTTCCAGTAAAGCGCGGTATCAAGATCAATTTTGCAGGCGGCAAAGAGGCACAGATCAAATAAGGTACGCCCGTTGCAAACGCACGGCAAAGAAAGGTGGAGACGTTGGGCATTTACGATGAGGTGGTTGAAGTCCCCAGGAGGACGATGATCCTCTTCTTCCTGGTAGACACATCGGGCAGCATGAGCGGCTCGAAAATCGGTACTGTGAACACGGCTATTGAGAACGTCTTGCCCGAGCTGCAAGACCTCTCGGCAAGCAATGCCGACGCACAGGTGAAAATTGCCGTCATGGAGTTTTCCACCGGGGTCAAGTGGATGTATGACAGCCCCATCAACGCTGAGGATTTCCGCTGGAACTACCTTGAGGCTGGGGGTCTCACCAGCTTCGGAGAGGCGTGCGATGAGCTCAACAGCAAACTGTCGCGCAGCGCGTTCATGAGCGATGCCTCCGGCTCGTTTGCGCCTGCCATCTTTCTTATGTCCGACGGCGAACCTACGGACAACTACCAGAACGCCCTTGAACGCCTCAAGCAAAACAACTGGTTCAAGAAAGCCATCAAGGT
>CAVFDV010000200.1:0-2168 GCA_963621315.1 Oscillibacter sp. MSJ-31
ACATGATCCCCACCGCCCTCGTCGGCGTGGAGCTGCTGCTGTTCGTGGAGGCGCGCAAAACGGACGGCAAGGCGAGATTCGCGTTTTTGCTGGGTCTTTCCATAGCGGCGGGAGTGGCGTTTCAGCTGAAGGCGACGACCGCCTTTGTCTTTGCCGGTTTCGTGTTTGTGGAAGCTGTCGACCTAGCACGTAGGCGCTGCCCCCGCAAGCTGAGAAAAGCTATGCGCGAAGCCACATGCCTGCTGGCGTTTTGCCTTGTTGTCGCGCAGGTTGGCGCTGCGGCGCAAAACGCCCTCGGCATATCCGACGAGGACTATGACACGTATAAATTCCCCTACACGCATTGGGTGATGATGTCCCTCAACACGACGGGCGGCTACAACCAAGACGACGTGAACCTCACACGCGAAGCCGGCGACAAGGCGGATAAAGAGGCCGCGAACATCAAGGTCATCAAAAAGCGCGTGAAAGAGCGCGGTGTCGGCGGGACTTTGGCGCATCTTCTCGTGACGAAGGTGCAAAGAACCTGGGGCGACGGGCGTCTTGCGGGCGCGGACTATGTGAACAGACATCCCGACCATCCCGAATCGCTTGCCTTTTCCCTGTTTTCAGAAGGCGGGGGCAGACATGGCCCGGTGAAATGCTACGCGCAGGCGTTTTGGCTGTTCTTGCTCTCCCTCCTCATGTTCGCGTCGGTGAAAAGCCGCCGTACGCCGCCCGGTTCGCCTGCCTTTGTCGCCATGTTCGCCCTCGTCATGTTCTTCCTGTTCGAGCTTGTCTGGGAATGCAATGCACGTTACGTGGTGCACATGGCCCCGCTGATGCTGCTGCTCGCCTCCATCGCCTTGGCAAAGGCAGGCGAGGGGCAAAACGCGCGCGCCGAAGCTCGGGTGCCCCGCCCTTGCGCGGGCGCGGCCCGAAGAGCAGGTACAGGATCGCGCACGTGACGACAGGAAACGCGGCGATGCAGCCGAGCGCATAGCGGGTAGAGCCGTTCAGAGGCCCTGCAATGCAGGTGAGCAGCAGGAACGCCGAGGGAGCCAGCACGATGAGCGCCCCCGGACGCCCGCGGTAGAACGCGAGGGCGGCAAGAGCGAGGCCGGAAAGCGCGTAGATGCCGCAGCCCGAGAACAAACCGAGGAGCGGAGCGTTCTTGAACACGACCACCGTCTCCGTCGCGCCCTCCGCGAGCTCGGGGAAAATGTTGCTGGTCGTGTCTTCCGGCACATGACCCGGCCAGTCGTCGCCAAGACGCTTCTCTATGAAGTTGGGTTTGTAAAATTTGGCGAACTCCCGGTTTTGCACCGAGGGAACCGACGGGTCCTCGAACGACCAATACCCGAACGATTGGGCGAGGAAGGACTCGAGGTAGCAGACGGGGTGGCGCAGGCCTTGGGCGGCCCAGACCCTGAAGTACTCGAGCAATGCGCCCTTGTCGCCGGTCTTGGCCTTGCCCTTCACCGGGTCTGCGATGCACCACCTGTAGCGTTCGGCGAGGTCGGAATAGTCCAGCACAGCATCGATCGCCTCCCTCTCCTCTTGGGTGACGTCGTCGGGGTGCTCCAACGCGCAACGCGCCGTCTGCTGGAAGGGAATCGACAACGCCTCGCGCAGATCGCCCGGTTGGGCATGTGTGGCGAGAAGCGCCGCCTGGTTGAGACCCAAAATCAAAGGGATTGCGGCGAGCAGGAGGACGACTTTCCCCGCGGGAAGCTTCTTTCGGTACACGACCGCGAAGGCAAGCGCGGAGAGCGTCACGACGTAAAAGCCGTTGTTCCTCAACAGGCCGACCGCGACAGAGGCCGCAAGCAAGAGCACGAGGTCGCGCGTGGGAACGGCCGCCTCCCGCGCCTGGATGCAGCAACGGACGTAGACGGTGGCGTACAGGGCGAAGCACGCGCCGAACAGCGAATCCTTCACAATCCACTGGCAGTATGCCCCGAAGACGGGGACGATGGCGAAGAAGGCCAACGCGGCGACAGGCACCCTCCTGTCAAGACCCATACGGGAAAGCTCGGCCACCTCGAATGCGAGGGCGACGGCCAAGGCGAGCGTCTGGAAGATCATCATGAACAAGAGCCCCGTATTCATGCCGGCTATGGCGTTGCCAAGCGAGAAGAGGGTTCCGTAGACGAAGGTCGAGTAGAGGGGGTGATGGGTCGAGTAGG
>CAVFDV010000201.1:0-2141 GCA_963621315.1 Oscillibacter sp. MSJ-31
TCATGAAGGTCATGGCGGCGCTTTTCGTCGTGGCCGTCTTCGTCGCGGTGCTGTTGCGCGACCGGATATTCGGGGAAGGCTCGATCTTCTCCTACATACTCGGGGGGACATGGGAGCACGGCCTCAACATCTTCGCGTTCACGGCCAGCATCATGACGGCGTGCTTTGCCCTCACGATGGCCGTCGTCGTCCAAAAGCTCCTCTCGCTTCTGGCAGACGCGCTCAGCTCGCGCGGCGAGACGGTGTGCCGCCTGCTGGGCAGCTTCATCAAGTACGCCACCATCATCGGGGTCGTCTACTATTGCCTGGCGCTTCTAGGCGTCGACACCACGACGCTGCTGGCCTCGGCGGGCATCTTGTCCATCGCGATATCGTTTGGCGCAAAAGAGCTGGTCTCCGACATACTGTCGGGCCTTTTCATCATCTTCGAGGGGGAGTTTCGCGTCGGCGACATCATCCAGGTGGGCACGTGGAGCGGCACGGTCGTCGAGATAGGCATCCGCACCACGAAGGTCATGAACGGCGCCCAAAACATCAAGGTCATCCGCAACTCCAACATAAGCGACATCGTCAACAAGACCAAGCAGACGTCGTACACCTGGATCGACGTGGGCATCGAGTACAGCGAATCGCTCGAGCGCGTCGAGGCCATCCTCTCCGACGAGCTGCCCAAGATCCGCGAGACGATCCCCTCCATCATCGAAGGGCCGTTCTACAAGGGCGTCGTCGCGTTGGGCGAGAGCAGCGTCGACATACGCGTGATGGTGAAGTGCGCGGAAGCCGACCGCGCCCAGGTCGAGCGCGACTTGAACCGCGAGATCAAGCTGCTCTTCGACAAGTACGACATCGGCATGCCCTTTCCCCAGATCGTGGTCAACCAGCCCGTCGGGAAAAAGGAGGCCACCGCGCAGGAGAAGGCGGATTCGGCCCGTTTCAGGGAGGAGCAGCGCGAGGCGACGCGGGGCATCAAGGAAGACGAGAAATAAGGGTGCTATTATGTGCGCCTGTCGGATAGTCATGTGAAGGAAGGGGCGCGACGCGCATGGAAAAGCTCACGGACAAAGTGGTCGGACTGGTCGAGAAGGCCATGGAAGGCGAGGGGCTGGCCTTCGACGAGATGGAGTACCTCTACGGCCTGGACCCGCTCTCGCGCGACTCCTATCTTGTGCGCTGGGCGGCGCACCGGATGTCGATGGCGGCCACAAACGGCAAGGCCGAGATCCACGCGCAGATAGGCCTCAACGGCAGCCCCTGCGGCAAGAACTGCAAGTTTTGCAGCTTTGCCGTGTGCAACGGGCTGGTGAAGGAAAAGCTCGAGCTTGCCCCCGACGACGTGCGCTACTACTGCGACGAGTACATGGAGGCCGGCGCGAACCTCATCCTCATGCTCACGACGGCAAGCTACCCCTTCGAGAAGATCTTGGAGATGACGGCGGTGGCCCGCGGGGTCATCGGCGACGAGATGCCCCTGCTCATCAACACGGGCGACATGACGCTTGCGCAGGCCAGGCAGCTGAAGGCGGCCGGCATCAACGGCTGCTACCACGCGGTGCGCATGCGCGAGGGCGTCGACACCGGCATCGAGGTCGCCACGCGCTTGGAGACGCTGGCAAATATCCACGAGGCCGGGCTTTCGCTGTCCACCTGCGTCGAGCCGGTAGGCCCGGAGCACTCCGCGCACGAGATTGCCGAGGCCTCGAAGCTGTGCATGGACTCGCACGCGATGTCGGCCGGCGTGGGACGGCGCATCACGGTCGAGGGCACGCAGGTCGAGGAGCGCGGGCAGATCTCGGACATGGTGAACTCGCTGTACGTGGCCGTCTACGGGCTGACGACCGGCTTTACGCCCGCCTTGAACTGCGCCGTCTCCTCGCCGATCTCGGCGGTCTCGGGCGGCAATCTGTGCTGGGCCGAGGTCGGCGCCAACCCGCGCGACACGGTGGACCTGACGGAAAACGGCGGACGCGGCGCGGGCGTCGAGCGCTGCCGCAGCGAGTACGAGAAGGCCGGCTGGGAGGTCTTGGACGGCCCGTCGCAAGGCTGGATTTTGGACTAGCGCCGGATCCGGGCGCCTCGTGTCCTTTCACTTGCGCCGGCCGCCAGGCGTTGTCCGGCCCGGGTCGCCCGGCTCAGGCCTGTGC
>CAVFDV010000202.1:0-2057 GCA_963621315.1 Oscillibacter sp. MSJ-31
GGTCTTCTTCGGACAACGTGAAGCCGAGATGGCGCGCCATGGCGTCGAGCGCGATGCTTTGGGCCAGGCGCTCGTGCGCCTCCAAGATCATGCGCACGCCGAACTGCTGCTCGTTCATCCCCTGCTCTTGCAAGAACTCGTCTCGGCCCATCCCCGCCTGCCGTGCGCTGTCCTCAAGCTCTGCCTGGAGCTGCTCGCGGACGGCCTCGTAGGCGGCATCCGGTATATGCCCCTCGAAACGCTCGGCAAGCTTGGAGGCGGCCAGATAGTTCAAGTAGTGACGACGCTCCTCGCCTGCCTGCCCGGCCATGCGCTCCCGTATGCGCGCGCGCAGCTCCTGCACGCCATCGCAGCCGCTCACGTTGGCGCGCACCCAGGCGTCGTCAATCTCGGGAAAATCCTGCTCGAGCTTTGCGCGGACATGGACCGTCGAGGTGTAGTCGCCATAGACCGCCTGCCCGTCCTCGTCGATGCCGACCACGCCTTTGTAGGCGAAGGTCTTCGTCTCGCCCGGGCGCATCCCGACGACGTTGTCCTCGAACTCGTCGGGCATGTTGCCGGCGCCCGTCACATACGCGCGGGTCTCGAAACACAAGCCGTCCACCTTCTCGCCGTCGTGCTCGGTGTCAAGCGACAAGTCGACGGCGTCTCCCCGGCGCACCGGGCCGTCGTCGTGCGTCTCGGCAAACCTCGCCCCTTGCGCGCGCATCTGGGCTATCTCCCGGTCGATGGCCTCTTCTGCGACCTCGGAAGCCGGCGCATTGAACTCGACCGGCCCGTAGGAGGAAAGCTCTGCCTGCGGGACGAGCGCCCAGGAGGCGGTGAAGGCGAAGGGCTTTCCCGCCTCGAGTTTTCCATGCGCGATGAAACGCGGCGCCCCGACGGTCGAGACGTCGTCGAGCGTCGAGCGCCCGAACGGGGCGGCCATGTTCATGACGGTGCCCGCGGCGATCTCGGCGACGGGTTTGTCTGAAAGCGCCTCCTCGACCGCGGCCTGCACGTCGGCCCCATCCTCTATCTCGACGCCGTTTTCACGGGCGATCGCCGAAAACGCCTGCTCGGCAAAGCGCGCGACCTGCCCGGCCGCAAGCTCCATGTCCAAGAACAGCTCGCCTTCCGAGCGCTGCTGCCCCGTCACCTTCACGGGCATATCCATCGCGGCCCTCCCCTTTCGTCGTCGTGAAAATCCCTCTCTTGCGCGCCGGCTTGCGCGCCGGCTTACGCGCCTGCTTGCGCGCCGCGGCCGAAAACGCCGCGACAACAGTCTTTCGCAGCTTGCATCAAAGCGCGAGACGGCGGCGCGGCGCAATTGTGAAGCCGCCCAAATACCCGCCGCGCTTTGTGTGCACGCGGCCCCTTGCGCCGCAGCGCGCGACACGCGACCGTATAGATGCGGCGGGCACGGCAAAGCGCCCATGCCGCGTGTATGGCATATCCCGAACGGGCGCGCGCCGCCCATGTCGGAAGGACCCAGACAGATGATCGGTAAAAACGTCAACATACGCGCCGAGTTCAAGGCGATGCTCGACGACGGGACCGTCTTCGACAGCAGCGGGCAAAGCGGGCCGATCGAATACGAGACGGGCACCGACCAGCTCATACGCGGCCTCGACGACGCGATCCAGCAAATGGAGCCGAACAAGACCTACACGGTGCGCCTCGAGCCGAAAGACGCCTTCGGCGAGTACCGCGAGGAGAGCGTACAAAAGCGCGACCTGCGCTACATACCCGACGCCGACAAGCTGCCCGTCGGGCAAACCATCAGCTTCTACGGCCCGGAGCTGCAAAAAATCCCCGCCAAAGTTCTGAAAGTCGAAGACGGCTACGCGTGGCTGGACTTCAACAACCCGCTTGCCGGCAAGGCCGTCACCTACGAGGTCACCGTCACCGACGTCTTGCCGCACAAGACGCGCCACAACCCGCTCAGCTCCTACGGGCCGCTGGGGCGCACGACGCACACGGCGCCGATGAAAGAAGAGCTCGTCTTCAACAACTCCCTCGGGTCCATGGGGCTCGACCCGAAAGAGATAGCCGCCGCCGTCGAGAAGAAAAAACGG
>CAVFDV010000203.1:0-2045 GCA_963621315.1 Oscillibacter sp. MSJ-31
GGCCGCGCGGGTTCGTGAGCGCGGCAAGCTCGGCCTTGTGGGGCGCGTTCACCGCCCGCCCCTCGTAGAGTATGCCCTTGCTGTCGCATGCGACGACGTCGCGCGCACCGGCCGAAAGCAGCATCTTCACGATGGCGGTGCCCGCCGCGCCAGGCCCGTTCACCACGATGCGCGCCCCGTCCATGCGCTTGCCGACGACCTTGAGGGCGTTCACGAGCGCCGCCGTGACGACGACGGCCGTGCCGTGCTGGTCGTCGTGGAAGACCGGGATGTCGAGCTCTTCTTCGAGCCTGCGCTCGATCTCGAAGCAGTCGGGCGACTTGATGTCTTCGAGGTTGACGCCCCCAAAGCTCGGGGCGAGCGCCTTCACGCAGGCGACCACCTCGTCGGGGCTTGCCGCGTCGATGCACAAAGGCCACGCGTCCACGCCGCCGAAGCGCTTGAACAAGACGGCCTTGCCCTCCATCACGGGCATGGCCGCCTGCGCCCCGATGTTTCCCAAGCCGAGCACCGCCGTGCCGTTGGACACGACGGCCACCGTGTTGGCCTTCGCGGTGTAGCGCCATGCCGCAGAGGCGTCGCGCGCGATCGCGCGGCACGGCTCGGCCACGCCCGGCGTGTAGGCGACGGAGAGGTCGTCTTGGGTCTCGAGGGGCATCTTGGCCGCGACCGCGACCTTGCCCCCGCATTTCTCGTGGCGCGAGAGCGCCTCGGCGTAGAAGTCCATCAAAGTATCGCGACCTGCTCTTTCGCTAGAGGCTGTAGTTCTCTTTGCCCTCGTAGACCTCGAAGGCCTCCTCGACGTCGTAGTCGCCGAAGGTGATGGCCGAGATGGCCTTCGTCAGGCGCACCGCCTCGTCGAGGCTCTTCTGGTGGATGTTGCGCCCCGTCGCGTTGCCGCAGGCGCCGCCCACGTGGATCTGGTCGTAGAGGTCGGCCAGAAACTCCTTGGGGTCTTTGTTGGAGCCGCCCGCGCACACAAGCCCGGTGCGCCCGGCGGCGCGGCTGGCCTGGGCCAAAAGCTCGGCAGACGACTTGCCGTCGGCGGCCGCGGGCGGGTTCACCTTCACGAAATCGGCGCCCAGGCACAAGGCGGCGCCCGCCGCACCGGCGATCAAATCGGCGGCCTTCTCCTCTTTCACCGCAGAGCCGCGCGGGTAGATCCACAGCACCACGGGCAGGCCCTCGGCGTGCGCCTCGGCGATCAGCTCGCCTGCCTCGGCAAGCATCTGGTACTCGAACTCGCTGCCCAGATACACCGTGTAGCCCAGCCCGACGATGTTGACGCCGGCCTCGCGCATGGCGAGCACCGCCTCGAAGTCGTGGAGCTGCGCGGAGTACGGGTCTTGCTGGTCGGTCTTCACCAGATTGGTCTTGGAGTTCATCTTCACGAGGTAGTTGACCTGCGGGTAGTCGGCCGCGTATCGGGCGATCAAGCCGCGCTGGCCGGCCATGACGCCGCAGATGCCCTGGTCGGCGATCCGGAACAGGTGCTCGGGGTCGCCGTCGTCGTCGGAGATGCCCTCGCCCACGAAGTCCTTGTTCAGATGCTCCATCTTCTGGTCGCAGGCAAAGAGCATGAGACGGCCCGTGCCCTGCGTGGCGGCCATCATGTTGTCGATATAGGTCTCGCGGGCCTCCGGCATGACGTCGGCCGGGACGCGCACATCTTCGCGGGTGATCGTGGGCATCGTGAAATCCTTTCGCTTTACGTGCTTGCATGACGCGGCGCGCACGCGCGCGGCCGCAGTGAAACCATACCCCGCCATTGTAGCGCGGCGCGCGAAGGACGGGCGCACGCGCGCATGACGGCTCTATGAATTATCCACCCAGGCGTTCGTCACCGGCCAGGCGCGCTGCGCGGTGAGGGCGCAGCCCTGCACATGGGGCGCGGGCGGCTCCTGGCGGCGCTTGAACTCGCTTGCCTGCACCTGCGCGACGACGCGGCGCGCAAGGGCCTCGTCGTGCCCCGCCCCGACGAGCGCGCGCACGCCCATCTCGCCTTCCACGTGGTCGTAGAGCACGGCGTCGAGCACGTCGTAGGG
>CAVFDV010000204.1:0-2018 GCA_963621315.1 Oscillibacter sp. MSJ-31
GCCCTGTTTCAACTTCACAACCATCTCTTGCCCCCTTCTCTTCGGGAAACGTATTGATGGCAAAGAGGATAAACCCCCCCCCCGAAATTGCAAGAAAGTCAAGCTAGAAAGCGGTGCGCGGCGGCATTTCGCCGGCTCGGAGGCGCCGGCGCCTCAGCCCTCGGCGAGCTTTTGGATGCGCAGGAGGCGGTGGTAGACGGCGTTTTTCGACAGGGGCGGCGTCGCGTATTGCCCCAGCTCCTTGATCGAGGCGTCCGGGTGCTTCAGGCGCAGCATGGCCACCTCGCGCAGGCTCTCGGGCACCTCCTCGATGTCGCGGCGGGCCACGAGGCGCTGTATGCACACGATCTGGGCCATGCTCGCCGCGCTCGCCTTCTGCTGGTTGGCTATCTCGGCGTTCACCCGGCGGTTCGTGTCGTTGCGCACGCTTTTCACCACGCGGGCGTTTTCCATCTCGAGCGCGCTTCTATGCGCCCCCACGAAGGCGAGAAACGAGATGATGGCGTCTGCCCCCTTCAGGTAGATGATGCTCGCGTTGCCGCGCCTCGTGGCGCGCGCGCGTATGCCGCCCGCCTCCATCAGAGCGCACACCGCCTCGGCCAGGCCCGGGCTTTGGCACGACAGCTCGAAGTGGAAATCCCCACGCGGGTCGGCGATGTAGCCGCCCGCCAGAAAGACGCCGCGCAGATACGAGGCGGCGCAGCACGGGCGCGCCACTACCCCTTTCGGCAGCGCGGCGCCGTCGCTTCCCAAGACCCCGAGGTCGCGCAAGGCGCCTTCGAGCGGCGCCTGGGCGGGCACGGTCACAAGGAAGTTGTGCGCCTTGTGCAGCTTGCTGCGGCGCACCGTCAGCTCCGTCTTCAGACCGTAGACGCCGTGCAGCAGGCGTATGAGGCTGCGCGCGACGCCGGCCGTCTCGGTGGCGGCCTCCAGGCGCGGCTGGCGGGCGCTGATGGCAAGCGTGCCCACGATGCGCACGAGCGCGCAAAGGCAGGCCCTCTCGCAATCCGGGCACGCCGGCTCGACGCGGGAGAGCTCGTCTTTCACCTTTGCGGTAAACGACACGAGCGCAGCACCTCCTCGAAGGCGGCGGCCAGGCGTTCGCGCGAATGCCAGGTGGGGCGGGCATGGTCGACGAGGTCGGCCACCATGGGGCGCACGCCGGCCTCGCGCACCTGCTCCACAAGCCCCGCGTCCACCCGCACGTGGCGCACCTGCCCCTCGCGCCTGCCACGTGTCAGGCGGCGCGCGTCGGAGTAGTCGCCCGCCTGCGGGAAATGCCCGGAGGCCATGGGCGAGTCGGCGGGGTTTTCATGGATGAGGCAGGCGTCGAGTATGCCGCGCATGCCATGGCGCAGAAGCGCCGCCACGTGGTCGAAGCAGTCCATGCCCCAGGTCTCGCCCTGCATGTCGGCCAGGCTGCACACGAAGACGGTGTAGGCGCGGTCGTCTTCGCGGGCGCGGGCGTCCTGTATCGCCTCGATCACGCCCGGCACGAGCAGGTTGGGGATGATGGAGGTGAACAGCGAACCCGGCCCCAAGACGATGAGGTTGGCCTCGCGTATGGCGTTGAGGGCGGCCGGGTAGGCGGGCGGGTCTGCCGGCGTCAGGGCCACGTAGCGCATGGCGGCGGGCGCGTCGCCTATGCAGGCCTGGCCTTCGAGCATCTCGCCTTGCGTCGTCATGCCCGACAACGTGACGTCGGACAGCGTCGAGGGGTAGACATGCCCGCGCGCGTCGAGCAGGCGCTCGCACACGCGTATGGCGTCGGGAAACGAGCCGGTCTCGGCGGCCATGGCCGTCAGGACGAGGTTGCCGAGCGAGTGGTCGTCGAGATAGTCGAAGCGGTGCCGGAAGGCACGCGCGACGATGCCGTCGTAGTCGGCCGACATCGCGGATATGCACTTGCGCACGTCGCCGGGCGGGATGACGCCGCCGCGCTCGCGCAGTATGCCCGTCGAGCCGCCGTCGTCTACCATCGAGACGATGGAGGAGACCTCGCAGCCCATGTCGAGCAG